>NZ_CP128399.1:987053-1316071 GCF_030389965.1 Candidatus Chlorohelix allophototropha
CGGTTTGCCGCAGCGAGTGTGGGTTGGGACGGACGAAAATGGACACAAACTGGTAGTAAGCGCATGGACTGAGCTGCATTTGAGGGAAGCACCTGAACTGGCACTGAGCATAATCCGAATACAGCGTGAGGCAGCCAGTGGTAAAACCCATGACCCTCTGGAAAGTTGGTATGTGTGGTCGGGTCAAACTGAGCTTGACCTGACGCAAGTCTGGTCGTATTACAAGAGGCGTTACTCGATAGAACACGGCTATCGTTTTGACAAACAAGATTTGTTGTGGGAAAAACCACGCTTGCGCTATCCGAGCCAGTTTGAGTTGTGGACGGCGATAGTCAGTTTGGTACACGACGAATTGCAAATCGCTCAAGGCTTGGGCTTGGAAGTGTTGCGACCTTGGGAAAATAGTCAACGAAAGCCAAGCCCTCAGCAAATTCGACGAGGCTTGTCCGGAATAATTGTGCAGTTGGGCAGTCCGGCCAAAGCCAGCAAAGTGCGAGGAAATGGGAAGGGTCGAGCGGTTGGCACCAAAGTAAGACCGGCTACCCGCTATAAGGTGGTCAAAAAGGGGTTTTCTACCTCTAATTTGACGAATATTCGCTGTTAAATTTGCTGGTAACTGGCTACAAACTGTCATTCTTTTGTAAGTTCCGATACGGGTTTCTATTTCCTATAGCCCCGTTTATCTAAACGTCAACCACAGCAGGTTGGACAGAATTAATAAACCAATTGTCAGGGGAAGTTTAACATAGAGGAAGAGGACAACCAATCAAGAAGAGCAAACTAATAAACCAAATTTGCACGATTTGCTCTTCCTCTCCCGCTATTTCTGGCAGGTTGTTTTTGTCAAGGGAAAAATGGTTCTGGCGCACTATGCGTGAATCGGTGGAAAGGGTAGCTAGCTATTATTGGTATAATTTAGGGGGTAGTAATTGTGTTCTAATTCCTAGAAATAGCTAGCCTATGTTAGAAGAAATTGTTTTACCTACACGCTGGGAAATTCAGCTTGATGCCTGTAAAGAAGAAGGCAGTACCCTGCTTCTCGAAGCACATTTAACATACCAGACTACACAATGTCCGAGTTGTAGATTTACGGCGGAGCGGGTGCATAGCCGTTACAAAAGACAACCGACAGACTTGCCGTTAATCGGGCAACAAGTAAGCTTGAGTTTAACCATACGCCGTTTCTTTTGTGATAATTCTGGTTGCC
The DNA here is from genome assembly GCF_030389965.1 of Candidatus Chlorohelix allophototropha. NCBI lineage: Bacteria > Bacillati > Chloroflexota > Chloroflexia > Candidatus Chloroheliales > Candidatus Chloroheliaceae > Candidatus Chlorohelix > Candidatus Chlorohelix allophototropha. Next base: position 988,261 of record NZ_CP128399.1, read on the forward strand.
CGCGTCGCACTTTTGCGGAACAAGTACCAATTCTGCTCGAAAGAAAAGCCAGGCGTACCATTCGCCAATATCATTTGCTCGAAAATCTGGCTTTTGCGCTGGGAGGTAGACCGGGTGTTCGGCAAGCTGCTAAAGAGGGTGTAAAAGTAAGCCGTGATACTCTATTACGCATTATTCGAAAAACGCCGATCCCTTTACAACCTACTCCTCGAATTCTAGGAGTGGACGATTGGAGTTACAAGAAAGGGGTCGAATACGGCACGATCTTGATCGATTTAGAGCAACATTGCCCGGTAGATTTACTAGCTGACCGAAAAGCCGACACATTAGCTAAATGGCTGGAGGAACATCCAGGGGTGGAGGTAGTCAGTAGGGATCGTGCCAGTGCTTATGCTGATGGTGCCAGGCGAGGAGCACCAGAAGCGATTCAGGTGGCTGATAGATTTCACCTCTTGGTGCGCCGTATAGACGCTTGTTGGATACCTTTTAGAGAAAGGAGCGGTTGAGAGTAACAGACCGTTAGGACGGTGGCTTACTCGATGGGGAAAACCCAGACAGGACAGTAGCATGCCACAAAACCTCAGCAGACTGAAGACGTTTAGGTCTGGTTGAGGGTGTCCTGCTCGCTATGGTGAAGCTGAATTGCCGAACCTAATCTACCAACGGTGGTAAGGAACACTCAGCGTTAATAACGTTTATCGCGCTGTCACCGAAATATGCATCAGATTACGAGGGATGCAAAACACTCTCTTCGGTGAGTGATGGGTAATGAACCCATTCAAGGAGATGAAAGGGCACCTAAGGCGAGCTAGAACGTCTAACAAGTGGGATGCGGGATGACCTACGGGTCGCGAGACCTACGGTCACGGAACCCCCATAGTAGTCCGGGCTGAGGAAAACTCAGTACATGGCGAAGGGGCAGCCTTTGAAAGAAGGCCAGAGTTGACCCTTTGACAAAGGTCAGCAGGGTAGGTGTCGGCGAGTTGAGTATAGAAAGGGGCGCGTGATGCGTGAAGCCCGTAATATCCTCGAACTCATCCAAAAGCGCGGTACTCAAAACTTACCACTAGAAAGAGTGTATCGCCTTCTCTACAATCCTAATCTCTACCTAATGGCTTACGGTAAGATATATCGGAACAAAGGAGCCATGACGGCAGGAGCGGATAAAGAAACCGCTGATGGGATGAGCCTGACTAAAATTGAAGCTATCATCGAGAAATTACGTCAGGAGAAATACCATTGGAAACCAGCCAAACGAGTTTACATTCCACGCAAAGATGGCAAACAGAGACCGCTCGGTCTACAATCTTGGTCGGATAAACTGTTACAAGAAGTAATTCGCCTCATTCTTGAAGCTTACTATGAGCAAAGTTTCAGCAACTTCTCACATGGATTTCGACCAAAACGAGGTTGTCATACCGCTTTACAACAAATCTATCATAATTGGGTTGGCACAGTTTGGTTTATAGAAGGAGATATCTCAAAATGCTTCGAGAGTCTGTCTCATGAAAAGATTGAGGCCAGGCTCAGAGAGGATATTAAAGATGAGAGGTTTGTTCGGCTCATCAGCCAATTGCTAAAAGCAGGCTACCTGGAAAATTGGCGATGGAATGCCACCTATAGCGGAGCACCGCAGGGTTCAATTCTTAGCCCCCTTTTGTCGAACCTACTTTTAGACCAACTGGACAAATGGGTCGAAACTACACTTATTCCAGAATACACCAGGGGCGAACGAAGAAGACTTAATCCACAATACGAGAAGATCAAGCACAGTGCCTATTACCAAACTTCCAAAGGGCGAACGGAAATAGGACGCGAACTATGGAAACAGGTTCAAAAACTGCCTTCGCAAGACCCTGATGATCCAAACTACCGACGTTTAAGATACATTCGGTATTGCGACGACTTTCTATTAGGTTTTATTGGCTCTAAGGCGGAAGCAGAAGAGATTAAGCGAAAAATCGGAGAGTTTTTAAGCCAGAAATTGGAATTAAAATTATCCGAGGCTAAAACGTTGATCACGCATGCCAAAACCCAAAAAGCCAACTTTCTCAATTACGAGATACACACAATCCACGAAAACAGTCGGCGCGATACAACTGGTCGTCGTTGTGTCAATGGAAACATTGGCCTCAGAGTGCCAAAGGAGGTTGTGAAAAGTAAATGCCAGCGTTACAAACAACACAGCCGCAAAGTTTTACAAAGAACGGAACTAATTAACGATAGCGTTTTCACCATCATAAATCTGTATCGTTATGAGTTTCGAGGGTTAGTCGAATACTACCGACTAGCCTACAACCTCCACACGTTTACCCGATTAGATGGGGTAATGGAAACTTCCTTAACCAAAACAATAGCGGCAAAACTCAAATTGTCGGTACCTAAAATCTACCAGAAATACCAGACAGAATATGAGTTAGAAGGAAAACGTTACAAAGTCTTGGAAGAAACCATTGAAAGACCAGGGAAGAAACCGTTGGTAGCACGCTGGGGCGATATTTCACTGAAGTGGGATATTAAAGCCTCGATTGAAGACGAGAAGAAAGTTTTCAACTGGCCACCTCGAACGGAATTGGTCAAACGACTTTTAGCGGACAAATGTGAAAATTGTGGAGCCAGCGGAAAAGCTGAGCGAATACAAGTCCATCACATTAGAGCGTTAAAAGAGCTTGAGCGATACCCTGGGCGAGAGAAGCCAGGCTGGGTCAAAGTAATGGCGGCAAGAAAGCGCAAAACTTTAGTTTTATGTGAAAGTTGCCATCAAGATGTAACCTATGGACGACCATTTCGACGAGTACCGAAGTCCGCGACAGGCTAGACCGATGCTGGAAAGCGGTGTGCATTGAAAGATGCCCGCACCGTTTGGGAGAAGGCCGTTGGAAAAGTGCTTTTCTTTGGAAGAGTAACTCGCTGGCGGCCCATCTCACGTGAATCTGGGAGACCATCTCAAAACTATGTTTGAGCGTAAAAGTGCTTGTTTACTCCCCAGGCAAGTTAAGACGGAGCAACTGGAATGTAGCCGGGTAGAACAAGTTGAAAACCAAGAATTTGAGCCTGTAATTCTTTCAGAGAACGAACAAAGAAGGAAGGTAGGGCTAAAACTTGAGACTGCTTTAACCACCCTAGAAAATGAAGATAAGGAAATTTCTGCTGAAGAAACGCCACTAACCATACCAATTAGTCGCAAAGATTATTTATTTGAACATATTAAGGCACTATGTGAGGAGGGCTTAACCCAACGCAGAATTGCCAGGGAATTAAGAATTAGCAGGCAAACTGTAAAGAAATATTTGATAGCCGAACAAGTACCACGTTACACTCCCCGTGCCTCCGGGCCAAGTATATTGGATTTGTACAAACCTTATATTGCACTGAGATAGGCAGAAGGAGTTTACAAAGGGGTACAACTTTTCCTTGAGATTAAAGAGCGTGGTTACACCGGGTCGTGGGCACTTATGGCTCAATATCTGGCAAAATACCGATTGAATCATCCTCCGCCAAAACCACTGAAAACTGGTCGTGGAAGACCACCTGGAGCAAGTAGTGCAGAAGGTAAGGCGCTCCCTAAGCTAAAACCACAACCACTGCTAAGTGCCAGAAAAGCCAGTTTTGTAATGTTGAAGAATACAGAGGATTTAACCGAAAAGCAGCAGGAGTTGTTGATCCATCTACGAACCTTTGATAGTGAAATAGAAACAGCTTACCAACTCAGTCAGGAATTTGTGAAAATGCTACGAGGGCGGCAAGGTCAGAATTTAGAAGAGTGGCTGAAAAAGGTGGAACAGCAGGTGGGGCTGGCACAATTACAGGAATTGGGAAGTTTTGCGAATGGGATAAGGCAAGACCAGGCAGCAGTGAAAGCTGGTCTAACCTTGGAGTTCAGCCAAGGTCAGGTAGAGGGTCAGGTTAATCGATTGAAAACGATTAAGAAAACAATGTTCGGTCGCGCTAGATTCACGTTGCTAAGGGCGAGGGTATTACGCCCTACTGCGGCTTAACTAATCTGGGTTATCGCCCATATTTTCACGCAAAGTGCGCCAGAACCCTTTTTAAATTATCATAAACAGATATTGTCAAAAAACGCTTCTATGTCGGCATCCACCGCCCAACGGTAGCCTTCCCGATAGACTTTTTCAATCTCATCCAGCGCGGTTCGGGTAGAGCGGTCAGGTCGGAAACCAAAGCTGCAGGGCAGAAATTCCGGCTCGAAAGCGGCACAATTACGTTCAGCGCCACCCGTTGCGCCACTCTATCGCGCACAGTGAGTATTGAAAGTACCCGGTAACCACCGCCCGGTTTGGGCAAGCGAAAATTGACAATCGGGTCGGGACGGTAACGCCCACTTAACAACTGGTAGCGCAGGTTGGTCAGGCGCTGTGGTAGGCTGCGCTCGAACAAGTCCAATGAAACTCGATCTGCCGCCCCACTCCAGCGCCGCGCGTTGATCCCACGCCCCTTGCCGTGAAGTGACGTGAAAGGAGATGAGTTGGAGCGCGTTGAGGCTGTTATCTGCCTGCAATCTTTCTATCACGCCCCGGCACAGGGTCGGGATGCAGCTTGAAGTATCTTCGCGTACTCCTCCGGCCGAGTTAGGAATAGTTCGCCCGGTGAGGGCATCATGTTCAAATTCCTCGATTAAGGAAAGCAGGGTGGCACGGGTGGAGAGTTATCTAGGGTCTGGAGTAAATGAGCGGTATTGGCTGCTTTGAAGGGATCGGTTACCTGAAAGCTCAACACTCCTGCTAGAGTTACCTGCCATTTGTCCAGACTGAGGGCGGTTTTGCACCGTCATGTTGACCACCTGCACTACCAAAGGTCCGGCGGGTAGGCTCAAATGAGCGTGGTTGCTGGATCTTAAGGCGGCTTCGTAACCCTGATTGCCTGTGAGCAGGGCACAGGTGCCGGGTCGGACGTTGATGCGCCCGAACAGTTTGAAGACACCTAATCCTCGGAAGGGGATTGAAACTTGACACTTTCTTCACCAGTATAACCCGCAAAGAGTATGTCGGAAAGCACCTAATCCTCGGAAGTTCATCCCAATTGCTGAAAACCTAAACCTAATAGAGGCAAAATTAACTTGGTGAATGTCTATAGGTAATGACGATTACCATTGTTGGAACTTGGCAAGCCTCATTCCTAAGTAATGACAATATCTGTTGTGGGAACTTGGATAGCTGTGGTACACTGTAATAGAAATAAATCAGGTTAAAAACCTCAGCGAAAGAACAAATATGGCAGATGAGCAGGTAATACCAGTAGCACAATCAGTAGAAATAGTCTCGGTAAACCAGGAGGAAACTAACTCGCTGCCGCTTGATCAGAATCCGGCAGCGGTTTATCTCGCTACTCTGCGCCCGGTTGGTCGGCGTGGAATGCTCCGTGCTCTCACTCTTATAGCCGAAGTCGTCAGTGGTGGCAAACAAACTGCCCTGACCCTGCCCTGGCATAAACTGCGTTACCAGCATACCGCTGCCATCGCCCCCGTCCTGGTGGAACGCGGCTACCGCCCCGCCACCGTCAATCAGGCTTTGTCAGGCTTGCGTAGTGTCCTCTACCATGCTTGGAAATTGGGGCTAATGGAAAGCGAAGATTACCAGCGTGCCCGCGATGTTAAAAACCGCCGGGGTGAAACCCTCCCGCGGGGTCGCGCTTTGGATAAAGATGAGTTAAAGGCCCTGATCAAAACCTGCCAAGCTGAAAAAACGCCGGGCGGGTTACGGGATGCTGCCCTGATCGGGTTGATGTACGGCACCGGACTGCGCCGTTCGGAAGTGGTCAAGCTAGAGCTGAAGGATTATAACCCTGCCACCGGGGCGCTAACTATTAGAGGAGCCAAGGGTGGCAAAGACCGACTGGTGTATGTCAAAGGAGGAGCCGCAAAATCTCTGGCGGTCTGGCTGGAGCAGCGAGGTGATACTGCTGGAGCGCTTTTCTGCCCGGTGCATAAAAGTGGTAAGGTTAGAGTGGAAATTATGACCGACCAATCGGTAATGAAAATATTAAAAAAGCGCGGTTTACAAACCGACCTAGAATCGTTTAGTCCACACGACCTACGACGCACCTTCATCTCGGATCTCTTGGATGCGGGAGCGGATATAGCTACGGTGCAGAAGTTAGCGGGACATGCCAGTGTCACCACTACTGCTCGTTACGATCGGCGGGGAGAAGCAGCCAAAAGCAAAGCCACCGACCTACTTGAAATCCCCTACTAAACTGTTGCCACAATGGAATTCGTTTTCTTCCCACGAAATCTTCTGCCAACTTGGGCAAAAGAGTTAGTTCTCAGGTATATTTTTGTCAGAATGGCAAAAAAGCCTCATGCTACAAGGCCTGCTAAGGCGGTTCTTGAGTATGTTGTGCCATATATTGGTACTCTTTGGGGATTAACGGGGCTTAAAACGGCTTGTAGTGAGAGGTCATATTTATGGCTCTGCTATGAAAATCCGGTTTCCCCCTAACCAAATAGAGAAAGCGGTCAGAAAAATGATCAAGCTAATTTGGGTTCAGGGTTTTTAAGATTAACCTGATAACCCAACCGCTCTAACCGCCGAATTAACCGATTAGTAATAGTGCCACGTTTGCGTTCGTCCAAGTAATCATAGCCAAGCTCTTTGTACTCTTCTTTTCGAGTAAACATATAATACACACTTACCAGAATGGAATGCGCTACTGCAATAATTGCTCGGCGTTTACCCCGTCTGCCCGCTAGCTTGGTGTAGAGTGCTCCCAAATAACTTTTCTTACTTTTTGCAGCAGCGTGAGAAGCTTGAATTAAACCCTTTCGTACTGGTCGATCTCCAGAAGATATACGTCCCGGCAATTGTTTTCCGGCACTCCGATTATTGCCCGGTGCCACTCCAGCCCAACTAGCCAGATGTGCGGCTGAGGGAAAACGGCTCATATCAATACCTATTTCAGCGATAAGCAGTTGGGCTACTTTACGGTCAATTCCAGGAATAGTATCTAATAAAGCCACTGCTTCTTCCCAATTCAACGTAGCTACAGCGGTAGCTGGGGTGCTGGGGTCTGGAGTGAAATTATTCTGACTACTTTCAAGAGCTTGACCTATTTTAGTAGCAGGGTCAGGACTGACCAAATTAACCGACGGACCCTCTTTCAATTGTCGTTCAATCTCAGAACTGAAAATCTCAACTTGCTCATCCAGGAAATCAAGATGGGCTAAATGCTGGGTGAGTAGGAAACAGTGTTGATCTCGAACCTGGCCTTTCAGAGCTTTAGCTAATTCAGCTCGTTTGGCACGCATTCTACCACGTGCCAGTTCCGCCAGTTTTTGTGGGTCGGTTTCACCAGCGATGATAGCTTCTAGCATTTGCCTGGCGGATACTCCCCTAATATCTGAAACTACACTAGCCAGTTTTAGGTTGGCCGCTTCCAGAACCTTTTGTAGACGATTGATCACACTGGCACGTTCCCTGACCAGATTGCTGCGCTGCCGGGTCAAATCCCTCAGATCACGTTGAGCACGTGGTGGAATAAAACTAGCTCGTAAGAGACCGTGCTGAAGTAATTCTGCCAACCATTGCGCGTCTAGAACGTCGGTTTTGCGACCAGGGACGTGTTTAACGTGCTGAGCATTAACCAGTAATATCTCAAGTTGACCCTCCAAAATATTATGCACTGGTTTCCAATATTCTCCGGTACTTTCCATCGCTACAATCGTAACTTCCTCTTGTGAGAACCAATCCAACAGTTCCAGAAGCTCAATCGTAGTAGTGCCGAAGGTTCGAGTTTTTTGAAGCTGGGTACCATCTGCTTCCAGCTTAAGGCAACAGGCTACTACGCTCTTTTTATGAACATCCAGACCAGCACAAGAGGGATGAAGCACCAGCATATTTACCTCACTTACTAAGTTAGATATAGTTACTCGTTAAGTAGGGTTGGTTGAATGCCCAGTAAAAAGAACTCTGCTATGCGTGCTCAACTGCTTCTGTTTAACCAAAGCATTGGCAACAATTAAAGGTGCTCAAAGGCATTCCGGTCCGACTGTTGTCCAGGCTAGCAGCACCATTATCCATTAACGACCTCTCGCCCAACTCTACCTTTTTAGAATAACATAGAGCCGCTACACTATCTATTAATTAGAACCCCTAAAATCCATTTTCATGCTTAAAGGTGTCACATGAAAAGTTACATAGTGACTGTTGGCGAAGACAGGGTGGTAAAAACAGAGTAAAATTGTTATCTCCAACTAAAATAATAAGATTACTTGCCCCAATAGGGAGAATAACATTGTCACTCAAACCTGAACCAATTAGTCCAGTACCTGAGCAGACTGCCTTGACCGCCAGAGCCGCTTTCCCAAAAGGCAGTGTTTTTATCAAGATGCGCGATGAAATAGGCACACTATATCAAGATCAAGAGTTTGCCGGGCTGTTTTCTACCACAGGGCAACCAGCCATAGCACCCTGGCGTTTGGTGCTGGTAACTTTAATGCAATTTATGGAAGGTTTGTCTGATAGGCAGGCAGCCGATGCAGTACGCGGTCGTTTGGACTGGAAATATGCTTTAAGCTTGCCTCTAGAAGATAGCGGCTTCGATTTCTCAGTCCTAAGTGAATTCCGTAACCGCTTGGTAGCTGGTAATGCCGAGCAGCTCATTTTTGAGAAAATGCTGAACTACTTTAAGCAAAAGGGTTTGGTGAAAGCAGGTGGTCGCCAAAGAACCGATGCTACCCATGTATTGGCACAAGTAAGAGCCTTGAACCGAGTAGTATTAGTAGGTGAAACCCCATAGGTTACAAGTTAAGGGTTCTAAAGGATTGTCAAGCAAAAAAGAAGCAAAATAGCTTATAATTTGAGGTATGAGTACCCAAAATAATAATAAAAAGAATACCAAAACGAGCCATTCACGTCAGACCAGAGCAATAATGTTGGAGCGCTCAAAACGACCCGTCCCCGCCCCAACCGAGCAGGAAATAGAGCAACTGCTCAATCAGTTGATCGAACCAGCAATTCTAAATCTGACGCAGCATTATCAAAGCTTAGGCTTACGTTGCCGTACCCTCACCCTACCAGTAATGGTTTGTTTCCTGATTAGTCTAATCTGGCGACAATTGGGTTCGGTCAGTGCCGCGGTTAGAGAACTTAATCAGTACGGACAACTGTGGCAACCAGCCCTTAAAGTAAGCCAGCAAGCCGTGAGTGAACGTTTGCGAGAGTTGCCCGCTAGTCTATTTGAAAGTATTTTAAGGGAGGTCTTGCCAGAAGTACAAAAACGTAGCCAAGCCCGCCAACGTCCCCTCCCGAAAGAGTTGCAAAAGGGGCTGGCTGAGTTCAAACAGATAGTGGCAGTGGACGCTTCCAGTTTGGATGCCTTGATAAAGAAAGTGGGTTTGTTACCGGAAACTGAGCAGACGGTATTAGGTGGGCGAATGTTAGCAATGTTAGACTTGCGTAGTCAATTACCTACCCAAGTATGGTATGAGGAGGATAGTTACTGCCACGAACAGAACTGGTGGGAACAAATTTGTGAAAGCCTGCCCAGTGGGGCTTTACTGTTGTTCGATTTAGGCTTCGTGAATTATGGGCGATACGCTCAGTTAAGCTCAGAAGGCAAATACTTTATCAGTCGGGTCAAGAGCAGAATGGTGCATCAAGTTCTCCAGAAGTTAAGCTGGAGAGAGGGGCAGCGTGAATGGCTAATACAAGTGAAAGATGCGGCTAGGCAACCGTTAATATTAAGGCAAGTGGAAATAGAATATGCGGGTAAATGGTACAGTTATGTCACCAATGTGCTGGAGCTAGAGCGGTTAAGTGGCACTCAAATCGCCGAACTATATCGGCAACGCTGGCGGATAGAGGATGCCTTCAAAACGGTAAAACGGTTGCTGGGCTTAGCTTATTTTTATGGCAGTAGCCAAAACGCCATATTATTACAGTTATGGACAACCTGGTTAATGTACAGTGTCTTGATTGATTTGAGTGATGGGGTGGCGGAGGAATTGGAACTGCCTTTGAGCCGAATTTCGGTAGAAATGGTATATCTGGGGCTGGGTCATATAAGCCGTGTGAGGGCTAGAGGGCTAGAAGTTAGTGTGGTTCAGTATTTGGCCACTAATGCCAAACTTTTAGGGATTGTCAAACGTCCAAGACCCAGACCTAAACCTGATTTGACTTTCCCTTTAATTTCTTAACTTGTAACTGATGGGGACACCCTTAGAGCTACTCTAAATGTACTAGCTGTAGTTGTGCCTGAGTGGCTAAAGAGTAGCATACCAGCCGAATGGTTTAATCGCTATGACCGTAAGTTCGAGGAATATCGGCTACCAAAAGAAAAGACTAAGCGCAGCACTTTAGTCGAAACAATTGGTAAGGATGGTAACTTACTACTTGAAGCTATAGTGAACTCCAAAGAAACTAGCTGGTTGTGGCAAGTACCAGCGGTGAAATTATTAGGTCAAGTGTGGCTCCAACAGTTCGAGTGGCAAGAGGCTGAACTCAAATTCAGGGAGGATGATAACATTCCTCCTCCCGCTAAAATGATTTGTTCGCCCTACGATCCAGAAGCTAGCTATGGACGCAAGCGGAAAACCTGGTGGGTGGGTTACAAGGTGCATTTAACAGAGAGTTGTGAGGAAGATAGCCCTCATTTGATTACTCATGTCGAAACCAGTCGTGCTGGTAATGGCGATGTGGATGTAACCCCACGTATTCACCAAGCTCTCCAGCAAAAAGGGCTTTTACCTAAGGAACATTTAACCGACACCAATTACGCCGAAGCCAAACAATTTTTAGCAAGCCAGCGCGATTATGGAATAGATTTAGTGGCTCCCGCCCGTGGTAGTAATGATTGGCAAGCAAAAGGAGCTGGTTTTAATGCCAGTGATTTTGAAATTGACTGGGATAGGCAAAAAGCGAAATGCCCAGCAGGGCAGTCTAGCTCAAGTTGGTCGACTGCTTTAGACCGATATCAAAATGAAGTGATCAAGATTAAGTTTTCGATGAAATAGTGCAAATGTTGTGAGCTACGTTCCAAATGTGGCTCTTCCGCAGGTTCGCTGATGTGTAATCCATTTTGAGATTAGATTACGGTTAAGGTTACAAAATTCCGGTTCAAAATTTAGCTGAATCAGCGAGATTGCGGATGAACCTATTGACAACCGCAATCTACAGGCTAGAACGGATTTATAATGAAGGTCGCTTACATTCGTCTTTGGGTTACTTAGCGCCAGTAGAATTTGAACATAATTGGTTGGCTCAAAAGCGGCTAGAATCTGGTCTGGTCATATAGGGGGCATTCCACACACTGGTGGTACTTCTTTTACATACAGGACTTAGGGCGAGTGAAATTTGTTTGCTTAAACCTGAGCAAGTGAAAATTGCAGGGCGAAAGGGTACCCTGACTGTAGTAGGTAAAGGTAACAAATACCGAGAAGTACCGCTCAACGCCACTGCCCGCGGGGTCTTGGGTAAATACCTTGCAAAGTTAGGAACTGAGTTGGTATTCGTATTCCCCTCAGAAAAAACAGGTGAAGCCCTGACTGAGAGAGCTTTAGGTAAGAAATACGCCGACAAAGCTAAACTGAAAGATGTTAGTCCCCATGACTTACGCCACCGTTTCGGCTATCGGATGGCAGAACATGTGCCCTTGTGTAGATTGCGGTTGTCAAGACCTAATATTCCGGGCTAAAAATGCATCTGAATTTAACCCACTTTTTTAAGAAAAAGCTCCAGGCAGTGGCCTGTCGCACGCTGGCGTTCGCACAAAAGCCAAGCTTTTGCGCTCAACCAGCTCTTATTAGGCTGAAATAATCTTAGCCTCTTGAAATCTTTAAGAACCAGTTCCCGCTTCCGGTTTCTTTTCTTCTGGTGGAAGTTGCCGACGCTCTAAGCCGTAACTCTCCTTTCCTAAAGTGCGGTAACTGCTACCTCTTAAATAAAAAACTTCTCCGTGATGCAATAAACGGTCAATAATCGCCACCATCAAGGCAGTATCACCACCCTCGATCAGTTCGCCCCAGTTAGAAAGGCTTTTGTTACTGGTAATGATCGTAGCACCTCTGAGGTAACGTCCGCTGATCAGCTCATATAAGGCCGGACCTACACGTGCGTCCATCGGTAAATAGCCCAGTTCGTCTAATACCAACACCTGACATTTCAAAAGCGGCTCTAAAATCCTGGCTATTTCCTGGCGAGTGCTAGCCGCAATCACTTGGTTCGCCAGTTGTTGAGCCGTAATGAACTTTACGGTGTAACCCAACTGCACCATCTTAATTCCGGCTGCAATCGAAAGATGGGTTTTAACCCATCCATCAGAATGCCTCCTTTGCTACTATAGGTTCACGCTTTTTTGATTGGTAGGGATTATTTCTAAATCTGACTATTACGTTTCGCTAGCCAGTCCTCTTTCCGCTGCCAGTATTGTCTTAGTTGTGCAATTAACTCCGCATTGTCCTGGATTAAATAACTATGGCGACGAGGATGCTTTTTAAGATATTCCGGCTTTATCCGTTTGTTGGCTATCTGCCTGTATACCCAGTCTACTTTAAAGCCTTCTCGAACAGCCAGTTCCTGCACCGGCAAATAATTGCCTAAGCGCATGGTCTTTAGATTTAATTCTTCAGGATGTTGTTTTAAGTATTGTAGTCGAATGTCTCTCACGGTTGCTGCTGAAACATTTTTTGATCGAGCAGAACGATACCCCTCTCGGCTCACCTGCTCAGCTATTTCTTGTTCCGTAAGACCCTCTTTCCACAAAACCTGTAACCGTTCTGCCAATTCCTCGTACTCTCCCAGATCTCTGGTGCGATGAATAGGGGGGTTTACTTCTAATTTGGTATAGTGACCCGAAATCCAGACTACTCTTAATTCTAACGTGTCACTTTTTACCCGGTCCACTATGACCTTGGCTACCAGTGAGCGTAGTAAATCCTTTTTCTGGGCATTGTCCAGCTGACCGCTTTGCCATAATTCCGGCAGGCTTTCAGAAATTCGACGAAATTGTTCTTTCAGTTCGGTGGGTAATGTCACCGGATAATGGGCCGTTTCAAATCGTCGGTACCCTTCCTGGATTTCTTTCAATGCGATGAGAGCGTTTTCCCAACGTTTTTCCAGTTCACCCGCTACCAGGCGGTTTTCCGGATCCACCAGACTGTACTGCCGTTCGGCTAATTGCACCCCATACTGTGCCCGTTTTAATTTTTCGTCCCAGTGCCGGAATAACTCCCTTCGTTCTTTTTCCTGTGCTACCAGTACGGCTTCCAGGGCATCAAGTTGGGCCGGACGTATTGCCTCAAAAAAAGCCTGCACTACCACTTCTTCCACAGCGGCTGCGCTTACCGATAGGCAAATGCGATCTACCATATTTTTGAATTTTCGGTCACAGAGATATCGAGGGGCATCTTTGTAGCTTACCCGCATTCGAGCACCACACTTCCCACACACCAGTAAACCTTGCAGTAGTGCCTGGCCTTGTCGGCTAACTCCCTGAGCGCCTGCGGTTGTCCGCCTAAAATTTGAGGCATTCTGCCTGAGTTGCGCTTGATTGGACAGGTATTGTTCCCAGCTGATATAAGCTGGATAACATTTTGTTGGATGTTAATCCATTCCTCCATCGGTTTGTGCACCTGAATAGGTCGGCCTGTTATCTGCTTGCGAAAGGGATCGGTTGGTCTGCGTCCGTATACAAAAGCTCCGGCATAACCCGGATTATTTAGTATTTTGTAAACAGCCGCCTCGGTTACCGGTTTCCACAGCAATTGCCCCCGGAAAAAGCCTCCGGTTTGGCACCGGGGTAAAAGAACTCCCGCTTGTTTTAAAGCCTTGGCTACTTTCCAGGAGCTACCTTTTTCGGCAAACTGATTAAATACCAGTTCAATGGTATGGCGAATGCTGTCATCCGGGTCTTTTACCACCGTACCATCTGGCAAGCGCACCAGACCAGTAGGCAAACACTGGCGGTAAGTTCCCTTATGTACCTGATTTAGCCGACCGGCATCCATCCGCTGGCGGATTAAATAAAGTTCAGCTTCGCTCATTGTACCCTTCAATCCTAATAAAAGTCTGTCATTGTACAGGCGTGGATCATAGATACCATCGTTGTCAGCAATCAAAGTCTTAAACAGAGCGGCGAGGTCCAATAAATGATACCAATCGCTGTTATTGCGAGCAAGTCGGGAAACTTCCCAACCAAAGATAATGCCCACCAATCCCAACGATACTTCCGCTACCAGATCCTTGAAGCCAGCACGGTGAGAACTGCTAGAGGCAGTTTGGGCCTGATCCATATCAATAATCCGGATCCGTTCCGTTGACCAGCCCAGCATTTTGGCGCGTTCCACCAGATGATACTGATTTTCCTGGCTCTCTCGATTTCTTTCCACTTGTTTGGCAGTGGATTGGCGTACATAAACATAAGCCAGCCGCTGGCAGTGTTGTAAGGTAAGTTTGGATTGCCCGGTCGCCAAAGCCAGTTTAGTAGAATCAGTCATAATTAACCTCCTCGGTGTTTATTACCCGATTGCCCAGGGTCTGGCAAATCTTTATGAACGTCTCCAGGACCAGTTGCTGTTGCTGGGGAGAGAGATGGGTCCATACCTGAGCAGTGGTTACCTGTAGCACTGTCACCGAGACATTGGGTAGTGGAACTGGACGAGCGGACGGTGGTAGTAGTTCCGGCTGATTTATCTTCATCGGCTATACCCCTTCCTACTAATTGTGATTGGACACGGGTATAGGCTAACACCAAACGCTTTAAAGCTGCTAAGTATACCGGAATAGAAACACTTTCAGGAGGTTCAGGGGCACGGTCGGTAATTCCTATCGGAAGTTGGTGCTCTTGATCCCTGTGATCTAAAACTACACAGGAGAGCCCGATATGTTGTTTGTTGCAAATTCCTAACAGGCGGAAGGTTTGACGGTAAAAGTGGTGCCTGGGATCAATGACCGTAACGGTACCTTCCCAGCAAGACTTTGTACTAATAGGGGTAGTGTTTTGTGTGGGTTTTCCCAAGCCCACTTGCCCCGATTAGGAGTAAATTCCCAGCTTTTTCTACAAAACTGCTGTCGAAATAGCGTAAAATCACGCTGCGCTTCAGTTCCGGGTGGCGACTGAAATCGAATTGTTCCAGGCTGGCTTCAAAAGGGAAACTGGCTGAGTGCAAACGCTTTTTGAGTTGGTTCTCCTGACGAGATAGCAACTCTTCGCTTAACAATTCTTCTAAAAACTCCCCGTAATCCATTCCGGTTTCGCGTGCCCGTTCAATCCAATCGCTGTATACCTGTTTTACCCTGCCCAGTTTTAGGCTGGTGAGTTTATGTTCCAGACTATTCATCCCACCGCCCTTTCTATTTCATTTTCCTCAGGTATGGCCGAAAAACGGTTGGCCACCAGTGGTTCGTATTCACTGAGTAGCCGTTCCACCGCTGGTTGAGTGGGCTTGAGGGTAGCGGCATTACTGCCTGAACCCGCTGGCTTGAGTAATAAACCCTTGAGATATTCCGCCCCGTAAAGCTGTTGTTCCGTTGCCAATTCCACCGCCGCCTGGAATTCTTCCAGCCCTACCTGCTGGGCCAGCGCGTATAGTTGGTGGATTTGTTCACTCATGGTGGCTCTTTGCCGTCGACAGATTACCGCCACATACTGGTACACTTGCGGTCCTAAATTTAACAACCAATCCCGCCACACCATGGTTCTGGCTCTGGGTTTGATCTCAAAAGCTTGGGTGTAATGTTCCGGTATTACTAAGCGGCGGTTTCGGGAATAACAACGGGGGTGCTGTGCCACCAGTTCCGTACCCCGCCATAACTTCAGCCATTCCCGATGTATCCGGGCTGTCAGGGTTTGTCCCATTAGTTCCGCCGGTACGCTATATTTGTTGGTCTCAAAAATGACTACCCCTTCCCGGTTTACCACCAGGCTGGTAAATAAACCGTAATCCCGGGCACTAGCAGGCAATGGGCTGAAGTGTTTACGCTCTATTTCCAGTAAGCTACCCGGAATTTCCCCGGTCGCTGCGCATGTACGCTCGTAATTCACTACCCCTAACCATTCTTCCAACTGCCTTACCAGATCCGCCGCATCGTAGAATGTACGACCAGCTAGAAAATTGTTTTTGGTATACTTTACCAAATTTTCTACGGCACCTTTCTGGTTTCCGCTGGCCGGGGCACAGGCTTCCGGGTGAAACTCGAATTCTAGTGCCAGTTTCTGCCACACCGGATGCCACACTGGTTGGTTCTTTTCATCTCGCCTCAGTACCACCGTCTTCATATTATCCGTGGTAATTACCCACGGTACTCCCCCCATCCGGTTGAGGGCTTCCACCAGGCAGCGCACCAGCGTTTCTTCGGCCATATCTTTCTGAAAGCTCACATACATAAAACGCGAGTATTTCAGCCGGGCACAGAAAAAGTAGAAGGTTTGGGGTACACTATCTTGTTTACTGAACAGCACTCCCCGAATTTCACCCCAGTCTATTTGCAAAAACTCTCCAGGTAAGCCCTCAAAACGTATCTGTACCTGATGAGCCTGGTTCTCTCTGGCTTTTTTGAGCTTGCGCACATAGTCATAGAAGGCGGTGGGTCTGCCACAGTAGGGCTGTTTGGGATCTTCCCACGCTAGTTCCAGCATTCTTTTCACTTGTAGTTTTTGTTCTAGCCAGCCTTCAATCTGTTCTTTGAAGACTGCCACACTACTTTCACGATTGGGGCGGGTTTGTACCTTGTCGCTAGGTTCATTTAGCACTCTTTTTACGGTACGGGCATCATGTTGCACTTTGCCCGCAATTACGTTGTAGTTGTCCCCTCGTTTCCGGTGGTACTTTATTGCGCTTCTGGCCATAACTTCTAACATCTCCTTCTCGTAGCTCCTCTCTTCTCACCCTTCTTGCCAATAGTGTTGCTAGAACAACTATTCTACAAAATTGGTCTTCTAAGAGAAACCCAAAACGGCATTTTTATCCCGGAATCCTTTTCCTTTCCTTCCCGTATTCTACACCTGAGCCAGGTCCAGTAAAGCTAACAGAGACTGACGAATACTATTGATTGCTCCACGTCTGCGTCGGTTGAAGCGGCTACGCTCTGGGATATGCGGGAACAAGTACTGGTAGTTTCGCCAGTTGCTAATCAGTTCTGTTTCCTGATCCCAGCCTTTACACTCACCCACCACAGCCAGGGTAATAAGCTCACTATCAGAGCATGCTGGTTGTGGTCCAGTGCGTGTAAAGGCTGGGCTTAGCTCTTTCCACAGATCATCAATAATAACGAAAGCCCAAGTGCAAAAATCTTCGAAATTGGTTATCATGTTTTTATCCCTCCGATTGGTATAGGTTGATTCGCACCTTCTATACGTTTCGGAGGGTATTTTGTTTTATCTAGCACAAGGGCTTAATTACTAATCGAATTACCGCTTTCCCCTTCCCTTTGCAAATACTAACGCTCACCCTACCTGAAGTGTTGTTGGAGAACAAGATAAAAAATCCCTTCCTGTATATTAGGAAAGGATTGAATATTATTAGGATTCGTTTCAACTGATACATTGTACAAATCTGACTGATTACTTCTTGCCCACCGCAACTTTAGTATCAGCCTTTTTTTCTACTTTCTTACCACTAATAGCAGCTTTTAGCACACTACCGGCGGTAAATCCCGGAACTTTGCCAGCAGGAATGGTGGTTTTGTTCTTAGTTCTGATGGAAGTAACAGTACGGGCGGAGCGATTACGTACTTCAAATGTACCAAAACCAGTTAAAGTAACCTTTTCACCCTTTTTGAGGTTATCTTCGATTACTTTCAAGGCAGTTTTTACTACTTTTTCAGCATCTTTGCGGGTTACTCCCGCAGCTTCGGCAACTTCTTTAATAAACCCGGTTTTCTGCATAGTGAAACTCCTTTACTTCGTTGGTTGTGTCTACACTGACGATGCGTGAGCTTCTTTATACTTGTATTATACTATAACTTGTCAATATTTATGTTGATTGTTATTTAAACTAGGTTTACCCAAGGCTTTTAAATTGCTCAAGCAATATATCTGAGTGTTGTTTGACTATCTCTGTTAACTCATTGTCTTTCACCATAACCAATACACGCCTGACATGACGATGGAATTTCTGCATATCATCGCTATTTAAGCCACTCACTTCCCCCCATGGTACAGGGTTTTGCCAATCGTGCGGGGGTTGATCACATAGAACCCCCAAAGTGATGTCAAAGCTCTTTGGTTCAGGTATATCCAGTAAAATCTCATAGCCCATCAACTTTCTTCCGGTTAGCTCTGAAACTTTAGCGCACCATAGCTCTTCAAGGCGTTTGCGACGGTCTGGCACAAATTTAAGAGTGGCAAGCTGATTATAATAAGAATTTTCTTCACTAAGCGCTAAAGCCCGCTTATAAAAACGTCGAAGATTCAGATCTGTTATTAATTCATAAGCAATTGAGCCTGGTTGAGTATTATTTTGAATAAGTGTGATAATGCTGGCATCATTGCTTCGCTCTAATTCTGCGGCGCTAAAAGCGTTTTCTAGTAAAGCCTCCTGCAAGGCACGCAGAAACATTACGGTGGCAATCCGGGTGGTATGGTGCCAGTACACATTGTAAAACATCAGATAGCGGGCAAAGATAAGCGATTGCAGTGCGCCAACGCCTTTTTCATCAATCACTAACTGGGCTAGCTGTCCCGGTATAGGGATTGCGGGGTAGATTCGCAAGGAGTCGAGCAAACGCTGTACATCCACCATACCGTAGGGCACGTTGCAATAGCGCGAATCACGGGTGAGATAATCCAGTTTATCGGCATCCAACGGTCCGCTAATAAGGCTGCTTAGGACCATTTCATTGGGGGTTAGGGGTAAATCTTTATCTCCGGTAATGAATGCCGCAACCTTTTCTGGCTCAACGCCCCAGCTATTTCGAAGAATTGACCCAATCTCCGCGCCCATTACAATTTCACGCCCGATAGTTTCATGGCTACGAATGATATTCAAATCCAGTTCTTCAACCGCATGACTATAAGGGAAATGTCCGATGTCATGTAATAAGGCAGCAGCAAGCACCGTATTTACTTCGGATTGGGTGAATTGGTACTCTGTGCGGCGCAAAAGGTGTAGCACCGCTTGTCTGGTTAAATGGAATACCCCCAGACTATGCTCAAAGCGCGTATGATGTGCGCCCGGCCATGTCCAACTTGTAAAGCCTAATTGCTGTACTCCGCGCAAACGCTGGTAAGGTGCTGAGTCAAGAATTTGCAACACTTTACGGTCAAGCTGAATATCTCCCCAAACGGTATCACGAATAATAGATACTGATTCTGCCACCAGAGAGAGTATAATTTCGCCTTTTGAATCCAACAGGTCAACCTCTTGCTAGGGATTTATTTAGCTATATTCAACTAAAAGCTTTTAATATCATATGTCAAGCGTACTGTATTTGTCTCTCAATTTTGCGGAGATACTTTAAGTCGTTCGTCCAGCGTAGTAACCGGATGTGCCGCGAATTGAGGCTGCCAGCGTTCTGATTCGGCTTGTTGCTGAGCGGTTTGCCAGTTTACCTTATCAAAAAACGCCAGCACTCGCTTTTTATATTCTTCCGGTATTTTGGCAAACATTTCTACATGTCCTGCTTCTGGGACAACCCAAAGGGATTTCGGTTCTTTTGCCAGCGCGTGCAGTATTCGGCTATTCTCTACTGGAGTCAATCGGTCAGCACCACCATGAATAAAAAAGATTGGACGTGGTGCAATAATGCGTACAAAACTTGAGGGGTGCGTTTTTTTCGCCACGAAGTGATGATGTATTGCCATTTGAGCATAGGCATATTTGGCAAGGGGAATTGCCAGCAACACCGGAAGCTTAAACTGGCGATTTATCTCAGTCGTGATGGAACGCCATAACTCGGCAAAAGGGCTATCGGCTACAACTGCCGCGATGTGCGGGTTCTCAGCCGCCGCTATTATGGCTGCGGCTGCACCCATTGAAAAGCCAATAACACCAATCTTTCTCTCACCCCGATTTAAAAGCCAATCCACCGCCGCATGCAGGTCTATACGCTCAATGTATGCCATCGAAGTACCGTTTGCGCCTTCGCTGCGCCCATGTCCCCGAAAATCAAACATAAGCACATTGTAACCGCCTTGGTGCAACCACTCGGCATGCTGAATATCCGGCACTTTTGAACCGGCGTAACCATGTGCAATTATAATAGTAGCTTTAGAGTTTTCAGCGGGGATAAACCAACCGTGCAACTTTAATTTATCTCGCGTGAGGAAGGTAAATTCTTCAAATTCAAGACCAAGCATTGCTGGAGTTTGTTTATCCAATTGGCGCGGCGGATAACAAAGACGCTTCACCGCATATTTATGTAAAAGCTGTCTAATGCTCAGGCTAACAACCCCGGCAGTAACAGCTATAGCCGCAAGACGCATTTTTACCATACGCTACTAGACCTCTACATTAAAAAGAATGAGTAATCACTACTTATTAAAGTATACGGACAGAATTAGCGCAAGTTTCAACCCGAACCGGGGGGAAGGATGTAGTAAAAAACGCGGGAGTACCAAATCACCAACCCTTCCCATGCCAGATAAATTACCAGAATTATTGAGAGGGTTGGGGCAACTATACGCAATAGCGCAGGTTTTTTTGTGTTCAAGAAATCGGAGAGTCTTACCAGCGCAAAGCCGCTCAGCAAGCAAAGTAAAGGAGCAGCAAAGAGCATATGTTTTTGGAGCAGGTTTACTCGCAAATCAAGCAACGCGAAGAGTAAAAATACCGCCAGCCATGTTGCCCAGAAACCGTAAACCACTTTTTGAGACGGAGTAGCTTCCTTTTTACGATAGGGGAAGAGTGTAACTATGCCACCTAGCGCCAACAAAAACGGTATTAGTCGGAAATGTACCCATAACTGCGGGAAAAAGCCGCTTAGCAGTTCTTTGCCCAATAGTGCTTTAGTTTGACCGATTGAGCCTGAACTTCCGAGCTTTTCTAGCAAAGCCGGGAGTGATACTGTCAAGAAAGAAACCAGATAAAAGCCGTAGTACAGCACCAACGCCAATCCAAAACCAATTGAACCGATTATTGCAAGGCAGAAGGCGGCATTGCGTGTTTCAGGTCGAGCAAGCCACCAGAAAAATAGCACTATCACCAATGTACCTACTAACAAAAAGGTACTGGTATGTGCCAGCAATGCCAAGCCCAATGCCAAGCCCGCCGCAATACTTTTCTTGTTGGAAACTTTGTCAGACTTGATTGCGCTGAGCAGAAGCGCGAAAAAGATGAGGGTTAGCCAGTGGGCGAGCATGGAATTATATCCACCATCGCTAAACAACAAATAACTGAGAGGATAAAATCCCAATAATCCAGCAGCAATAACCCCCGCCCTACCGCCGAAATCCTTGCCGTAAGCGTGTCTTGCGATGATGTATATTAGGAAAAGTTGGGAGGCTTCCAACCACGCCGCGAGGCAATTTACCGCAGCATATAAATCTGGATTGTGTCCCGGAAAGATCAACGCGAGTGGTGCAGCAAAAAGATAGAACAAAGGCGAATAAGGCAAAGTAAAGTTTATGCCCCATTGCCCTAGTACCGCAGAACCAGATTCTGTTCCCGTTACACTTTTCCCGGCGGTAATATTGAAATATTGGTTCCAGAAATCGCCGGGATTTTCCCAGAAACGTAAAATCTGATGAATACGAAACCAATGGTCAATCGTTGAAAAAGCCGGATGATTCATGCCCGCTGCTTTAATTACAAATACGGCGCAAAACAGCAACCCTAACCAACGGGTTTGTGCGGTCGGAATAACGTCTCCCCCCCATCGTCGGGTTACTCGTAACCCCAGAACCAGCAAGGGATAAGCCAGCAAGATATTGAGCCATAGTTCCGTGAGAGGAGGCATAAGATAGGGACGGTAGAAACCGAGCGCAATAGCCAGAGCAATGGCTAAACCCGCGCCCCAATACCCTGCCGCCCGTTCTGACCATCCGGCTCTAACCATCCATAAGAATACGATGGAAAGTATCGCCAGCATTATTGCAAGGTGCGGCAAACTTGGGATTACAGGACGACCTTCAGTGGCGGTTGATTCGAGCCTTACTTTGCTGACAACCACACCAAGCGGTAGATTATGGGCTTTGTCGGGAAAAGGATTGAGGGTGCGCAAGGTAAAAATCAGGTCGCCTTCAAGTTTGCTGCCATTAGCCTTATATTCAAAGCGGTAGGGGTTGTTTCCGGGACCAACTTCGACTTCCCCTAGCAAGGTCTGTTCATGCCACACCTGCACTTTGGCAGGGGCAAGCGCCGCCGGG
Source organism: Candidatus Chlorohelix allophototropha (assembly GCF_030389965.1). Lineage (NCBI taxonomy): Bacteria > Bacillati > Chloroflexota > Chloroflexia > Candidatus Chloroheliales > Candidatus Chloroheliaceae > Candidatus Chlorohelix > Candidatus Chlorohelix allophototropha. Next base: position 1,010,518 of record NZ_CP128399.1, read on the forward strand.
CGACCCCCCACTGCCATAGTTATAATCAGGCTGGCGGAAGGAACGCGCCCATAGCCATAAAACCTTAACCGACTTTCGTCACTTGACCAGCGAAAGGAAAATTCATCATTCGACTCAGGTTGGTTGAAAGACTGCGCATATAAATTATCACCGGCGCTGGTAATACCGAGGGTGAACTCAAAGACCTGTGGAATCTGATAGGCAAGGGTAAAGAGAATCGTGGCAAAAAGTAGCAGCGCTTGTAACAACCATGAACCTAGTCCCCGCTTGAGATACGCTATCTCGTCCCGCAATAAAACCAGCACACTATTTTTATGTGGCGGTGTTTGTGTGGAGCTAGGACTTTGCACTTGGGACATTGCTCTATATGATACGGCGGCGTGAGGTAATTACGCCGGTATTTAACCCGATGAGGTTTAAGCCTCCAAAGAAACGTGCGTGTTCAATCTTTACGCAGCGATCCATCACCACTTCAAGTCCCGCTTCTTGCGCTTTAAGGGCGGCGGCTTCATTAATTACCCCTAACTGCATCCAAACCACCTTTGCGCCTATCTCAATCGCTTCGTCAACGATTGGTGGTACATCGGCGCTGTTCCTGAAAATATCCACCACTTCGATTTTTTCGGGTACATCCCGCAAGCTCGGATAGCATTTTCTTCCCAGTATTTCGGGGTAAGCCGGATTGACCGGAATGATATTATAGCCCTCGGAAAGCATATATATTGCCGCAAAATGGCTTGGGCGATACTGGTTTGCAGAAAGCCCTACCATCGCAATATTGTGATATTTTGTCAGGATTCGCAAGCGATCATATGCAGTGGGTACTAACATTTGAAGCATCAATTACTCCCATAGTGGTGTTCCTTATCGACTGAGTTAGACTAGCACGCCCCAATAGAGATGTCAAATCTCGTGATTTCAATTTGTAGGGTAGGACGGTTTGTGCCGGAGGATTGGCCTTCTGAGGCCATTGGTGAGCTTGCCCCGGTTTAGTGGAGTGTGGGAATAGTCAGACAGGCAATAGTTCAAATTCTGTAGGTGTCATAAAACCCAACGCCGAATGTAGCCGCTGCCGATTGTAAAATACTTCCATATATTCGAAAATAACTGTTCTAACCTCTGTCATAGTCTTAAAATTATAACGATCTGTACATTCCACTTTCAATGTCCCAAAGAAGCTTTCTATGAGAGCATTGTCCCAACAATCACCCTTTCGGCTCATACTGGTTTCGATCCCGTACTGCTCCAGCAATCCTCGGTAACCCCTACTGGTGTATTGGCTACCTCGATCGGTATGATGTAAAAGACCCTTTCCCGGTTTACGTCGCTCCAATGCCATAACCAAAGCTCTTTCCACCAACGCTTCATCCCGGTTGGCGCCCATCGACCAACCCACCACTTTTCTCGAATATATATCTACCAAGGCTGCTAGGTACAACCAACCTTCATTAGTCCACACCCCGGTAATATCTCCCACCCATTTCTCATCAGGCTTGGTAGCCGTGAAATCCCGCTTTAGTGCCACCGGATTGCTGTGCTGGCTATCAGTCGTTATGACCTTTCGCTTCTTACGACGATGACAGAAGACTAGCCCCAGCAACCGCATCAGTCTGGCTACCCGCTTCCTCGAACAGTTTATCCCCTTACCCCTTAGCGCCGCCTTTACTCTGGGACTACCGTAAGTTTGCCGAGACTGCTCGAATATAGGCTCAATTTCTGCTTCCAGTGCTCGGTCAGCCTTGGCTCTGGCACTTTCTGGTCGCGTAATAGCCGCTCTCAGAAACCACCTGCACCTTGCACATTAACCTCACCGCAAATTCCTGCTTGTGCTCATAAATGAACTGAAACTTCACTTTTGGTTCTGCGTGAAGATGGCTAGGGCTTTTTTTAAGATATCCCTTTCCATCCGCAGTCGTTCATTCTCCTGTCGCAGCCGACGGAGTTCTTCTTCAGCCTCAGTTTGATGACCTTTACCAGGAAAAGCTTGCTCTCCTTTTCAGCCAATATTTTACGCCAATGGTAGAGTACACTGTCGGATACCCCTAGTTCTCTAGCGATTTGTACCGCTGTTTTACCGCTGGTTTCTATTAACCGCACTGCTTCTCGCTTAAATTCTACTGGATACTCTTTCTGCTTATCTCCCATTTCTGCCCCTTTCGTGGTTTATTATAGCATCTGCCTCTTCCTTTACTCCACGATTCCGGGTCAACTTCATTTTAGTAGGGGTTTGTTTGCTGTGGGACTGTGAAATTTCTTTTCATCAAGCCTTTCTTGCAACAGCCCTGGTGTGAAAACTCCTCAGATTTGCAATTAGTTAAAAAGGTTGTATACTGCTTATATAAGGTAAGTAATGACTTGTTTGATGGTGCATAATACTCACAAGATTCTCTCTACTCAAATCTTTTCACAGGATTTGTAAGTTTACATCTTCTTCTAAGTTTCTGCTTCTTCTTTCAAATGGTGTTTTTGCATGATTCCCACAAGGTCAAGATTACACCTGTTACTGCTTGTATACGATAATTCACGTTAATGTAGAAGAAAGAAATTACAAGATGACCAACAAGTTATATGTAGGCGGATTACCGTACAGTATCACGGAGGAAAGCCTTCAGAATCTTTTTATGTCATCAGGTCGGGTTGAGTCCACCCGTATAATTATGATCGTGAAATCGGTCGGAGTAAAGGCTTTGGATTCGTAGAGATGAGTATGGCTGCCGAAGCAGAGCAAGCTATCAAAAGTCTTAATAGTACCGAATTTGAAGGGCGTACTCTCACAGTAAATGAGGCTCGTCCTTAAGTAGGTAGAGCTAGAAGTGGAGGGTATAATAGTCGCTACTAAAGTAAAAGAGTACAAATTCACTATAATAGCCGGAAGATTCTTTTGCGGCTGTCCCATCAAAAAGGCTACATCTACCGCTATACCTGTTGCTCCAGAGTTGTTCCCAAGCGATTTTTCCTACTACTAATAAGTTCTAAATCGAAAATTTGCTTTTTGAATAGAATCACTCTCTAGGCTAGCTATAGCAACAGTGGAATACTAGATATTTCGGTTGTGCAGGTAATAAAGACTAGAGAGACCTGCTAATATTTCGTATTCAGCATACTTTCACGGATATAGTTTCACTCAATCGGTGGAATATGCTCGAAAATTAAAGGAGTAAAGATATGCAAAGACCTACCTCACAAAACAGAGAGTGCAGTAATTGTGGTAATGAGTTAATGTGGACTGAGTCCCACACTTCCAAGGCTTTTGTGTATAGTTGTTCGGTATGCCATTACGAGGAAGTAGCTACAGTATCACCAACAGCCTCTCAAAAATCCCTTACGACCGCCGAAATGGCTAACCAGTTAAAGAATTTGCTCAAGCGCGCGCATGCAGACCACATCGAATCAGAAGAGATTATCAATATATTACGTGCTGAGATTGAGTTTGAAGCGGAAATGGGTCATCTGGGAAGACGTGTCCTAGTACAGATAATAGACCTTGGCTTCCAAGAAACAAATACTGAAATTACCAATGACCGAAATAGCCGCGAAACTCTTCATAATCACGGAACCAATTAATGAACTTTTCTAAAAAAACAGCGCTTTCAGCAGGTATCGGGCTGGGTTTTGTCCTAACACTTGCCTGGAAGCGCTTTAGTTCTCGGCGAATATCCCCTTCAAAAGCTATTTCCGGCACTCAATTTGCTCACCGAGATTTGCTTAGTAGCGAGGCTCTTGAACAAAAAGCCCGCACGCTAGCAGAAGAGCATCGGATAGTACGTCATGCCGGTAGCATCAAGCAACTGAAAACTAAACTGGATATACACCAGCATTCTCTACTTGAGGCTTATCAGGTTTCAGCAGAAGACGCGAGTAAAAAAAGGACGATTTCACCGGCAGCAGAATGGCTCCTGGATAATATGCCGGTGGTGCTCGACCAGTTTCGTGAAATTCGAGAAGACCTTCCCGGGGGGTTTTACAAGAAGTTGCCCAAACTGGCTAACGAACCCTTTGTTGGGTTTCCTCGCGTTTATTCTATCGCAGTAACGCTGGTAGAGCATACTGACGGTCGTTTGGGCTTGGAACAAGTGCTGAATTTCGTTTCGGCATACCAAACAGTTACCCCTCTGCTTATGGGGGAGCTTTGGGCAATTGCTATTATGTTACGGCTTGTGCTCCTTGAGAATCTGGGGCAGTTGTCCACGCTTCTAATGGAAGAACGTAAGCTTCGACAAGAGGCTGACCGCTGGGTTGATCGTCTATTAGAAGGTAAAAATAGCAACGATTCTATCCTAGCAGAGTTAACCGAACAATATTCGGTATTGCCTCCCCCCTTTGCAGCGCAATTTTTGCGAAGGTTGAGAGACTATGACGATGAGAAAAGTATAGAAGCCGAAGTTGAGTGGTTGGAAAACCATTTAACAATCCATTACAGTAGCACCGAAGCCCTCATCCGGTCTGAGAAACTGCGGCAGGCGGCTAATCAAACTACCATCGGTAATATTATAACCACTATGCGCACCATGTCCGCCATAAATTGGGCAGATTGGTTCGAGCAGATGTGCTACGTAGAGCAGATTTTGCGCAAAGACCCTGCCGGTTCATATGGTGTTGATACTTTCGCTACCCGCGACCGCTATCGTCATATCGTCGAGCATCTGGCAAAAGGCACAGCTTTGTCAGAGATAGAAATAGCATGGCGGTTGGTTAAAGCCGTGCCTTCTCGCCTTGAAAATATCCAGACAAATGACGTAGCTATATCCCATGTTGGTTATTACCTTACAGGTTCGGGAAGTAAGTCTTTCCAGAATAGCATTAATTATCATGCCGGTTTGAGGCAGCGTAGCCGGGAGTTTATTCTGAAGCATCCCAAACAATTCTACTTCGGCATAATTACAGGCGGTTCACTTGCGCTGGTAGTAATGGGGCTGAAGTGGGGAAGCCGCAAGTTTTTTCACCGAAGGTTGCCCTTAACCGCGGCACTACTGCTGCTTCCCACCAGTGAAATAGCACAGGGGTTGGTTAATTGGGGTATCTCAAAAGTTTTGCCGCCTAGAGTCTTACCGCGAATTGATTTAAAGGATGGTATTCCCGATACCATGCGCACAATGGTAGTCATACCTACCCTTTTTCTCACAAAAGATAGCCTCGAGGGACAATTTGATCGGCTTGAAGTTTGCCATCTTGCTAACGCTGATCCAAACTTACATTTTGCGCTACTGACGGATTTTGCGGATGCACCTCACGCGGAAATGCCCGAAGATAAAGCGCTTATCGATTTGGCTATTAACCGTATTGAAGATTTAAATTATCGCTATGGTCCTAACCGCTTTTTCCTGTTTCACCGTAGGCGAGAATGGAATAATAGCGAAGGGTGTTTTATGGGCTGGGAACGCAAACGGGGGAAATTGGAAGAATTTAACCGTTTGCTGGCGGGCGCTACCGAAACTGGTTTTCAGATTCAGGTGGGAAACCTCTCTCTGCTATCCCAAATCCGCTATGTAATTACGCTTGACGCTGACACCCGTTTACCGCGTGATCAGGCGAAAGTTTTGATTGGGGCGATAGCCCACCCGCTTAACCAAGCTGTAATAGACAAGTCAACCGGTCGGGTTGTGAAGGGTTACGGTATTTTGCAACCCCGTATCGGAATTGACTTGAGCAGTGCGAATCGCAGCCGCTTTGCCCGAATTTTCTCAGGCAATGTTGGTCTTGACCCCTACACTACCGCCGTTTCAAATGGTTATATGGATCTTTTCGGAGTAGGAATTTATGCCGGTAAAGGCATTTATGACCCACGGATTCTGCAAAAGGTGCTGACCGGGCGTTTTCCTGAGAACACCCTTTTAAGCCACGATCTAATTGAAGGAAGTTACGCCGGAACCGGATTATTATCTGATGTCGAGTTGCTGGACAACTACCCTAGTACTTACCCGGCATACGCTGCTAGGATGCACCGTTGGGTTCGAGGGGACTGGCAAATCTTGCGCTGGATTTTGCCCAACGTGCCACAGGCTGATGGTAATATTGTACCCAATGTATTGTCGCTTATGGCACGTTATAGAATATTCGATAATTTAAGGCGTAGCCTGTTACCGCCGTCTTTAGTGGCGCTAATGGGTGCAGGTTGGCTTGGGATAATACCCGGAAAAGCAGCCAGATGGACTGCAATAGCGGTTTCTCCATTGGCGCTGCCGCTTTTGTTTGATTTGCTCGATGTGATACTTAGTACCGCTTCCTCACGAACTCCTATTACTGTCTTGCAAGCGTCTGTCCAAACCTTAAGGCTAGACTTGGTACGATTACTGATTAATCTCACCTTTTTGGCTGACGAGGCGAGTAATAGCCTGAATGCAATCGGACGTACTCTTGTGAGGTCGTTTATTACCCATCGCAATCTTCTAGAATGGGAAACAGCGGAACAGGTGCATCATCGCAAGGATAAGTCTCACGGTAATTTGCAAAATCGGGTTCTTCTGGGGCTACTCCCTCTGGCGCTTTTTTTATGGCGCTTCTGGAAACGCGCAGGGTTGCCAGCATTGCCACTGCTTTTAGACTGGTTGGCTGCCCCTGCTATGGCAGATTGGTTAACCAGTGCGGTAACTGCGCCAGTCGAACAGCCAAGCGAGGCTGATAACCTTGAACTGCGAAAATTGGCACGTTCTTATTGGGCGTATTTTCATACTTTCACCACAAAAGAGGGTAACTATCTAGCGCCGGATAATTTTCAGGAAGATCCCTATCCTATTGTAGCGTACCGCACTTCCCCTACAAATATTGGTCTGCAATTACTGGCGGATATGGCTGCCTATGATTTGGGTTATATCGGGCTGTATGCTCTTACAGAACGTACAGAACGTACCTTTGCCACCATTAACGCTCTATCCCATTATCGGGGTCATCTGCTGAACTGGTATGACACCCGCACCCTTCAACCGCTCTCTCCTGCCTATGTTTCCAGCGTAGATAGCGGCAATCTGGCAGGCTATTTAATCACGCTAAGGCAAGGCTATCTTAATAGATTAAACCAACCGATTATAGAACCACAAATCAGGCTTGGGCTGCTTGACACCATCTCCTTACTACAAGCGGAATTGCTGCCAAACGACCCGGCACATGAAATAGAAGCGCTGGTTCAGTTTATAACGAATACACAACTTTTGACACTGGGAGATTACGCTCTATTCCTCCAGTTGGCAGAACGCCGGATAAATGCCCTTACGCCTTTTACAGCGAAAGCCCAGAAATGGCTCGAACATCTGGACGAACAAGTTAGCAACTTCCTCACCGACCTTGAAAATCTTGCTCCATGGTCTTTTGAACCGTTGCCACACCCGTCTATGGCAGCTTTGTACGCCCCTATTCCGGTTTTGAGTGAGCTACCCGGACTGATTGATACTGCCCTGAAAGCTTTTTCGGAGGACTCTGCCGATGAGGAGAAGTTAGTCGAAATGCTTCTGAGAACCCGCGATAATACGCTAGAACTTATTAGGCGCCAGGAGAAATTAGCCGAAGAAGCTTTCGAGCAGGTTCAAGCGATGGATTTCCAGTTTTTGTATGACTCCACTCGCAGCCTCTTTTCAATCGGTTATTCGATAAATGATGGGCGAATGGATAACTCCTACTACGATTTGTTGGCATCCGAGGCACGACTGGGAAGTTTTGTTGCAATCGCCAAAGGGGATGTGCCACAGGAGCATTGGTTTCATCTGAGTCGGGCGCTTACTCCGGTCGGAATCGAGGCAGGTCTTATTTCGTGGAGCGGTACAATGTTTGAATACTTATTACCTCTCCTCATAATGCAAAATTATCCTGATACCCTGCTCGACCAAGCCTATAAAACGGTAGTTTCACAACAAAGGCAGTATGGGCGACAGCATAAAGTAGCTTGGGGTATTTCCGAATCGGCTTATAGTTTGCGCGATGTGAATATGAACTACCAGTACCGTGCCTTTGGAGTACCGGGATTGGGTTTGAAACGAGGGTTAGGCAATGAACTTGTCATAGCGCCCTACGCCACAATCCTAGCATTACCCCTTCAACCGCATGCAGTCGTTGAAAATATCAAAGCGTTGATCGCCGAAGGGCTATGGGGAAAGTACGGTTTATACGAAGCAGTAGATTATACGCCAGAACGCCTTTTGACAGGAGAAAAAAAGGTAATAATACGCTCTTATATGGTACATCATCAGGCGATGAGTTTGCTTGCTCTAGATAATTATCTTAATCAGAATATAATGCAGACCCGCTTTCACCGTGAACCGCTGGTACAAGCTACTGAAATGCTTTTGCAAGAGCAATTTTCTCTTCAGGCTCCACGCCTTGCCCACCCGCAAATTGCGCAGGAAAGCTACGAGAACTATGTTCCAGAAGGGCTTGCCACTCGCCAGTATAGCACTCCCCATACTCCTGTACCCTACACCCACCTGCTTTCCAACGGCAAATACACTTTGGTAATAACTAATTCCGGGGGTGGATTCAGTCGTTACAATGGACTGGCGGTATCGCGCTGGCATGAGGATACTACCCAAGACTCTTGGGGTAACTTCTGCTATATTCAGGATGTGCGTAGTGGTGAAACCTGGTCACCGACTTATCAGCCTACCTGCCATGAACCGCAGGAATACGAGGTGATATATTCGTTACATAAAGCGGAATTCCGACAACAAAGAGTCGGGATTGATACCAGAATGGAGGTGACCGTTTCACCGGAGGACAACGCCGAAGTTCGCCACCTTTATCTCACCAATCGAAGCGAATTCGCGCGGGTACTCGAATTAACCAGTTATTGTGAGATTGTTCTAGCCCCATCCTCAGCAGATAAAGCCCATCCGGCGTTTAGTAACCTATTTGTCGAGACCGAGTTTTTGCCGGAACAAAATGCACTTCTGGCATCCCGCCGCCCTCGCAAACCTGAGGAAGAACCGATTTGGGGAATACATGTAGTAGCAGTACGTGGTCATACAATTGGTGAAGTCGAGTATGAAACAGATCGAGCCGCTTTCATTGGCAGAAACCGAACTTTGGAAGAACCCATTGCTTTAAAACAGCCGCTCACCAATACTACTGGGGCAGTGCTTGACCCAATATTCAGCCTTAGAAAGCAGGTACGTCTTGTTCCCGGTGGCATGGTGCACGTAACCTTTACCACTGCTGTAGCACAATCTCGTAAAGAAGCGGTAGAGTTAGCTGACAAATATCACGATCACAATGTGGTTACACGCACTTTCGAACTAGCCTTAGGCGATGCTCAGGTGGAAATGCAGCATCTTAACATCAACCTTGATGATGTACACCGCTTTCAACGCCTAGCATCCCTTGCTATTTACAGTGACTCGTGGCTGAGAGCTGATCCTGCAATATTGAAACGCAACACCGGTACTCAACCGCTACTCTGGAAGTACGGGATTTCAGGAGATTTCCCTCTTATTCTGGTGCAAATTGGCAATCCCGAAGAACTTCCGTTGGTGTGGGAATTGCTACTAGCCCACGAATATTGGCGAATTAACGACTTGCAAATAGATTTGGTGATTCTAAATCAAGAAGGGGAGGGTTACAATCAGCCGCTAGAGGATCAAATAATGGCGATGATTCGGAATAGCTCAGCGGTTGGTTGGTTGGCAAAGCCCGGTGGCATCTTTGTTCTGGGCGCTAAAAACATGTCGGAAGAAGACCACATTCTATTGCAAACAATAGCCCGCGCCGTATTGTTAGGCACATGGGGCGATCTTACGCAGCAATTGCGTTTCAAAAAATCGAAAGTACGCCAAGTTTTGTTACAATTGCCCAAAGCAATTGCCAATACACAAACCTACCCCGACTTACCGACACTAGAAGAACTCGGTTTGGAATATAGCAATGAGTATGGCGGTTTTACGGCAGGTGGGCAGGAGTATGTTATTAATCTAAAACCGGGAAAGCCAACCCCGGCTCCTTGGGCGAATGTGTTGGCAAACGAGAGTTTTGGTTGTCTTGTGACAGAACGCGGAAGTGGCTATACGTGGTCTCAAAATAGCCGTGAGAACCGCCTGACTCCTTGGTCAAATGATCCGGTGTGCGATAAGCCCGGAGAGTTGCTTTACCTACGAGATGAAGAACACCAATTGGTCTGGACTCCTACCGCTGCTACTAGCGGTGTTGGGCATTACCGCACCAGACACGGATTCGGCTATTCTTCCTTTGAACATATTGAGAACGAAATTCACAGCGAATTGACCATCTTTGTACCGCCAAATGATTCGGTAAAAATTTTCCGGTTGCGATTACGCAATCTCTCTGGGGCGAAACGGCGGCTTTCCGCTACGTTTTATGTGGAGTGGGTGCTAGGAGTTCTGCGAGAAGAAACTTCTCTCTTTATAGTTACTTCTCGCGATGAAAAAACAGGCGCGGTACTTGCCCGTAATCCCTATAATACCGAATTTGGTGGCTTGGTTGCATTTGTGGCAGGGGATAAACCGAATTTAAATTATACCTGTGATCGACGGGAATTTATTGGGCGGAACGGCAATTTGGGCAAGCCTGCCGGAATGGCGCTTCCAACTTTATCCGAGCGAAGCGGAGCGGAACTCGATCCTTGCGTTGCTATGCGCTCTTATTTAGAGTTGGCGGCAGGCGAAGAGGGCGAACTAATTTTTCTGCTCGGTCAGGGTGAAAGCGCCTCCCAAGTGCAAGATATGGTAACTCGCTTTCGCGATACAGCGGAAGTGGAAAATGCTTTTGCCGCAACTCGGCACAACTGGCAAACAATTCTGCAAAAGGTGCAAGTGACTACCCCTGAACCTCAGCTTGATATACTGCTAAACGGCTGGATGCTCTACCAGACTCTAGCTTGTCGGGTTTGGGCACGCTCGGCTTTTTATCAATCTGGGGGTGCCTACGGTTTCCGGGATCAACTTCAGGACGTGATGGCGCTGACGCTGGCGGCTCCTGAAATTACCCGCGGGCAGCTTTTACGCGCTGCCGAACGGCAGTTCGTGGAAGGTGATGTGCAGCATTGGTGGCATCCCCCTTCGGGTCGTGGGATACGTACCAGATTCTCGGACGATTATTTGTGGTTACCTTTTGTTACCGCTCATTACGTAAAAACCACCGGGGATATAGAAGTGCTAGACGAACTCCTTCCATTTCTAGAAGGTAGACCACTGGCACAAGGCGAAGCTGAATATTATGGATACCCTGTAACTTCAGGTGAGCAGGGAACGCTTTACAATCATTGCATCAAAGCCATCGAGTATGCACTGGGACATCTTGGCAGCCACGGACTACCCCTGATGGGTTCGGGCGATTGGAACGATGGTATGAATCTGGTGGGGGAAGAAGGCAAGGGCGAAAGCGTTTGGTTAGGTTGGTTTCTCTATCTTAACCTGTTAGAAATAGCGACGCTGGCTGAAAACAAAGGTGAAAACGAACGTGCCAATAGCTATCGTATGTCAGCCTGTAACCTTCAAACTGCGCTTGAGGAACATGCTTGGGACGGTGAGTGGTATCTCAGGGCATTTTATGATGATGGAACTCCGCTAGGTTCGGCTCAGAACGAGGAATGCCGAATTGATTCTCTGTCCCAATCTTGGGCTGTTATTTCAGGAGCGGCTGACCCGATTCGTAGCCGCATGGGTATGGAAGCGGTAGAACAGCAGCTTATTGATCGAGAGGCAGGACTCATAAAGCTTTTTACGCCACCCTTTGATAAGACCTCGCATAATCCGGGATATATAAAAGGCTATGTACCCGGCGTGCGCGAGAACGGAGGACAATATACGCATGGAGCCGTATGGGTAATTTGGGCTTATGCCCAACTTGGGGATGGTCAAAAAGCTATGGAGTTGCTTAATATGATTAGCCCGATTACCCACTCGCTGTTAAACCCTGCGCTTTATAAAGTCGAACCCTATGTAATAGCGGCAGATGTTTACTCTATCGCACCACATACGGGGCGAGGGGGTTGGACATGGTACACTGGGTCTTCTGGTTGGCTATATCGTTTGGGAATTGAGGCGATTCTTGGACTACGTAGGGAAGGTGAATTTCTTGCCTTTGTCCCTTGTATCCCCTCGGCATGGAAACAGTATGAAATAAAATATCTTTACAACAATACCACTTACCATATCAAAGTCGAAAACCCGTCTGGTATAGCAAAAGGGCAAATCAGAGTTGAACTGGATGGGGTCTTTCTCGACACCGGACGGGTTCCTCTGCAGGACGATGGGGTGGAACATAGCATAAAGGTTTTAATTTCTGATATGCCGCCAATAGAGTTTTAGTCCAATGATTGGGCGGTTAATTGGGGAGAGACGCTTGATTTCAAGCTACTTCAAGGCTGGAAACTGGGATGATTCAGCTATTCATCGTTCTTTAATTTCGTATATAATAAGGGTGGCTTTTATTTGACTTTCTTCGTCTTATATTCTTGCAAGACAATTAGGGACTTATTTATTCGGAATAAGCTTCCAATTAATTTCTGAAAGGAAATATCTGTCATGGATGAATTAATTAATCAACTCGTTTCAAAAGTTGGGATTGACAAAGAGACTGCGGAAAAAGTCGCGAATTTTATCAAGGAAAATGCCGGGCAGATACCGCAATGGCTCGCTAAGAGTAATATTGCAGACAAATTGCCGGGCGGTTTAGGTAATATGTTCGGCAATAAAGATTAAGGAACCGACTAAAGCAGTATCTCGTATAATCAATCACTAGAGAATACTTGTGAGACAAAATGGCAAAACCTAAAGATATCGCTAAAGGCAAGGAACCCAGCAAAAAGAAGTCGCGGCGGGGGTTGTTTTTATTATTATTTGTAGCTTCAGTGCTGGTTGTAGTCTGGTTAAAACGTCGCAATGCCAAAACATCGCAGCCTGAAAAAACTATGGATACCCCTTCTCAAACAACCTATAAGCAGAAAAAGGATATACCTGAGATCGAAGAAGCGGAATAAGCAGAACACTAAACAAGATTAATCAAAAAAAGCCCCTTCCCAAACGGGAGGGGGCATTTTTATAACTACTTTTTAACTGTGGCGTTATATTCATCCAATTGTTCATTGGACTTTTTGGCAGCATCATCTAACAATTGCTTGGCAGTACCGCCTTTGGTTATCAATTGATCAACCGCCGCTTCGATGTTTTGGCGAGTTGAGATGAAAGTGCCGAAAATCGCTCCAGCAGTCGGGAAGCCGGAAGGGGAAGCCCGCAACTGGTCAACCGCAACCTGGAACTGCGGGTATTTAGCTAGCGTGTCCTTCATATCCTGTACATTGTAAGCTGCCTTACGAATAGGATAGTAGCCGGTATTAGCTGAGAAGAACGCCTGGATTTCGGGCTGGGAGGTAAACTTCACGAAATCCCATGCGGCTTCTTGTTGTTCTTTGCTACCTTGGTCGGTAATCCACAGAGAAGCGCCACCAATAGCTACGCCACCGGTAGAACCTGTAGGACGTGGCAAGTAAGCAACGCCCACATCTACACCCTTACCTTGGGTTTGAGCGCTACTGATATAACCGCGCAAACTGGCGATACTATTAAAGGTAATGGCAGATTCACCAGTTACAAAAGAAGCATCGCGAGCCGATCCATTGGCAGCTATGCCGCTATCACGCCCGAAATATTTTGCCGAACCATCATCCACCAGCTTCTTTAGCAAGTTTGGATAATTAGCGCCCGCATCACTGTTGAAAACGAGTTTTGTAGCACGAGTCTCGCGTCCGTTAGTAGGGTCGGCGAAAAGGGCGTTCTGAAGCGCCAGTTGCTGTTCGAAAATCCAGCTATACATAGTGAATCCGGCACCGAATTGGGTTGTTTTGCCGCTGCTGTCCTTCTTAGTCAACTTCTTGGCAGCATCGATTACTTCATCGTAAGTCCAGATACGTTTTTCGGTATCCAGACCGGCTTCCTTGAAAGCAGCCTTGTTGAAGTACATCACCGGGGCAGAAGTATTGAAAGGCATCGAATAGAGTTTGCCCCCAACAGTGTAGTAGTTACGTACTGCGGGTTCAATGTCACTGATAAGATCAAGTTTATCACGATCAATAAAATCCTGAACAGGTAAAACGCGCTTGGAATCGATCATACGCTGTGTACCGATGTCGTAAATCTGTACCACGCTGGGCAAGTTGCCACCTGCCTGAGAAGTATTGAACTTGTTCAAGGTAGCATCGTAATCAGGCTGTTGAATTGCTTCAACATAATATTTGGTCTGGCTGCTGTTATACTTGTTTACAACTTGCTGTGTAATCGCACCATTGACCCCGGTTAAGCCAAACCAGAAAGTGATTTTTAGCGAACCGGCGGGTTGTGCGACGGTCGGATAAGGAGTAGCGGTAGGAGCAGGTGCAGCCGCAGTGGTAGCACCTGCCGCAGTGGTAGCAGCGGAAGCGGTTGTTGCCGCCGCAGTAGTCGCGGCAGCCGCAGTGGTAGCAGCCGCAGCGGTCGTCGCACCTGCCGCAGTAGTAGCAGCAGCGGTTGTTGCCGCCGCAGTAGTAGCAGGCACAGGAGTAGCGGTACTGTCACCGCAAGCCACCAGCATAGCAGCCATCATTATGATAACCACTGCCAGCGAAATTGATTTCCACGATTTCCTAATCTTCAAAACGATCTCTCCTTCTTTGCATAATACGGTCATTGACAGCCAACCTGCCTGTAATTTTGGAGTCAACCTCCCCGTTGTTTTAACCTTTAAGCGCACCCGCGGTCAAGCCCCGCACTAATTGGCGTTGACCGAAAATGAGCAGTAGCAGCGTTGGTAACATAACGATAATTGTTGCCGCCATTTGTAGATTGTAAACCGAAATTTCGGAAGACCTGAAAACTGTAATACCGACCTGAGTGGTACGCCATTCAGGGGCATCTATTACCAGCAAGGGCCAGTAATATTGGTTCCAAGTATTCAAAAAGGCATAAACCGCCAGAGTTCCCAAAGCAGGGCGCGATAATGGCAGCAATATAGACCACAGATAGCGAGTACGCCCACACCCATCTATAATAGCGGCTTCGTAAAGGTCACGAGGGATTGTCATAAAATACTGGCGCATCAAAAAGATACCAAAGCCGGATGAAAGAAACGGTGCCACCAAACCTTGATAACTATCTTTCCAACCCCAGTTTGAAATAGTCAAATAGTTGGTAATAATTGTAGATTCCCAGGGTATCATAAGTGTCCCCAGAAATATAAAGAAGAAAAGGCTTCTACCCGGAAAATTAAGGGTTGCCAGCGCGTATCCCGCCAGCGATGAAGTAATAAGTTGTCCGAGTGTAACCAGAAGTGACACCACAAAAGAGTTGAGAATCCAGCGTCCTAAGTTTTTTTCTATTTTAAAGGCATCCCCGAACGCGGAGAAATCCAATTTACTAAAATCTGGTATTAATGTCGGCGCAATTGTAGGACCTTGCAATGCCAGCGAAAATGAGAAAAATAGCGGGAACAGCACAATAAGCGATGCCATTACCAACAAGATATAAGTCGCTATTTTTTTGATTAGGCGAATTATCTGATATGCCCCGGAATAGGCATCCGTTTTAAGCAGCTTAGTTTGGGCGCTCATTGATAATGCACCTTCCTGTCCAACGATTTGAACTGAATAAAGGTCAGTACAAGTAAGACCACAAACAGCACCACCGATAATGCGGAGGCAAAGCCGTAGCGGTTATCTTTCCAGAAGGCAGTAAAAATAGTGTACACCAGCACGTTGGTAGTGCCGTCGGGACCTTCATTACCTACTAATACGTTGAACTGAGTGAACGCTTGGAAGCTGGAAATAACCGAAATGACAAACAGGAAAAGTAGCGTAGGGGTTAATAATGGCAGCGTAATAAATCGAAATGCCTTCCAACCACTTGCGCCATCTATGAGACCACTTTCGTATAAATCCTGCGGGATTGCCTGAATACCCGAAAGGGTAATAATAAAGTTAAAGCCTAGCGAAGACCAAATAGTCATAAAAGCCACTGCCGGTAATGCGGTTAGCGCATCATTAAGCAAAGTGGTGGACTTGATTTGAAGGAAATCAATAAGCCATTGGGTTACTTTTACGTTTGGGCTATAGATTAAAGACCAAATGACCGCGGCACTAGCCACAGAAATTGCCACGCTGCTGGTAAAAATCGTGCGGAAAACGCCTATTATCCGCACTTTAGCAGTTGCCAGAACCGCTAATGCCAGCGAAGCGACAACCCCAAATGGCACTACCATAATAGTAAAAACGATAGTAGTCCAAATACTACGCAAGTATTCGGATCGCCCGCTATCGTCCAAATTCAGAATGCGTGAGTAGTATTTTACATCGTTAAATTTAACCGGGTCGCCTCTAGCATCCGTAATAAAAAAGCTAAGGTAGATTGCTCGGAAAAATGGAACATAAGTGAAAGCTATAAATATTATCAAGGCAGGTAGCATGTAAAGCATCGCCCAAGCAAACTCAATCCGGCGATTTCGCGCCATATTGCGTTTTTCTTCAGGAGTACGCTCAGGCACAATCATTACAGGCTCGCCATTTGCGTTAGCCACTGTCCCTTTTCCATGCACCTCAGTAGAATTATCCTGTTTTATACTCATTGAGGAGTATCCCTTTTATTAATTACAATACGCCCAGATAAATAATTTTGAGAAAAAGGATAAAATTACTGCTCTAAGCTAAAGAATACTAGACCCTTCTTGTAAAGAGCAGATTAAGGAGTTTTTAACAAGATGTGAACATCTTGTTAGCATTCAGGAGCGAGGTGGAAAATCATATGGATAATCCAGTCTCACCAACGCCGAATGTATCCAGCTTTCCTCATGTTCATTGGCAACATGGAGCCAGTACACACTACCCATCAATTCGGGACCGACCACATAACCATCGAATTGAAATCTATTACCTCGTTGAGCAGTTCGTAATACCGTGCCTTGCTCCATAGAAGGCGATTTGCGTATATTTGCCAGATCAACATTAATTATGCCGCTTCCAATAGCTGCCCTGATAAAATTATCTGTAGATTCTTTATATGAAACGGGCTTATTGGCAAATAACTCATCCTGAAAAAAAGACTCAAACTCTTTTTCAACGTCAAAATTAGGCAACACAGGCGGTGGGGGGGGTAATTCTCCGGGATGCGTGAGAGCGTGGTTAAAAAACAAGGCGCGATCATCATCACCGATCATTGACGGAATATCGCTAGAGGGGGCTATCTCATAGTCACTAGGTTCAAACGCAATTTCGATGTCCTCATCTTGTTGCAAATCTTGAGAGTAATCTTCAAAAGTGAAAGGCTTCAAAGGCTCTTCAGAGGCATCTGTCGCTAGTTGTGCTGTTTCATGTAAATCTATTTCTGGTTTTAAATCTAAAGCCTCACTAGAGGAGCTTGGCTCGGACGCTTTGAATACTGACTCACCTACAAATAAATCAGCGACCCCAAAGCTGTGCTCTGAAGGAATCGAGGTCGGGATATCATCCAGCCAAAGTGAAAGCGGTTTTACTTGAGGCTCAATATCAATTTCTACATTATTATGATTAACATTAACGAGAGCTTGTAATAGACGCGCCCATGGAAAGCCCGCTCCGGGGTCGGCAGCCCGCTCTCGCCTGTCTAATTGAGAATGACCAATAATATGCTTCTCATTGGCAGGTATATTCCACTGAGGCAATAATTGGCGGTGCAATTCTACCGCCGCTTCATATTGTTCCTCAGTCAGTGCTTCCCCGCTGTAACCCTCATATTCAATCGAAATAGTTATCGCATTAAGATTTACGCCATCCCTTAATGCGTCAGTAACCCAATCAAGGGTAGTATCATGATCTTGCACTATCCCATTCGCCCAAGCAGTATCCTCAACTGCCACAAATTGCCAGATACGCCCATCCCGCCCTACTCCATAGTGTGCCGAAACCGGGTAATTACCCAACTCGCCGTTAAAATACCGGAACGTATCCTCCAATGTACCATGCATTGTATGCTCAACTATAGCTACCGGGTGATGTTGTCCTCGCCCCTTCCAGAAATTTTTTACCGGGTGTAGCTCAATGGAAATAGCATTTGTTTGCATACTCTCACCTTCATTAGCGAATTCTAGATAGCTTTATGGATTTGTTATGAATATTGCGATTTTTTGGTGTAGCTTTCTATAAAAGATTATAGCTTAAATTTCCAAAGTTATCATAAATCTTAGCTATAAGCCTGTTTTTCGGCAAACAGCTTTTGCTAAATCAAGGACGCGGACAGCTATTGACCGATTGAAATTTGCTGCCTAGCGACAGAACCTCATACCCAAATTCGTTCCAATCCTTAGTAGAATTTACAAACTTAATAGTTATGTTAAGTTTGTCCTTGCCTCTGGTCAAATAAGAAGGTAGCAGGAACTCACTATCGCGCCATTCACCACCCTTGATAGTCAACCGCTCTTGCCACAAACCCGCTGAAATCCCGTTTACCACTACCTCTGCCGCTTGATTTCCGGTTCCCACATCTGTATGTCGTCTCAATAGAATTGCCTTTGCTTCCGGCTTAACTTTTACGTTAAAAGAACTCTGCCCAGTAAAGCCAACTCCATCAAAAGTTCGTAAAGTAACCCTTTGATCGCCCGGATAGGGCAAAGTGCGTGAGCCTAAAAAAGTACGCCCTTGCACCTTATAATCGTGCGCCTTTTCATCTGCGCTGTTTCCAATAGTTAGCGTATCTGTAATAGCAGAAGGAGAATCGGTTACGCCATACCAGAAAGCAACTGCTCGGCGGTCGGTAGCAGCAATATCATTTACCGGCCCGATTTCAAATCCCGCATTAAGACTATTTTGAAAATTAAGAGCATCTGGAATGAGCCAGCGATACCAACTCATATCACGGTCAGGCTCGCCATTATTGTTTAGGCTGTTGGTAGTGGTGCCGGATAGTGGCGAAACCCAGAAGGAGTTTGGTTCATACGCCATATTGAAAAAATCTTCTGTGCCTGTTCCGTTAATTTGAGGAGAACGACTACCATCAATATAAAATCTCTCGTCTCCTTCCCACCAACTATCCTTATCACCTGTCAGGGCTGTGCTCATGACTACCCCTACCAATTGCCCGCGACCTTTGATACTCAATAATTGCCAATCGGTGCCAAGTGTAGTTTTAGGAGTATTGCGATAAGTGGCACGGAAAGTACCGCTTGTATTCTTCTGGTAAATATTAGTACCGGAACTTACCTCAAAATCAACTAGTAGTGGGTTAGCGGTTGAATTTACCAGTTGTATAGTGGCATTTTTCCAGTAGGGCATGGGGAAATAATTATACCATAGACCTTTTTCCGGCATTCCTGCCATCAAGGAACTGAAGGGACGCAAGCTCATTCCCCCGCCAAAGAAAAAACCAACCGGAACTTCAACTGAAGGTGTAGGCTCATCATCCCAAAAAATCTGGATTTTCAGGTTTAGCAACACATCTGCATCTATGCGGTCTGGGCGCAAAGCAATTGCCGAGATTGAACCGGGACTTAGGTCTGAAAATAACGCTACGGGCTTACCATCATTTAACAACTTCTTCTGTGCAGAAACTGTCCTTTGTGCCTTTAGCTCTTTCGGGTCACTACCGCTATTTCCCCAGATGCGGCGCACTTCACTCAGATTTTCCTTGCCGTTATAAGTGCTTACCCCCAAATTAGAAGCATATTTTTTTACATAAAAATGATAATAACCGGGTACATTCTGCAAGGTCACTTTAGCCGATTTCAGAAAACCAATCGGATAACTATTAAAGTAAGTAGATTTACAGCGCACACAGCCGTTAGCATTGCCAACCGCTGCCGTGAAACTCAAAGGTTCAGAAAAGGGTGCGGTTGTGCCATCAAAGAAACTGGCGACAGGAATATCAATAAGCGGCTTGGAAGAGCCATCAAAGTAGAAACGGATGTTTCCACCCGGCAACCCACCACCCGGCAAGCTGGTCATCCACGAATTATAAATATAACCGGGACCTTGTTCATCCAGAATCACATATTCGCCGTTGGGGTCACGATCTAGAAAATTAAAGGCATCCACATTGCCTCCAGTAGGGTCAACACTGGAAATCTCTTTAACTGTGCTGTCTTCCTGAAAAGTTGGCAATGCTTCAAAATCGGTTAATGCTGCTACACCCCGTGAGCCATCTCCTTTTAGCAGACCTGCTATACTGTTCGTCAATTGCAGCAAAGTCGGTTCAACGCAAATATCCGTTGATTTTTGTTCAGGTGGTAGTAATGGTGGCAAGATAAGTTGGAACATCAAAATTACAGCCACCATGAAATTTAACAAGCGCGCCCCCTTATTCTAGGTGTTTGGTTACGAGGCTCATTACCTCATCACGCCCCTGCCCCTCATCCATGAGAATGGTGAAATGGTTAGTTCCGTTAATATCTATTGTTCTACCGCCACCCGGAATACTTTGTGCCATTTTCTCGCTACCATCGGGAGTTAGAATGAAACCGGCTTTGCCGTTGTCAAGCAAGCCATCGGTAGCACGCAGAATCAGGGTTGGCGCTTTGATATGCGTATGCAGAGCGGAAAGATATTTTTCCATATTATTTAGGTTGTGCTGCTCCTCCATTATGGCTTCTTTCTGGCATTTTGGAGTCACAGTTCCATCCTGATTCTGGATTACATCGTACTTATAGTAATTTGCCACATAATCGTTCCAAGTCGGGAAGTAGGGAGAAGCCTTGAACAATGAGAGATAGGCTTCAAGCGAAGGGAAAGTTTTACCGAGGCGGTCTAACGAACGAGCGATTGCTTGCCAAGTGTCTGAAGGTAAAGGTGCGCCGCCATCCAATAAAACCAAACGGCGGACTCTCTCAGGATAGTGTGCGCTAAAATATACCCCTATAGCAGCGCCTAAAGAGTGCCCTAATACGTTAGCTTGCTCAATATTGAAGTAATCTAACAAGGCGCGAAGGTCAAAGCTATGGGTGGTAAGGTCATAACCGTTGGCAGGCTTGCTGCTCTCGCCTCTGCCGCGCAAGTCATAGACGATAAAACGATAGCCAGAAGTTGCTAACTTTTCTGCAAAAGCATCCCAACCTATCAAGTTGGCAGTAATACCATGTACCCCCACAATTGTTTTTTCAGGGGAGGCATCTACGGGACCCCAATCGGCATAAGCTAATTTGATTCCAGGGTGCGAACCGGATGCGAAACCGTTACGAGGCTGGTGTATTGTTCTAATCGTCATCTCACTTCAAATCCTCTACATTGAGTATGAATAAATAGTCTCCAAGAATAACATTTCGTATTTTACCTCAAAATGAGCTAACGTGAAAATAGGAAAAAAAGACGCCTGTATAGTTACAGGCGCCGTTTGTGCTCGCATTATTTGTGTGGGAGGAAAATTTTACAGGAGAATATAAACTTAGAGGCTAATCACTACAATCGCTTCGTTTGCAATTGTAAAGAGGGCTATCTGATTGTGGCTTCATTGCCTCATCATTACCACTCTCAATATATATTACGCCTGTAATACCCTAAATGTTACAATTGCAACAATCGAATTTCTATTTCTTATATAATTCTAATATTATTTATCCATTAATGGATGATAGTTGCATTTATAATTTCTTTTATATCAAGGTAGGGCATTTGTAATTACAAAAATTCCACTCTGAACGTCCAATTTATAAATACCTCAAGTGTAGTAGTAGCCAATATTTCAAATAAATGCTAAGTCAAAAAATCGGTTAGTACACCTTGACAAGAGGAGTTTTAGAATATTATAATTGAGTTATGACGCACTGCGTTATGGATTCAAAATCAACAATATTGATGAGGGATGTAATCTATGGCAAATGATATCAAAATTAAAGTGAGCGATTCGGACGAGATTGAAGAGTTGGACAGCTTTAGCTCCTCCACCGGAAACCTGATTGGCACAGTCAGCAATTTTGCAAAGCAGTTAGTCAATCTGGGTCTCGGAGTTGGCACTATTCCTTTGAAACTGCTACCGGCAGCTTCTCGCTATCACACTAAGAACGCCGTACACGAATGCTTCCTAGCAGTTCGTTCGGTTGTAGACGGTTTCAATGAAACTATTGATAATACTCTGGTAAAGAGTATGGAAAAAGATAAAGCACGCGCTAACATCGATTAATTCGGTGCAGATTTAGGGCGGAGGGAATGCAAATATATTGCATTCCTTTTTTTTTGCCTAGTTTTCCCCGCTTTTCTAGCACTAGATAGGTATTAGTACGCAAAAATTATTCGGCTTTTTTGCTATACTGTAAAAGTAACTGCGTTACCAGCAGTAAATAAATATATTTTTCAGGAGTTTGAACCTTTATGTATACCTACGTTAGTAGCGAAAAAGCAGTAAAAGTAATCAAATCAGGAGACAGGGTCTATATCCATTCTATTTCGGCTGCGCCTCAACGTTTAATAAATGCAATGACCGACAGAGCGCCGGAATTAAGAAACGTGGAAGTAATTCACCTGCACACCGAAGGACAAGCGCCTTACACAGCCCCCGAATTAGCGGAAAGTTTCCAGACCAATGCCCTCTTTGTGGCACCAAATATGCGCAAAGCGGTTGATTTAGGACAAGCTAATTACACCCCCGTATTTCTAAGTGAAGTGCCAAACCTGTTTCGTCACAATATTATACCCTTGGATGTCGCAATGGTGCAGGTTTCTCCGCCCGATAAACATGGCTTTTGCTCATTAGGGATCTCGGTGGAAAGCACTCGCGCTGCCGTACAGATGGCAAAGCATGTAATTGCTCAGGTAAATCCTAATATGCCGAGAACGCATGGGGATGGACTGGTACATATCAGCGAGTTTGATGCAATTGTGGAATGTGATGACCCCCTTCATGAGCATCCTCGCCCGACTCTTTCTGAGGAAGAAAAAGCAATTGGTCGCCATATCGCTGAATTAGTCGAAGATGGCGCTACCCTGCAAATGGGTATCGGCGCAATCCCAGATGCCGTTCTGGATTCTCTCAAGCACCATCAGCGTTTGGGAGTACATACCGAAATGTTCTCCGATGGAGTGATTGAGCTTGTGCAAAGAGGCGTAATTACCGGAGAAGAAAAAGTCACCCACCCCGGTAAAATTGTCGCAGGGTTTGTAATGGGAACCCGCAAATTATATGATTTCGTGGACGATAATCCGTTGGTAGCTATGTTGGATATTGCTTATATTAACGATACCCATGTAATTCGTCGCAACCCAAAAGTTGCCGCGATTAACAGCGCATTGGAAGTGGATTTGACTGGGCAGGTTTGCGCCGACTCAATCGGAACTTACATGTATTCTGGCGTAGGTGGTCAGATGGACTTCATGCGAGGCGCGATGCTCTCACCGGGTGGCAAACCCATTATTGCGCTGCCCTCAGTCACCAGCAAGGGTGAATCCAGAATAACGCCTTTCCTCAAGGAAGGGGCAGGCGTAGTAACTACCCGCGCTCATGTCCACTATATCGTAACCGAATACGGTTATGTTAACCTTTATGGCAAGAATTTAAGGCAACGCGCCCGAATGCTGATTGATATTGCACATCCAAACAACCGCGCTGCCCTTGAAGAATCTGCCTTCAAACGTTTTGGCAAAATCTATTACTAATTGATTCAAACTTTCCGTTGTACAATGCTCTCTTCCTGGGAAGGTAAGAGAGCATTCCCATTTCTGGAGAATAGCTAGATGTATATACCAAAATCCTTTGAAGAAAATGATTTGCCCGAATTGCATGCTATGATGCGTCGCTTTAATTTTGCCACTCTAATAACGGCTTTAAATGGCGCAATTCAAGCTACTCATATTCCGTTTATGCTGGATGAAACAAGGGGTAAGTATGGGACACTTCAGGCGCATATCGCCCGCGCCAATCAACAATGGCAAGATTTTAGCGAAGGGGTAGAGGCGTTGGTGATTTTTCAAGGACCGCACGCTTATATTTCTCCTTCATGGTACGAAGTGCATCCAAGTGTGCCGACTTGGAATTATGTGGCAATCCACGCCTACGGCATACCGCGCCTACTCGAAGGCTATGACAATGTACACCCAATGCTCGGTACATTAGTACAGAATCATGAACAGCATTACCCACACCCATGGACGATGGATTTACCTGAAGATTATATGCAGAATATGGTTAAAGGAATTGTGGGAATTGAAATCGAAATTACCCGGTTGGAAGGCAAGTATAAGATGAGCCAGAATCGGGGAGAAAGCGACCGCAGCGGCGTTATAAGGGCTTTAGAGGGCAGTACCGACCCATTGGTAGCCGAAGTGAGTGATATTATGAAGCGAGTTGAAAAGTAATTCGCGCTAATTATAGAGAATTTCCCCATTCACCAGCGTCATTAGAGTCTCAAAATTGTCGGGCTTGAAAACTGCTATATCTGCATCATAGCCTGCTTCAAGCCGTCCTTTACGCTTATCAATACCAAGTAAACGCGCCGGATTCAGGGAAGCCATTCCCACCGCTTCGGCGACACTACAATCGGTATAGACAATCATATTGGCAATCGCTTGGTTTAAAGTCAAGATACTACCGGCAAGAGTTCCGGCAAAATTAGCCAGCCTTGCCGTTTTGTCGGTCACTATTACTTCCTGTCCACCCAGCACGTATTTACCCGGAGGCATGCCCATGCCAGCCATCGCATCTGTCACCAGTAGAATATTTGCTGCGCCCTTCAAGCGATATACCAGCCTTACTATACCGGGATGGAGGTGTATTCCATCTACTATTATTCCGCAAAAAGTATCTTTGGCTGCCAGAGAAACCCCCACGATACCCGGTTTGCGATGGTGTAAGGAGGGCATGGCATTGAACAGGTGAGTAACCAGTCTGATGCCAGATTCAAAAGCCACTAGACCTTCTTCATAAGTTGCAGCGGTATGCCCCGCCGACACTATTATCCCTTTTTCATGCAACCAGTTTGCAACTTCCAACGCCCCCACCAATTCCGGCGCAAGGGTCATCAATTTCAAGCAGTCACCAGCGCATTCCCATAAACGGTGCGTTTCTTCCAGTGAAGGGTGACGTAAGAAAGTTTCTTCGTGCGCCCCTTTGTAGCGTGGATTTAGGAAGGGTCCCTCAATATGTGCGCCGAGTGGGATTGCTCCTTTTGTAGTTGCCGCATTTGCTTTAAGCCATCCCAAAGCCTCAAAATAGGTTTCAATTGGGGCAGTAATATAGGTAGGTAGAAAGGCAGTAACACCCCAACGTGGTAAGGCTTTAGCCACTTCTCCCACGCTATTCGGCTGCTGGGTAAAATCAAAACCAAGCCCACCGTTTATTTGCATATCAATCAAGCCGGGGCATACATAGCTATCGGGAAAAGAATAATCGGCTTTTAAACCCTCGCCATACTCACAGCCCTGAATTTTACCGTCGGAGATTGTGAGCCTGCCGGCGCGAAAGCCCTCTTCTGTCCAAAGTTGACCGCTGATTGAAAATTCCTGCATTATACTTCCTCTAGCCGTACCGGCAACTTACCAACAGGGGTTAACTTACCAAGCAAAACCTCTGCCAATGCCCTGATCGAGCATGGAGGATCGCCAAAAGTGGCAAGACATGCTGCCGCATCTTTGGTGAGATTCAACTCGTAGGGGTCTCTAGCTGCTACCACCACCGTATGGGGCTGAATTTTGATCAACTCCTTCAATGCCCAAGCCTGTGACTCATTCCTTGCCGCATTGCGGGCAAGTATAGTCAGATTGTCGGCTGTACTTGCCAAGTGGCAAGCAAGCGCAATCTGCTCAGTAGAAGGTTGAGCAGGTAGCTTTAAATATCGCAAGTTCTCCCAGTGGTCGGAAAGCAATGTGCGGAGCAAGAGGGTAGCCTGCCTACCTTCTTCAACCGGAGAAGCGGATGGTAGCGTAAATTCTATAACCGCAGGATTTTCAACATGCACGCCAAAGCGGAAACCCGACCGAACCGAAACCAACGTTAGGCTCTCTCGCGCCACCTCAAGGATTGTTTGAGCATCCAACGCTTCCTGATATAGGTCGTCTAGCGAATAAGCTCTCTGCTCAGGCTTACAAAAACGCTCTTTGAAAGACAATACCCGTTGCAAGCCTTCCTCAAGTTCAAAAGCATTTTCAGAAGCAGCGCTCACCATTTGGCGAATAGTGTCGCGTTGGATTTCCATAGTAAAACACGGCAAAGCAACATCTGCGCCTGCTCGCAAAGTTGCAAGGGCTGATTCGGCAGGGGTGTAGCGTTCGGCAATCGCTTTCATATCAAGCGCATCGGTGAAAACCAACCCACCGAATCCAAGCACTTCGCGTAAAAGTTCGGTCAGAAATTTCC
Organism: Candidatus Chlorohelix allophototropha; assembly: GCF_030389965.1. Lineage (NCBI taxonomy): Bacteria > Bacillati > Chloroflexota > Chloroflexia > Candidatus Chloroheliales > Candidatus Chloroheliaceae > Candidatus Chlorohelix > Candidatus Chlorohelix allophototropha. The sequence continues at coordinate 1,036,722 of NZ_CP128399.1, forward strand.
GGCTTAAGGTAACCGGAACAGCCTGTTCCAAAGCCGGAAACATAACATGGGCAGTCATCAGCGCCGGAACGTTAGCAGCGAAGGCACGCCGGAAAGGGATAAGCTCTACCGCGTCCAAGCGTTCGCGGGTGTGCGAAATAACCGGCAAGCCAAAATGACTATCCACGCCGGTATCACCATGCCCCGGAAAATGTTTTACGCAACTGCCAATCTCGGCAGCGTTATACACTTCTATTGCGGCTGCCACCATCTCCGCCACAATAGCAGAGTCGCTACCGTAACTGCGGCTACCTATTACAGGGTTGTGGGGATTATTATTTATATCTGCTACAGGTGCAAAATTGAGGTTGATGCCCATACGTTGCAAGCGTCTCGCCGTTACTCCGGCGGCAGCGCGTACTGCATCAATTCCAGCGGAGGCTTGTGCCATTTGGCTTGGCGCAATCCACGGTGAACCATCCGCGCTCATACGGCTAACTCTACCGCCCTCCTCATCAATCGCGATAATAAAAGGAGGCAACCCGTTTTGGACGGCTAAATCTTGCAAATTTGTTGTAAGCGCAGCTACCTGCTCGATGCTTTTTATATTGCGACCGAATAAAATAACTCCACCGGGGCGACACTCCAGCAACCAATCCCGCAAAGTAGGATTCAATTCAATTCCATCGAATGCTACCACAAAACGTTGACCGACTTTTTCAAGCAAGTTCATACGTTCACTCCACTTCTTGTGCCAACGCTACTGCTGCTGCTAACGCCGGTTCAGGCACTTGCACGATTTTATCCAGTTGAATTTGCGTCCTTAGTAGCGCTTCAACTCTGGCAAGCAGTACCGGGTGATTTAAAATTACCCCACCCGCTACTGCCAGTGAAGGCGACCCAGAAAATTCTAGTTTGCGATAAACCGCTTTTACAATTAAAGCTAGTTCTTCCGCCGCTTCTTCGATTAATGCCACCGCGGTTCTATCGCCTGCTGTGGCAGCTTGAAACACCAGACCCGACAAGCGGGCGATGCGGGCATTATCTACACTGGGGTTGGTATAAACTGCCCCGATTAACTGAGAGGCGCTTGCCAAGTTCCATTCTCGCAAAACTAAATCCAGCAGCAAGGTTTCAGGTTCACGCCCATCTTCCATACGCGCTGCTTTTTGTAGAACCGCGCGCCCGAACCATAAGCCGCTGCCCTCATCCCCGAAGAAATGTCCCCAACCACCGGCGCGAGTACGATTTCCAGTATGGTCACGCCCGATTGCAATTGAACCGGTGCCGCAAATCAGGCACAACCCGATTGAATGCGGTAGCGCCGCCAGCACCAGTTCCCCATCATTTCCAAACAACATCTCGCGCGCTTGCGGAGAATCAAGCTCGGCAGTTTTTTGCTTCCAGATTTCTTGGTCATCAGCGCGATCAAGACCGGACAAACCCAAATAGATTTTATCCAGTACAACGGTAGCAGGTGACAGGTTTGCAACTGAGCATGCCTCCAGCAAAGCCTTTTTAACCGCCGTTACCGCTTTCTCTAGTCCAAGTGCCTGATAATTCGAGCCTGCTGAAACGCCCCGCCCAAGTTCTTGCCCGCTCTCATCTACTATTACCACCAGAGTTTTACTGGCTCCGCCATCTACCGCCGCAAAATAGCGCATCGCTTAGTCTGCCTCTTTTAATGCCAATCGCACCACACCACTGGTTCTGGCAAGTCTTTCGGCTGCCTGATTCGGGCTAACCCCTGCCAACGCCGCTACAATTGCTACTTTTGTTTCTCCATTACAACGCTCCAGCAAAGTGGTAGCTTCTACTTCTGGTAACCCGGTGCAATCAATTACTATCCGCACCGCCCTGCGCCGGAGTTTGGCATTGCTGACACGTACATCTACCATCAAATTGCCGTAGGTTTTGCCCATTAATGTCATAGCCGCAGTTGACAGCATATTCAGCACCATTTTCTGGGCTGTTCCGGCTTTAAGACGGGTTGAACCGGAAACTACTTCGGGACCCGTAACAGGCGCAATATTGATTTGTGCTAACGCTTCCAAAGGGGTGGATTTATTGCAGGCTAGCCCGATAGTGAATGCGCCACAACTACGGGCGTATTCTAGCGCACCCAAAACGTAGGGGGTACGCCCACTGGCAGTAATTCCCACCACCGCATCGTTCGCGTTTAGCTGAACCTTAATCAAATCCTGTTTACCCAGCTCGGCATTGTCTTCGGCTTCTTCCACCGCACTGGTTAGGGCAATCTCTCCACCAGCGATAATGCCGATAACCATTGATGGCGGAGTATTAAAAGTAGGTGGGCACTCGGACGCATCCAACACGCCAAGTCTACCGCTAGTTCCCGCTCCGATATAAATCAGCCTACCACCCTTTTTGAAACGTTCTACAATTTCTTCTACCGCACGGGCAATTGAGGGTATTCCCAACTTAATAGCCTGAGCCACCAAGGCGTCTTGATTATTAATTATTTGCACTATTTCAAGTGCGCTCAAGGTGTCGAGATTAGAGCTTTCCTGATTGCGCCCTTCTGTTGCTAGATTATCGCTATCACGTGCGGATTCTTCTATGTATTTACCTTGCATGCTTACCTCTGAATGTGAATCGAGGGTATTGTATAGATGTATATACCAGTTTACAGGATATGCCTTTTAGCGTCAAGCATACAAAAAAACCCTCGTCCGGTTAAACCAAACGAGGGTTTTTCTAGAACAGAAATTTACATGCCGTATCGCTTGAGAACGCGCTTCGCAAATTCAGGCACAAGTTTGTCTTCGTGTTCCGAGAAATTCTTGCGAATATGATCAAGGTTGCGCGCCCACTTCATAGTGAGAGTACCGCGGGCAAAATTGATGCCCTTCAAACCGCGATGCCTTACCACGAAGGTAAGAAGTTTTGCGCCCCATTTCGGCAATTTGCGGGGTGGCTTATTTAGCATATCTACCGAAAGTTGGACGGCACGATGGTAATCGCCCTTTTCAACCAACGGCGTAAATTCCAAGTGCGGACGCAGCATTTCGAATAGCTCTTCGCCAACCTTAGTACGAACAGTGATCCATTGGAAGGGCATCGTTGCGCCCAAATAACCTATCGTTATATCCGAAAGAGCATTGGCGTAGTCAAAGCAACTCAGGCAACTATCCGGGAAAATATCCGCACCCATCTTGTCCAAGTCCAGTTCGAAGAAGCCGATTTTCTCGATATGTCCATCCTCATGCTTCATCCAGACGCGATAATCCGGCATAAACTCAAGGTGAACTACCGTAGTAGGTGACTCCGATACCACATCAAGGAACTTGTTCCACTTCTGATAAGTCACTACATCGGTACAGGGCAAGCCCAGAAAGTAGATTTTGTCAAAGGGCAGAGTCTCTTGAATAGAACGCACAGCATGCGTTTGGCAACCGTTACCGATAAAGGCAATTCGTTTAAGCCCTCGCTTTTCGGCTTCTTCGATAGCGGAAACGTTTTGGGATAGGCAGGGCTTGTTCCCTTTTGCCGCAATTATTTCTTCAACGGTGGTAGCAACTCTAGGCTGGGGTTTAAAGCGAGTGCCGGGTACATTATCTACCACGATTACGCCGTCCACCATATTATTTTTCAGCAGCATACTTGCCACTGTACTCATAATGCCGGTCCACTGTGCGCCTTCTATCGGCTGTTTCAAGCGGGCAGCGTACATGTGCTGGAAAATGCCAAACATATCCTCATCAGAACCGGGTTGTCGCCCCCGACCATGTACTCGCTGCTCAATTTCTTCGTAGCGATTCCCTACAAAGACACAAGCATCCACCAATTGTTCGCGGCGGTTTGAATAGCAAAGACCACAGCGACTGCACATCAATGGTTTGTCAAGGCGGTTTGAAGTAGATTCGCCCTTGCGGGAGACCTGAATTAATGGATTCTGCTCGTAAGTCTGGCTCATTATCTTAACTCGCTTTTAGTTATCACTATGCTTGCACTTTCTACTATTGCTATGGTTTTGAAATGGTAAACTACTGCCTAGTGTAGTGAGTCCTTTCAAAATCAGCTTAAAATGCTAAAGTGCAAAGGTAGTGTATGTGTATTGTAGGGCTGGCAAATAGCAGCATTAAAAAGCATTTTGAATATTTATAATTGTAAGCATATTAGTGTAGCTGTAGGGCTTGCGTCTGTAGCAGTAACTACCTTATATCCTACCAAGTTGCACCGCTACCAATTTGTCCCCTCTAAGGGCATTACATGCAAACGTCGCGCATATTCCTGTACCGCGCGCTCCTGCTCCTTGATTTCAATCGAACCAGGACGAATCCGCCTTATCTCCGCGATTGCTTGAGAGGCGCTCATACCGCGATGTACCAAATAGCAAGCCAGTATAGTACCGGTTCTGCCATAACCGGCGCGACAATGAATCAGCACAGGCTCTAGACGCTGTATTCGTTTCTCAATAAAGTGGACGAGCTTTTCAATCTGTTCAACTGTAGGCGCGCTAAAATCGGGAAGTGGCAAATGCTTGTGCATTATCTGGTATTTTTGAAGTAAATCGGGGCGTGGGCTTTTTTGGGACAAAGAAACGATGGCACGAATACCCTGTTGATGCAAAAATAGGAGGTCTTCATCCTCTTTACCGCTTCCACCCGGAAGAGCGCTACCCGCCAGTTTCCCTTCGATTACCCAACCCCAATTTTCCAGCATAAAGCCAATACCTTTTCTTCATTTTGGTCTGATAATTCCAGTGATTATATCGCCCGGTGATAGCTTGTACAAGTCTTTTGACAAATCATATTGGCATGGGTAAACTAGGCAAGGTGTTTTTTAGGGTTATCAAAAAAGTAAGAAGTAACTAAAAGTAGCATTATGGCAGGCTATAATCTTGCAATCGTAGGAGCAACCGAGTTAACCGGACAGGAATTGATAAAAATCCTCCAAACCCGGCGGTTTCCTATAAACAACATAAAGTTTCTGACAAATCCAGCCCAATATGTGCCAGGTCGCCGCATCTTTTTCGCAGGTAAAGACTTTGAGGTGCAGGAAATTACCTCCCGCGCTTTTAGAGAGGTAGATATAGCTTTTTTCTGTGGAGATGCCGAAACCGCTCAGCATTTTGCGCCCAATATAAGCGATTTCGGTTGTTTTGTAATTGACGTGAGTGGCGCATTTCGGGGTGATGATAAAGTTCTTTCGGTAATTCCTGAAATCAATGGGGAAGAACTTCAGCAACTAAAAAAGAAACGGCTGGTAGCATCACCCAGTCCCGCCGTTATCCAGCTTTTACTACCATTGAACACCTTGCGACAATGGACTAGCTTGCGTCGTCTGATAGTACACAGCTTTGAGCCTGTTTCGGAGAGTGGACAAAGTGCAGTTGAGTTTCTAACTACCGAGGCACGCACCGTACTGGATGGGAAGAATGTCATCCCGCACACCTACCACCACCAAATAGCCTTTAACCTATTGCCTGAAACCGAGAATTTTCTGGATACAGGCTTAACCCGTAGCGAAGCGCGCATAATCCGCGAAATAAAACGTTTTTGGCGTTTGCCCGACCTCAACATTTCGGTAACGGCAATCCGTGTACCACTTTATCAAGGGATGTCGCAATCGGTAATAGTCGATTTAGGGAAAAAAGTTACTCCCGATGAAATGCGCGAAGTGATGGGGGATACGCCCGGCGTAAAGGTATCAGACGATCCAAGTGTAAATATGTACCCGCAGCCGTGGCAAAGTATCAATACCGATGAAATAGTGGTTGGGCGTATCCGGGAACTGGATAGCACTTACAACACTATGGCTTTCTGGAGTTGTATGGACAATCTCCGAAAAGGCTCGGCTCTAAACGCTATCCAGATAGCGGAGACTGCTTCGCACCTTAAGTTGATATAGCTTCCCGGCTCACCCGCAAATTTAGTGGCATTTTGAACTCAAACCGTTTTTTTTGGCTCTAATTGTCTTATGAATATAGCCTTTAGTATTTACATGCGCGTGCCTTCTATCCTGATACCGAATTGAACCAGTAATAAGGGTGAAGGAGCGGTAAAACGCAAGGAGATTTGCCCGGTACTTGGATTAGTAAAGCGCATCGGGTTATCGATTTCATTGGGCAATACCGGAAGAGCAGAGTTCGGGGTTGTGCCTGAACCGCTGCTAGCGGGTGCGCTATTTTTCAGCCCATTCAGCACTACCCAATCATTTTGCTGCCAATCGAATAATTCTACTTTATCCGGTAAAAAGGGGGTGCGACTGGAATTCGCAGTGAAAGAATTCAGAATCAAAACCATCCGGGTTGTTTTGAAATTCAAATTATCAACCGGTAACCGATAGTTATTCACCACCGTACCGCGTGAGAGACAAATCTGATCGGAATGTTCAATCTTACTGGTGGGGATAGGAGCACCCTGATCATTATAAGAATTTTCAGGATACATATAGCTGGAAGGTATCAGGATTTTGCCTTGTTCAAGCGGGTTTTCCACCGAAACTGGCAGCCGTGATAGTAATACTTGATTCGAGCGCGGTAAAGTAGTCACGCCTGCTACATTTAGCGGAACAGGGTTATTATCTACCCAACCGATAAAATCAAAACCTCTGACAGGGTTTGTAAGGCTATACCTTCCGATCTCATATATTTTACGCAAGAAGGCTGCCCTGTTCTGGTAAAGCTTATCATTCTGGTGATCAGCTTGTAGTAGGTTTTGCATCTTTTCGCCAATGGAAGTGTTATTGTATCCAGTAAAGTTTCCAAACCCCTGTGTGCAAAATGAGGTCACTAACTGATTTTCAGGCGGTAAAGGGAAATCCACCTCAAGAGTTTCGCCGGGTTCAATATCTTTTACTTTTTGAAGCTGATCGCCCATCGCCAGCATAATTCCTCTTATTGGCTGACCAATAGTATTTGTTACCGCGCCTTTAATATGGATTTCGCCATTTTGCTCGACAAAATACAGATTACTTTGTAATTGATATTGACGAGCAGGTACAAGTGCCTCCACACTCACTCCTTGCGCACTCCACTGACGCACATTGAGTTGCTCAACCCGGGGCTGATCACCGCTTACCACGTAACGAACATTGTCCTGATCACTTATGGGAAAAGCAATATTACGGTTTAGCGGTAAAAGCAGAGGGGGCGCAGCGCTATCTGGAAGTACCGGATCAACTTCATACAGATTGTCGTTAGGCGAAAAAAGAGCAGCGTAACTGCGAACCTGAGCATTTGTCTGTCCGGGTGAAACCTGTATCACACTCATTTCACTAATTAATACATCACCTGATGGCTGGTTAAGGCTAAGCCACACCGCAATACTAAAAAATACTATGCCGGTTATTGGCAAAGTTAGCCAAGCCCACACAAGTTTTTTCAGTCGAACTAACACAAGGTAGTTGAGCGGACAAACTACCAATAAATAAATACCAAAAAGTATAAAGAAAGAAGTTATATTAGGAAGCGGCACTTCGGGTATATTGCCTACATACCCAAAGAAATCGGAGTTATTTTTGAGATGGGGATTAGTATCATCATAAATCTGGTAGTAGATGCCACTGTTAAAACTAAAAATATCCTGCCAAGCTTTGGAACTTCCAGCCCAATCTGCCAACGGGTTGGTTGTTAAATCCATAGCAGTAGCTACAATCCTGCCCATTCCCCTAATACGCGCTGCTACTAAAGGAATCACACTTGACCCTGAATTAGAATTGGTAAGCGTAAAAGTGGTTAAGGGCTTTGCGCCTTGCAATACCTGACCTACCGCAATTGTCACAGGCTGGGATAGCGGGAGTTTATCATTTTCTTCTGCCAAAAGTGCGTTAAGATTATCTACTTTCTGGTAATCATACACATCTATAGGCAATAATTTCGGATCAAAGCCGCTACTGACTTTATTCCAGCCATTCCCGCCCATCAAAATTAGCTGACCACCGGAGTTTACCCAATCCATTAAGGCATTTTGTTGGTCTGCGCTCAAACCACTGCTATTAGTATCACTCAAAACCAAGGCATTAAAAGAACGCCAGCCATCTGCCCGATCAGGGAAATCTGCCGGGTTAAGGTTAATTATATCGACCCTAGAATTCAATTTTCCCACTCTCATGTTATTCATATAGCTTACCAAACTAGGGTCACTATTAATAACACCAACCAAATAATCCTTAGGGCTAATCGGTAGAAGGCGTACATTCTGCGCGAAAAGTGTGCGTTCCCCATCGGCAGTTTTTAGCTGGATTGGCTGTTCATAACTGACAAAGCGGGAAACGTTGCTATTAGCTACATAGGGCTGGAAATAAATGTGGAATTTCTTGACCGAACGCTCTCCTAAAGTAATCGGTCGTCTGAAAATAGTGGGGAAATTTGTGCTATTTACGGTATTGGTAACTACCGTTTCAATTTGAACTGAGGTAGCTGCCCCAAAATTTTCTAGAGTAATCTCAATCGGAAGCCAATCCCCGTATTTGTAAGCTCCATCAAACATTGAACGAGCTGTCATTTTCACATTATATTCGAATTGCTGGTTAGGTTGTGCTAGACTTTTATCCCCCTGAGCGGCAGTTACGATTCCCACGCCGCCGAAAACGAAAACGAAAACTATACCGAATAACCAAACGGCACGGCTGAAAAAGTAGAGATGGCGCATATTACTACCTTTATTGCAAATCTTTATTAGGTGAAGTTTTGACCTTCAACCCCTATATTTAACTGTTGTAAAATTATAATTTCCTGATTGGAAGCAAGGCGAAGACGTATTGTGCCTAAGTTGCGGTCAATATAATCGTTTAAATCTGGCATGGTCAAATCAATCCGGTTACGGTTATCTCCAACCTGACTAACTTCCACCCATGAATTTTTCGCCCAATTAAATAGCTCAATTCGAGGGTTATACTGGTAGGTTGTGACAGGTTGCGGATCACGCCAACCAGAAATAGATTGGCTATTACCAAAAATTGAACTGCGCTCACGTTCTCTAAAAGAGTTAATATAAATCGATAAAGTGGTTGGTAGGTATCTGGGAAAGGTTAACCCACTTGGTAATTGATACTGAAAAGTTGAAGGGCTTTGCCCAATAATCGCTACATTGTTATTAGACCCGGTAGTATCGGTTAATCTCTCAGGAATCAGAGTGTACGATGGAATAATAAGCTTATTGTTTGCTTCCCCATATGAAAGTGGTAAAGGGCGAATTATCAAGGCGCTATCCTGCTGAGCAACTTTCATGCCGAGTATTTGGGCTGAGCCAAGTATCGGGCTACTATCCAGCCATCCGGTTAAATATAATTGAGTTGCGCGCTCGTCTGGAATAAAACGACCAGATTGATAGGCAACATTTAAAATATTCCAGTGAAGCGAGCCTAAACGCGCATCATGGCTGTTGCCCGAAAACCAGGGGTTTTGTGAACCAGCCAAACGCACAGAAGATTCAGGGTTAGTTTGCAGGTAAGAAAGCGGCACATAAATATTTGAGTCTATAGCCGGGCGTGGTGTTAAGGTGGGACGACGAGTAATAGTAAAGCTAATTTTTCTCTCATCATTTGGGTTTATCTCTCCCAAATTTAGGTAATTATCTCCATACATCAGTACCGCTTCTGAAAGGTGATAGTTCCCTTTATTTACCAGTGTCCCGTTAATATTTCCGTTATCAATAGTAAATTTACCTTCAAGACCAAGCCTTAAATCAGTTATGCCCTCTCCCGCAAAACTTTGCAAACGACTATTTGAGTCGGCATTCTTTATTGAAGCATTTGTTGAGCCTTCTACCAATACTTGAGGAGGCAGGAAATTAACTTGGGAAGAAATGGAAAGAGGCTGCGGTCTGAGCAAAGACTGCGTCCCTTCCAATTCGAGCTGATATGGAGAATCGGAGGAAGAAGAAACCAGCATATAGCTTTTTACAGCGGCAGGTAATTCATCGCTGGTACTTTCAATCAAACTCACCCTGCTTAAATGTACATCTCCGGCAGGTGTAAATACTGCAAAAATTGCAGTAATGATGGTGAATACTACCACAAAGCACGGCGCTACAAGCCAAAACAACTCAAGACGGCTAAATCTACGAAGGATAAGATAGCTAAACGGTACGACCAATGCCACATATAGCAGCATAATACCCAACAAACTATATTCGTCTGGAAGGCTGGGTCCGGGTGCATTTAGCAATGCCCGTCCGATTCCATCCTGACTAAAGAAATTTTGAGTGGCACGGTTCAATGTGAAATTGGGGTCTGCCGCCAGAATTAAATTTGCCCAGACAAAATTTACCCGATTCCAATTGCTGAGGGGTTGCACTAATAAATCAGCTGCACCCATAGTAATTGAGCCTTGACCAAAAGGTCTGGATACAACTAAAGGCAAATCGGCTTCGGGTAATCCGACATCCTGCCGACTTGCGATGAACGCATTGGGATTGGGAATAAAACGGCTAATTTCAAGATTAAGTGTTCCGGGTACTTCCAACGCTTGATCAGCAAGGTTGGACTTAAAAGAGAGATGATTTACTACCAGCGTAGAATTTGTCATGGCAGGCAGCAAATTAGTATCCAAACCTACAGAGGCAATCAGCGAAGGAAGGTTAGAACCCCCGAATAGAATAAGTTGACCACCATTGGCAACCCAAGCTTGCAAAGCCCGCCTTTTTTCAGCTGTAAATGTATCCGGCTTTATATTTGAAATGACTAGAGCGTTAAGTGGATCAAATTGTTCTTTCCTATCACTCATCTCTACAGATTGCAAACCTAGCCCTCTTATACCCACCGAGTTACCACGTATCGGGGTAAAACCAATACGTGGAATATCAGGTGGCGTGGGTGAGTCATTTAAAATACCTACTATAAAATCTGAAGCAGAAATCTGTTGCAAGCGATGCTGATTCTGAGCTATCAGCTTACCCTGAGAATCATAAAGCCCAACGGTTATATTATTATTACGAGTGGTTGGTTGGATATAGTGAAAATATATTTGGCTTTGGTTGGGCGTCAAACTTACCGGAGTAACAAAGCTGAAATCACTGCTTACCGCATTGACGAGTAGACTAAAATTCGAGCGAATTTCACCTTGAAAAGGATTATTCCCATTGGTAATTTCAATAACTATAGTAGCCCAACCATTCTCACGGTATAAGCCATCCACCAGAGGATGTGATTTAAAAGAAGTTATTGGAGATTTATCGTTAGCGGCAGGAGTTTGGGCGAGTACAGTTCGAGGTAAAAACAAACCGATAATTAAGGAAAGTATCAAAATAAACGCACACACATAAAAAAATAGAACTACTTTTCGTACTCTAATGCTTTGAAAGTATAAGGATTTTAGCCCTGCTCCTATTACGTTTACGGGCTGCGGTAAACTCGGTAACTGCATAGGCTGTGCTTACCTTAGCGAGGAAAAGCTCTTGCGTGTACGATGTTAGAATAGCGCAGCATTAATGGTTTGTCAAAGGTTTTGCGATTTAAAATTCCACCCTTTTTTGACGTTTTGTTACCGTACAGATTTGTGATTTCCACTAGAAACGTAGAAAAAGGACGAATTTACCCTTAAAAGCAAAAAAACCAGTTAAATTTTACAACTACAATAGTTTAACCAACTCATTTCTATAATACACAATAAATGTACCGACTACTCCGTCTTTCCATCCCTATCACAGAAAACACAAACGCCTCTTTTAAACTCTTTTCAAGCTGGTGAATTTATAACTATTCCTTTCACAATAAGGGCATCTGCCGATTGTGATTGGGTTCATCAGCAGATAGATCAATGAACACAATCCTCTAATAGCTAGCAGTAATGCATAGAATAGCTGCAAGCCTTTGAGGAAACGACTATACTGGTAGGATAGTAAGTTGGAATTGCACAAAGTGCAAGTTGATCTAAAAACGGGGGTTAACCGAATGGTAGATTTGCTTGTTTAGCCCTTGTGTACTGTTTACCCGTAGCAACACCCTCTACTATTCTTCGAGACTTCGTAGCCCCCCTCAAATCCGGTGGAAAAGAGTTATATACTGAAAGTAACTTGTACCTTCGCTTGCTCGCTGTCCAGTGTAGGTGAAAGGATTAAAACAATGCAAGATGAAATGCACTGGCAAGCTGACCGGGTCCAACTTCGGTATCTGCAGCAACAACATCCCGATTGGTCTCGCCCTACTCTCGCCCAAACGCTCCACCGCTCCCTCTCCTGGGTCAAAAAGTGGCGCAAGCGTTTGCGTCTGGCTCCTCCCACCGACCATGCGGTGCTGCGCAGCTTTTCCACTGCCCCATGGTCGTCAATTTAAGAGCTGCGGAAGCAAAATAGGAGGACTATTAAGCAGCTGAAAACTGGAGGGTTTGGATTTTTTCCTATCCAAACGACAGCCTTTTTGCATACTAGCACAAATATAAATCAATTCTTGCAATAAGTGGGGCGGATTATCAATACGAAACAGTAAGCTGCGGGCGTGTGCTCGCACAATACGACTAGCCTTGATGAGACTGCGTTCCGCCTCTTGCCACACCCCTGCCAGCACTAACCAGTGCTGAATAATTTGCCCAATCAGTTTGGCATATATTTCGCATAATATCGCCCAAGGCTTGTGGCTATGCCAGCGTTCCAATCCACCCCCACTTTTCCACAATTTGAAAAGAAGTTCAATCTGCCAGCGTAACCGATACAATACTGCCACTTCTGCGGGACTAGCCTGCTCCTGCGATAGATTGGTTAGATACACACTCCAGTAGCTTAAGGCTTGACGTTCGGCGCTGACCGGACGCTGCTGCTTGCGTGCCAACTCCTTGAAAGCCTGCTGACGAGTTTGTACTACTCCAGAAGGTACTTGCCATGCCACTAACCGACAGCGCAAACGTTCTTTTACCCCCACCTCTACTACCCTATCTATCAGCTTTTGTGACTGCTGTCCCAACCATTTACTCAAAGCTAAGGGTTGTTGGTGCGCCCCGTACACTTGTAGTCCGGTTTGAGCTTTGGTTAGGTACAATACCGCTTGCGCTTCTAATTCTTTCAATCGTCCCAATTTGAAATAGCCTAAATCGGTTATCCGTAGCGCCCCCGCTGGTAAACTTAGCTTTTGATGCGGTCCTTGCCGATCGTGCAGACGGGCTGGACTTAATTCCGGTCCCAGTAGCGCCCCGCTTAGCAGTTCCAAACCCACGTGCAGTTTCAGACCAGCCTCACTTTGACTACCCTCTTTCCCACACCCTTGCCAATGGGCGCTCAAGGTTGGCGGTAAACTGATAGTCGAACTATCCAGTACATACACCCCTTTGAAGCGTTGCAGTAGGCTCAAACTCGCTGGTTCCTGCCCTAGCATTTTTTCTACACACCAACCTAACAAAGCCTGTAAATAACTTGCCGCTTGGCTTGTAAAACTCTGGTCAAGCGCTTGTTTGCTAACCTTGGCTATTTGTGCCAGTTCACTCCGTATAATGAACCAGAAGAACTGAACAACTAAAAAGGGTTTGGTAAGGTGTATACTTAAAAACATGACAACACCTAGAAAAAAGTATTCACCCACATTTAAGTCTCAAAGAGTGCAAGAAGTGCTGGAAGGTAATAAAACCCTTACCCAGATAGCTTCTGAATATGGTATTCATCCGAATATGCTCACTAAATGGAAACAACTGGCTCTAAAAGGTCTGCCACAATCCTTTGATGAGCGTACTCAGAAGCAAATCGCGCTGCTGACCGCACAGTACGAACAAGAAAAAGAACAACTTTACGCCGAAATAGGTCGCCTGACTACACCGCTCAGGTGGTTAGGAAAAAAAGTGAAGCAGGCTTTGCCCAGGTCGGTCAGATTAAGCCTAATCGAAACCCAAAAAGCTGAACTTTCACTCTCAAAACAAAGTGAGTTGCTAGGAATTAGCCGTTCCAGTTTGTACTACCGCTCAGTAGCACCAACCGAACGAGAAATTGAGCTCAAACACCGAATTGATGAGATTTACACCGTTTACCCTTTTTATGGATATCGGCGAATTCATCAACAATTACTGCGGGAAGGCAAGCACCTCAACCGCAAAACGGTGCAAAACTATATGCGGGAGATGGGGCTAGAAGCAATCTATCCTGGTCCTAATCTTTCGAAACGAGATCAAAAGCAGCGGGTATATCCCTATCTCTTAAGGAACCTGGCTATAACCAGACCCGCTCAGGTATTCGGTACCGACATCACATATATCAAGCTCAAACACGGTTGGCTTTATCTGGTGGCTGTCATCGACTGGTACAGCAGATATGTGGTAAGTTGGGAATTATCTGATACTTTGGAAATCGATTTTGTGCTTAGAACTACCGAGCGAGCGTTGGCGAAGATAAAACCGGAGATCTTTAACAGTGACCAAGGTAGTCATTTTACCAGTCCTAAATACACTGCTTTGATATTGGGCGCAGGTGTAAAGTTAAGTATGGATGGACGTGGGCGAGCACTAGATAATGTTTTCACCGAAAGGCTCTGGCGTTCCTTAAAATATGAGTGTGTTTATTTAGCACAATTTGAGAACCCCAAAGAAGCAAAGCTAGGGATTGGTGAGTATTTCGATTTCTACAATAATACTCGACCTCATCAGGCTTTGAAATATCAGACACCGGCTCAGGTTTATTTCAATACCGTGACACCAGTAATTATGTTAAAGAGCTAAAAAGAGTTACTAGCTATTTAACATTATTAGTTCTATAGAAAGGACTGTATCACTCCTTAACCAAGCTTTTATTTTTGTCTTGACAAACTGGGTCATTTCATTAATAGCTTGCTAATTATTGTAAGCTGCTATATGTTGACGGTAGGTATAGGTATTTTATAAGTCTCAAGCTTATTCACAAGCTTCTACTGTTAAGCTGTAAATTTTTTAATAATATAGCCACCTTTTGCAAGGCAACAGGCTGTAATTGTCCCTTCGCCTAATCCGCTTGCAACTATTACTTGCGGATCATCGGGCATCAGGTCGAGGAAATTGTCGCTCCATTGCACTTCAACATCCGCGCTCAACCACAAGCCCTTTACTGGCTTCTTTACTTCCAGTAACAAGACCTCGCCCTCCAAACGGGTTATTTTCAACCGCGGGTCTGGGAGAGCAAGGTATTTGAAAGGTTCTTGCCAGAGCGAGGCGCAACGCACAATTTCGCCGTTGTCGAGCAAAGCGGCTACTATTACCAGTGGCTCAACCGCTTCGAATTCCAGTTCATCAAGCTCAGTAGCGCAGTTGGCAGGTATTGTTACCTCACTCCGGTTGCTTACTAACTCTTTTCCTTCCAGAGAAATGACCTTTAGCTCTAGCGTGAGGTTGCGCTCGCGTGAGTCGGTATTTGTAGCCCAATAAGTGGCTTTATTCTTGCTTGCCCAATCCAACCCGATAGCTAGATGGTTAAAAGCGCGTTTTAGAGTGTAGAAAGCCGCTTTGGGTTTACCCAGATAATCGGCTATTGCCCAACTTATGGCAGGGTAACAATCGTTTAATTGCCACACCAGCACACCGGAGACATATTCTTTGCCCTTGCCTTGCCAGCGTCGTTTCCAATCCATAACCGCATATTTGAGCGCCTCAGCTTGGATAAATTGAGTGGCATAGATGTATTCTTCTAGATTAGCGGGTGTAGGCAAATTATCACTAAGATACACTGCCAATCGTCTATAACCATCAGGGGCTTTGTTGTGAAATTCGTAAGTGCGGCTTTGGTGGTGCAACTCACCGGGTGGCAAAAAACTTACTAGAGTCTCTAAGGTAGGACTGCCCTGCATGCCAAACTCTGAAACGAAACGCCCCTCGAATTTCCGGTAATCCTGATATTTAGCCATTTGTTTATGCCAAATTTCCCACGTGTGGCGATCTCCCTGAGTAGGGTCGTCCGCGTCTGCACCACCGTATGGGCTACCGGGTCGATAAGGGCGGGTAGGGTCTAACCGGGCGCAACTTTCCGGCAATAAACGCTCGTAGATTTCACGCGCCGGGAAAGCTGTGGCAGTGAAATCACCCTCGAAATTAACATCGTAAACTCCCAGCGATTGGGCAATAGAATAATCCTCGTTATTGCCGTTCCACAGTACAAGGCAAGGATGATTTCGCAAGCGACGCAGCGTTGCCTCGGCTTCGACTTTCACGCTTTTGAGAAATTCGGGATGTGCCGGATAAATACCGCAAGCAAACATGAAATCTTGCCAGACCATGATGCCCAATTCATCGCACAAATCGTAAAAAGCCTCTTCTTCATAAATGCCGCCACCCCAGATACGCAGCATATTCATGTTGGCAGTTACTGCCAATTGTAGCCAGCTTTCATAATTTTCACGGGTTACGCGGGTTGTAAAAGAATCTGCCGGAATCCAGTTCGCGCCACGACAGAATACCGGCATATTGTTTACCTCAAAGGTAAAGCTACTGCCCTCCTCCCCTTCCAGCGGGTTTTGGAGCAATCGCAATCTCCTTATTCCGAATTTACATGCTTTATTATCAAGCTCTTTCTCACCATATAGCAGGCGGGCTTCTACCCGGTATTGCGGTTGCGCCCCTAATCTGCCGGAAGGCTCCCATAAGAGTGGGTCACTAATTTCAAAAATCTGGTTTATTTTAGAATCGCTAATAGGGATAGTTGCTTCTGAAATAGCTATGCCGTAATGGTCAAATAATATTAAATTGAGGGAGAGTGGCAAAGAGGAAGCATTAACTATTTCTACACTTACCGGAACGGTGGCGCTTTTCAAATCCTCGCTGACTTCGGCAGGGCAAAAAATGTTGTCAATACGGGCGTTGTAGGCTTCCAAACGCACTTCGCGCCATATTCCGGCAGTTATAAGAGTTGGTCCCCAATCCCAGCCGTAATGATACTGTGCCTTACGCACATACACACGCGAGGTATCGGTATTCCAGGCAGCGCGTTTTCCATACTGCTGCTCCAATTCCTTGCCGCGTCGCAACGCCGATTCAAATAGGATACGCAACTCGTTGTGACCTACCTTAGCAATGCCCCGAATTGGAACTCGATAGGGAACAAACATATTGGCTGTGGTTAAAATTTCTTTCCCATTTAGCCAGATGGTGGCGAAAGTATCCAATCCATCAAAGCACAAATCCAGCGCAGGTCGCTTTTCAAATTCATCCGGGATGGTAAAGAAATAGCGGTACAGCCAATCGCTTTCCCCTACCCATTGTACTTCTTGTTCATTCATGCCATAAAAAGGGTCGGGGATAAGGTCAGCGCCTAACAAATCGGTGTGGATGCAACCCGGTACGCTGGTAGGGTTCCAGCCTTCCAACAGGTTGAAATCTTCTTCCAATTGCATTGACTGGTCTCTTTGCTTGAATTGCCAACCTGCCGATAAAGTTAGAAATTCTTTCATTGCGCCACTCCCTTTGTACATCATTGACTCAAGGCTCTATATAAAATTTTAGCATTAAAATCAGCTTTTTCCAAAGCAAATAAAAAACTACCGGAAAATAGTTCCGGTAGCCCAATCTTATTTATTTGACTAACGCTGTGGAAAGTGTTTTTTGAGCCAGTTCAGTCCATCTTCGGCTATTTCGCGCCAATTGGTTTCCAGCATCATATTATGCGCAGTACCATAATACACTTGGCGTTCTGCGCCATAGAGTTGGGCAAATTTATCATCCGGCATAAATTTCCGCATTGTATCGGTGGCGTTAATTTGAAATAGCACCGGGACTTGCTTTACCAGCGCAGGCTTCGGGGATTTTTCCCAAAGTAGCCCCATAAAGCCGAGCATAGAACCGTCACACATCTGGCTGGCATAGTGTTGCAACTGTTCTTCCGGCAATTGCTGCGAAAAAAACATGCGCCGTACTGTCTCTGTGCTTTTAGGAGCAGGAACTTTGCGGTTCTTCATCAAGAAGCGAAACGGCTTTCCCAAGATTGTTCCGGGAATACGCATGTAAAGCGGAAAGGGCAAGGTAGGAGACACCAATAATGCCCCTTTTATAGGGTATTTCTCCAAATATTTTAAGGCTAGGAATGCGCCTAGCGAATGCCCAACCAGCACCGGAGATTCTGGCAATTGTTCCGCTACTTGTCGAATGTCCTGTAAGTAATCGGACAGGGTAGTACCTTCGATTTGACCTTCACTTTTTCCATGCCCGCGAAAGCTCAAAGCATACGACGGATAGCCTGCCTCTGCAAAAAAAGGCACGAAATATTCCGACCAGCACCATGCGCCATGCATTGCACCATGTATAAAGAGAAGCGGCGGACTCTTGGGATTTTCAGGAATTTGCGAGATAATTTCCAGTTTCATGGCGTTTTATCCTTAGTAAAGTATTGATTGCGTAGGATTATATAACATTCTGCCATAGATTACACGGAACTATAACACCTCTTATAGTACAAATCTGCTATAATTAGCCGTGTTTTTGAGTCACTTTAAAGGAAGATATAATTGACTGACCAACGTTTAATCCGAAACTTTTGCATAATTGCCCATATCGATCACGGCAAATCCACACTGGCAGACCGCTTGCTGGAAATAACCGGCACGGTTACGCAGCGTGAGATGAAAGAACAATTGCTGGATAGCATGGATCTCGAACGTGAGAAGGGGATCACTATCAAAGCACGTGCTGTACAAATGCATTACAAGGCACATGATGGTCAGGAGTTTGAACTGAACCTGATTGATACTCCCGGTCATGTGGATTTCAGTTATGAAGTGAGCCGCAGCCTCAGCGCCTGTGAAGGAGCTTTACTGGTAGTGGATGCCTCGCAAGGTATCGAGGCACAAACACTGGCGAACCTGTATCTAGCAGTTGAACATGGACTTGAAATTATCCCAGTGGTCAATAAAATTGACCTTCCTGCTGCCCAACCTGAAGTAGTAATTGCCGAAATAGAAAAAGTTATCGGTATTCGGGGAGAAGAATGTATTCGTGCTTCCGCCAAAACCGGGCTTGGCGTAGATGAAATCCTTGAAGCGATTGTTTATCGCATCCCACCCCCTAAAGGTGACTTTGACAAACCCTTACGCGCGCTGATTTTTGATAGCCATTTTGACTCCTATAAAGGGGTGATTGCTTACGTCCGGTTGATGGATGGCGTATTGAAATCGCGTGACGTTGTTAAAATGATGTCGAACGGCAAAACCGCCGAGGTGCTGGAAATCGGTGTTTTCCGCCCGGTTATGACTCCGCTACCTGAAATTACCGCAGGCGAAACCGGTTATATTGCTACCGGCTTGAAAGTAGTGGGGGATTGCCAAGTAGGCGATACCATTACCCTTTATTCAAATCCTGCGGAAACGGCATTACCAGGGTATCGCCCTGCCAAGCCGATGGTTTTTGCTGGTATTTATCCTATAAGCTCGGATGACTACACCAACCTACGAGAAGCGCTAGACAAATTACAACTGAATGATGCTTCCCTGATATTCCAGCCTGAAACCTCCGCCGCGCTAGGTTTCGGTTTCCGCGTAGGCTTTCTAGGTCTGCTTCATATGGAAATTATTAAAGAACGCTTGGAGCGGGAATATAACTTAGAATTGCTTATCACTGCGCCAAGCGTGGAATACCACGTTATGAAGAATAACGGTGAAGTATTGCTGGTAGATAATCCAAGCGATTTCCCAAATGCGGGTGAGATTATGGAAATCGAAGAACCCTGGATGACTATCCACATAATTACACCAACGCGCTATATCGGGCAGATTATGGAACTGGTTACTAATCGGCGCGGTGAGTACAAAAAGATGGATTATTTGGATGAAACCAGAGTGTTGCTGGATTATGATATGCCATTGGGCGAACTCATCGTGGATTTTTACGACCAGCTAAAATCGCGCACTAAGGGTTATGCTTCACTTGATTACATCTTTGGCACTTACAAGGTTGCAGATTTGGTTAAGCTGGATATTCTGGTGAACGGAACCCCGGTTGATGCGCTTTCGCTTATTACCCACCGCGATAAAGCTTTCTCACAGGGGCGCGTCCTTACTCAAAAGCTGCGCGGCTTAATTCCACGCCAATTATTTGAAGTGCCGATTCAAGCAGCGATTGGCTCAAAAGTTGTGGCACGCGAAACCATTAGCGCGAATCGCAAGAACGTGCTGGCTAAATGTTATGGCGGTGATATAACCCGCAAGCGCAAATTGCTGGAAAAGCAAAAAGAAGGTAAAGCCCGCATGAAGATGGTGGGCAATGTAGAAATACCACAGGAAGCTTTTATGGCAGTGTTGAGTCTTGAAGATGAACGCGAAAAAAAATAGCTAATACATAGTGCTGGAGGATAAAAATGGCTGTAATTCGCACTTATACCGCGTATTACCAAATGGATGGTGGTGAAATACCTGCTTTTATAGCTCGAATAGATGATGATCAAGCTCGTCCCGGAATAGTCCTTATTCAGGAGTGGTGGGGCATCGAGCCACACATCAAAGACTTAGCTCAAAAGCTGGCAGTAGAAGGTTTTGTTGTGGCAGTACCCGATCTCTATCACGGGCAAGTTGCTACTGAGCCAGATGATGCGACTAAACTAATGATGGCTTTAGATGTAGAACGCGCCATTTATGAGATTCAGTCAACTATAAATGGCTTGAAAAACATGCAGGGAGTAGAACCGAAAAAAGTCGGAATAATGGGCTTTTGCATGGGCGGCATGCTCACCTTTAAAGTGGTAGAACGCAGCCACGACTTGGCAGTTGCAATTTCTTTCTACGGTGTTATGCACGAACCCACATACGAATCGGTGGCAAATGTACAGGCTCCGGTGATGGCTTTTTTTGGAGCGTTGGATAATTATACTCCGCCGGAATACATCCAGCGTATTTATGATACTTATACAAATGCTGGAAAAGATTATCAACAATACGTTTACCAAAATGCCGGACATGCTTTTCTGAACCCTACGCATGGTGCAGGGGTTGAGGAGGCGGCGCGTGATGCATGGCCTAAAGCAGTAGATTTCCTAAAAACCAATTTGATGCAAAACTAAATTTGTCGGGCAGGAATATATTGCCCGATTCAAGTGTTAAAGTACGCCCCCTCTCCAAATTGGGAGAAGGGGGCAATTAGTGGAGAAAATAAAGTCGGTGCAACACAAACTTCGTGAAGACATTCGAAATGTAGCCATTATCGCGCACGTAGATCATGGTAAAACCACCCTAGTGGATGGCATGCTTAAGCAGAGCAACATATTCCGCAAGAATGAGACGGTGGGCAACCTGATAATGGACTCGAATGAGTTGGAGCGGGAAAAAGGCATTACCATTCTTGCCAAGAATACCGCAATTATTTATAAGAATGTAAAAATTAACATTATTGACACTCCCGGTCACGCCGATTTCGGCGGTGAGGTAGAACGGGTACTCAATATGGCGGATGGCTGTTTGCTGCTGGTGGATGCGGTGGATGGACCAATGCCCCAGACTCGTTTTGTTTTAAGCAAAGCCTTTGAGATTGGCTTGAAACCAATTGTAGTTATCAACAAACTAGACCGTCCTAACGCCCGCCCTGCCGTAATTCTCGAAATGACTCAAGACCTTTTCCTTGATCTTGCTACGGATGCAGAGCAATTGGACTTCCCGGTTGTTTACGCAATCGCCCGTGAAGGTAAGGCAGCCCTTGACCCTGAAAAAGTAATAAGCGCCCCCGACATTTCGGCGCTCTTCGATACCATTTTGAAATATGTACCTGCGCCAATGGTTGAAGAAAATGCGCATTTCCAAATGCTCGTAACCAGCCTCGATTACAACAATCACCTCGGTCGTATCGGAGTGGGACGTATTATGCGAGGTCAGGTGAAAGCGGGCGAAACAGTCAGCCGAATAGACCGAGAAGGGGTTATTTCCCGCGCAAAAATATCCAGCCTGTTCACATTTCAAGGGTTGGGTAAAATCGAAATAGAGGAAGCCAGCGCCGGAGATTTGATTGCCTTCAGCGGCATTAGCGACATCAGCATCGGTGAAACAATTGCAGATGCTGAGAACCCTGACGCGCTTCCACCTATTGCAGTGGAAGAACCGACTCTCCAACTAACCTTTGGTGTGAATACTTCGCCCTTTGGTGGGCGCGAAGGTACTTATAGCACCAGCCGTCAGTTGCGTGACCGCCTCTATCGCGAACTGCAAACCAATATCGCCTTGCGAGTACAAGATACCGATAGCGCTGATGTATTTCTCGTATCGGGTCGTGGTGAATTACACCTTTCGATTCTGATTGAAACGATGCGCCGCGAGGGGTACGAGTTTCAGGTATCCCGTCCCGAAGTAATTTCCAAAGAAATCAACGGGCATAAGATGGAACCTGTAGAGCATCTTATCCTCGATGTGGAAGAGGAATACGAAGGGCCTGTAATCGAACAATTGGGACGAAGACGCGCCCAAATGATGAAATACGACCCGGACGGTAAAGGACGTGTCAGAATTGAATTTAGTATTCCTACCCGCGGTTTGATCGGTTTCCGCAATCTCTTTCTGACTTTGACTCGTGGCGGTGGTGTTATAGCCAGTCTCTTTACCGGATACGAACCTTGGTATGGTGACATCGGACAGGTTCGTAATGGTGTATTGGTTGCCAGCGAAGATGGCATGGCTACTTCCTACGGATTGGCAAATGCGCAAGAACGCGGTCAAACTTTTGTTGAACCGGGCACGCATGTTTATGAAGGTATGATTATCGGCTTGTACAGTCGCGAGTCGGATTTGCCGGTGAATGTGGCAAAAGAGAAGAAGCTAACCAACATTCGTAGCTCAACCTCGGATATTGGGGTAAGGCTTACTCCTCCGATTATTCTCAGCTTGGAGCAATCGCTGGATTTCATCGAAAGTGATGAACTGGTAGAAGTAACGCCAAAGACTATCCGTTTACGTAAGCGTATATTGAATCACGGTGATCGCGTCAAGCTATTGAAACATAATTAGCAAGAACACCGCGAGATTACATAGGTATGAGTCATCAAGGGCGCGACAGTACGCCCTGATGACTTACTACCAAATTACCCCTCTAAAACCCGTCTGAACAGGCTATGTCATACTCGCATTACGAAGAGGCGGAGAATCCCCCAGATCGCCGCAAATATATTTTTGCCTTAGCTATGATAGTTGTGGGCATTTCATTCTTTTCCACGCTAGCAACCGCTAACAGCTACTGGCAAGGCTTCTTTTATAGTCCTTTTTATACCACTAATGTTTTTACCGATTCAGCCACTCCAGCATGGCAAGTTGGTTTGCGCCCCGAAGACCGAGTCGTTATGGTGGCTGGGCAGCGCATTGATCAGTTGCAATTACTAACCGTAAAAGCTGGGTTAGCGGGTAAATCGCTCAATTTGGTATATGAATTGGGGCGCGTACTGACGGCAATTGACGTAAATATTCAGGTGTTAGATTGGTCTCGATACTTTGAAAAAAATGCGCCCTTCCTATTGGCAAGTCTTTCTCTCATTTGGATTGGCGTTATTACTCGTAAAAGCCCGCTGTTATTAAGAATCTTCTGTACGCTTAGCGGAGTGGCGCTTGGAATCGCTCCCAATTATTATCTGGCAAACGGTTGTGGTTTAGAGAGTGGTTTGGAAACACAATGTTTGCTCTCCGGTAAATGGTCAACCTATCTCTATAATCCGCTTTGGTCTGTAACTGTAGCAATAGGGTTGTGCTGGTATCTGAGCGAATTGGTTGAGAAGAAACGCTGGCGTTTGTGGGCGCAAGGGCTGGTCTTACTGGCTTTACTTATATCCTTAGCAGGCTTCTTGCAAGCGTCTATTATCAGCGCAAATTATAATAATCCGGACTATGTAGTTTGGCAGAGTCGAGGTGAATTTTGGTTCCTGTGGGGTTCGCTGCTGGTATTGGCATTAATGAGAGTATGGCGCAGGAAGCGGCAACGAGAATGGGGCTTACTAACCGTTGCCTGCCTTCTAGTATTTACCGGAGGATTTATTTTCGTAACAGTTTTCGATATCGTAATTATCGGTCTAGGACAGCAATGGTACACTTTGGCACTTCCCTTATACTTTCAAATAAATATGCGACGCTAGCTGATTGAAAATGCCGACAGGTTTGGGTCAGATAGGTGCCCAATCGAACAAAACCCTCTTTTAACAACGGACTTCCATTGCCGTTTACCAAGAAACTTGCGGTTAGAAGTAACTGCCGGATGATTAAGTCCCAAAGCAACCCCGACAGTTTCGTACGACGAGCTTTGTGGGGTTATTTTCATTTTGAAACATGCCCCTCTCAGCCTGAATGTTATTTAATTCCTCGTTCTATACTCGACCAACTGTCCTTTGCCGCCTGTTATTAACTTACTAATGTACAAAGAAGAGCTTAGCCCACTCCTCATTTAAGTAGATTATAGATTATAATTCTTTAATCATTTTAGGTACTCTCCTTAATAAGATAAAAATTCTCAGTGCATATAATTGGAAAGGTGGATTAGGATTTATGAAAAGGGGGTTGATTCTCAAAGCTTACGAATCTTCTCAGCAAGATGCCGTCTTAAGGCTGTGGGAGAATAGCGGACTAAATACCCTATTTCCTGCGAACGGTCATTTGTGGAAAATAAATGTCGAAAATAACCTTGCTTTCAAATCAGAGGATTTTTGGGGAGCATGGAATCAGCAAGGTAAATTGCTCGGTTTTGTCTTAACTCGACGCTTCCGAGATATAACTACACCCTCTATTATGGAAGAACGCTATGGAAAAACAGGCTGGATAAGTCTATTGCTGGTCGAAGAAAGTAGTCGAAGACAGGGCATCGGTACAGGGTTGCTTGAAAAAGCGCATGCGGTACTATCAGATGTTAAATCTATTAGATTGGGTGGGGATTTTAACCACTTTTTCCCGGGTGTTCCAGAAGGGGAATCATTGGGTTTTTTTTCAAATAAAGGCTATACTTTTAATCAAGAATTAATAAATGACCTTTCTTTAGATTTGGATAATTGGGAATTATCCGAACAACCCATTTCAATTATGGGCGGAGATTATTTTTTTACGCAGGGTAAGGCTGGAGAAGAGGAATCGATTCTGGATTTTATAGGATTACCCTCTAACGGGTTTTCTCCACGTTGGCGTTATGACCTTGAGCGAATATTCAAGAAGGGCTACAGCCCGGAAAATGTAACCCTTATAAAAGGTCAAAGTGGTAAGATCGAGGGTTTTTTACAAACTTGGGAGTTAAAAGAAGTAATTGAATGTGCATTGTCACGTCCGACAATATTCTGGGCAATGCATGAAAAACCTATGGAAAAACATGGTAGCATTGGTCCGCTAGGTATAAATAGCACCATAAGAGGTGGAGGAATAGGGCTTGCTCTAGTTGCTGCAGGGACAGCATATCTTAAAAAAAGAGGAGTTACATTTGTTACGATTGATTGGACAGCTTTAACTACTTTTTATTCAAAGCTAGGCTATCACCCATGGCGAAGTTACAGAATTGGATATAAGAATTTATGAACGATGAGGTTAATAGCGTTCCTGATATTAGCGGCACCGAGTTAATCCAAGGGATAATGACCTATCGCTTACGTTCGGCAACTGAGAATACTTCCAGTGGTAAACACCCTTTATTAATTATGCTTCATGGGCGAGGTGCGAATGAAGGAGATATTTATGAATTAGTACCCTTTATCCGCCGCAATATTATAATTGCTGCTCCCCGCGCTCCAGAGCTTTTCGACAATAATCCACGTGGTGCATATAGATGGTTCGCTTGGACTCCTAATCAAGAAATCGGCATTGAGCAATTTGTAAATACAGCCAAAAAGCTTGCTGAACTGGTAACCGAATTAACCTTTAAATATCCAGTAGATAGTTCAAAAATTTATTTTGGGGGCATGAGCCAGGGCGCTGCTATGGCATGTCTTATGTCATTGCTAAAACCAACTCGGGTAAAAGGAGTTATAGCCCATAGTGGATTCTTACCGTATCACCCGGAATTAACTAAATTATATAGAAATGCAAAGGGCAAGCCCTATTTCTTTGCACATGGAACCGAAGATAATGTGGTTTCTATTGAGCGAAGTCGGCATGTAGCAAATGCTTTTTCAAAAGCAGGGGCACGAATCGTTTATAACGAATACCCGATGGCACATACAACTAGCATTGAAAGTAGACATGATTTAGCCGACTGGCTACACAACGAAGTTAAGTAGTAATTATTTGATGTGGTAACAACATTGTAACACAAGCTTGGGGGTTAAAAGGGTATGGATGATTTCGGTGTATTTATGTTGGTAGTGGCTTGGTTAGTAGCCATAATCGGTGGACCTACCATATTAATTTTTAAATTGATCAGACGTGATGAAGACCCTGATCGACGTTATCGTATGGTTACCGGGTTTAAGGGTTGGTTTATCGGGTTAGCTGCCGCACTACTATTGTACATGGTTTTGCCAACTGTTTTTGTAAACCAAAGTGCTGACCCTGATAGCATGGGAGAGATTCAACTCTTTTTCATATTGATACTGCCGCCAATATGTGCTGGAGTTGTCTTCCTTATTTTTGCAATTCTAGCAGACAGATTTAAAACCCAAGACGAGTTCCCCAAAAGTATAGAAGAGGAAGAGGGCATTTACTACAGATAGTAAGTTCGTCTTTACGCAAAACTGTAAGGAACAGCCTACCACTGAAATTAACGACGCTTTTGAGGCTAGAATATCCCAGTTTATTAGCAACAATAGCGACTAGTGGGTCACGCCCCAATTGAGTTGCCATTGCTCTAAGTTCAAATTGCTTGATTTGATAGCAAATTTATTTGCAACTTGACCCACTAGTGTTAACACAGCTATACACGTTCGGCATGTATTATATGGTAGTGTAAATTACTTACTACTTTGGGATATGCTGTTAGACTTAACCCAATTACTTTAAAAAACAGATTGAGGGACTCTTTTCATGCTAATTTATTCGATATTGGCTGAAGATAAAGAGTACACAGGGAAAGATCGGTGCAATTCCGACGCAGTCCCGCTGCTGTAAAGAGGTGGATTTTGCCTCAAGCCAGAAGACCTGCCCTCAAGAGATCGTGTTGACCTTCGCGAGAAAGGGCACGTCAGTAAGAAATTGGCTCAAATTAGCTCAATCCCCACCTTAGAATTTTATAGCAATACTTTCAACCACTTTAAAATACAATGGGATGATTTGTTATTGATTTTGGATTGTGCTTTAAGCATTTCCTGCTCTCGTAATCCTCTTGTAAGGTATCAATACCTATGATAGCAAAACTGAAATGAGAGGAATTTGAACAATGGAAGAGAGCTTGAAACGAGAAATTGAAGCAACTTTAGCCGCTATTAGGCCTATGAATAAAGAGGCAATGGCGGTGGTACGCTCCAGACAGGATCGCCTCACTAAACCAGCGGGTAGCCTTGGGAGACTCGAAGAAATTACTGTGAAACTCGCCGGCATCACCGGAAACCCTCGCCCTAGAGTTGATAGGAAGTGCATAGTATTAATGGCAGGCGACCATGGTGTGGTGAGTGAAGGCGTAAGCGCGTATCCTTCTGAAGTCACCCCTCAAATGGTGTTTAATTTCCTTCAGGGCGGCGCAGCAATCAATGTACTGGCGCGTCAGGTTGGGGCAAGAGTAGTAGTAGCAGATTTGGGAGTAGCCAGCGATTTACCGGAGCATTCCGGCCTATTAAACCGCAAAATCGGATATGGCACTCGTAATATGATGATTGGTCCGGCTATGACTAAGCTCGAAGCCCTAAAGGCAGTACTGACTGGAATTGAAATAGCCCGTCAAGAAGCTGAGAAGGGGATGGATGTGGTCGGAACTGGCGATATGGGCATCGGTAATACCACTCCCAGTAGCGCCATTGTAGCCACTTTTACCGGACTCCCCGTAAGTATGGTTACAGGACGCGGTACCGGTTTGGATGATTCCGGTTTATCGCGTAAAATAAGTGTTATCGAACGTTCTATTGAAATCAATCAACCAGATAAATCCGACCCGCTAGATGTTTTAGCCAAAGTGGGAGGGTTTGAAATCGCCGGGTTGACCGGGTTGATTTTTGGGGCAGCAGCAGCACATATACCAATTGTTGTGGATGGTTTTATTAGTACCGCTGCCGCTTTGATTGCTACCGAATGGTATCCACCAGTGTGTGACTATTTAATCTCTGCTCATAACTCGGTTGAAATTGGACACCGGGCAATGCTGGAACATATGGAGTTAAGCCCCTTGTTAAATCTTAACCTACGGTTGGGTGAAGGTACTGGGGCAGCAATTGCCATGAGCGTGATTGAGGCTGCCACAAGGACACTGGCTGAAATGGCTACCTTCGATGAAGCAGGCGTTTCAGAGTCTGAAAGTAAGTTAGAAATCACTCAATAACAACTAAGTGAAGGAAACCACAAAATGCAAGTTCCTAACAGCAAAGGGAATGGGTTACTTGTAACTCGCCCAACAACATTCTCAGATTTAATACCGACTTCAGGACGGCTCGTATGGGTCAGAGAAGTGAGCCTGATCGTAGGCTTCAGCCTGTTAATAGCCTTAGCAGCACAGGTGCGTTTCTTTATACCACCTATCAGCGAAGTGCCGTTTGTGGCTTCAAACATGATCGTAGTGCTGGCAGCGGCAATATTAGGAAGCAAACGTGGGCTTGCCGCAGTTGGATTATATCTGGCGGAAGGCGCGTTGGGTCTGCCATTTTTTGCCGGTGGTAATTCCGGATTTTCTGCCTTTAGCGGTGTTACAGCAGGTTACCTTTTCGGCTTCGCAGTTTCCGCATTTGTAGTAGGCTTGCTGGCTGAAAAAGGCTGGGATAAACGCTTTGCCACCTCTTTTCTGGCAATGCTGATAGGCAACCTGATAATTCTGGTGATGGGTGGATTTTGGTATTCCCTAACCTTTGGGGTTGAACTTGCCTTTACCCGTGCGATTTTACCGTTTTTACTGGCTGATACTATAAAAATGATACTGGCAGCAGTGATATTACCCTCAGCTTGGTTCCTTGTAAAAAAACGCTAACTTTATATCCACAAGAGCTTTTGAGAGCAAGCAATTTAACTGTTGCTTGCTCTTTTTTATTTTAAAAGCAAGCGATTTATTATTATGTCAACTAAAATTCATTTAATAAATTTGAGGATAGCTGAAACAATAAGGGGGATTATTTTGTCACACATAACAATGGGCATTAAATGAACATGAAATTGGTCTTTCGACTCATATTTTTTAGCCGGGGCGTTTGGTACTATAAAGTACATTGTGGTAACTATAACTTTTTTCTATAGTACAATGATGAAATGCTTCAGCCGGAGAATTAATTGTCCTATCGTGGGATTCGGAATTAGGAAAGGTTATTAATGCAAACACTTATCCTTTATTTCAAGTATGCCTGGCGTTCAATTTGGCGCGGCGGGCAGAGAACTTTTTTTGCAATCTTGTGTATAGCAGTGGGTGTAGGTTCAATCGTTGCGTTGCAATCCACCGGCTATTCCATCCAAGATGCCGTAGCCGGAGATGCTAGAGCTAATTCTCAAGCTGATGTATTGGTCATTAGCCGAGAGGGTTCTTTCAGTAGTCAGAACCTAGCAAAAATTGATGCTCTGAAACCAACCATTATTGAAGATTACACAACATCGGTTAATAGCACAGGTATCACCGTCTACAAAGCCGATGGTAACAAAAGCAATGAATTTGGCAGCAATTACCCATCCTTCGTGGTTGACCCGGCTAAATATCCTTTCTACGGTATCGTAGAACTGCAAAGCCCAAAAGGTAAACATCTCAAAGATGTTTTAACCGAACCTAATCAAATAGTGGTCAACGAAAAAATGGATAATAGCATCGGTGCCAAAGTCGGTGACACTATTAAAGCCCTTTCCAATGATAACAAGATCCAAACTTTGACCGTCGTGGGAATTCTAACCACTAAAAGCCTTACTCCTGCCACAGACACCGGGCAAGCTGGTTTTACTGGCTACGGTTATATAACAATGGATACGGCTAAAGGTCTGTTTAATCCTGAAACCTTGCTGGCACAAAGCGTCTTCATCAAAACTTCTAATGTTAAAAATGTCGATGTCAAAGCCAGAGATACAATTAACGCATTATCTCCTAGTTTCAACGCTCAAACCAGCACCGAACGTAACGACCAACTCAAACAAGCCAGTAAAGGTATCAGCGATTTGTTGAGTTACGTTGGGCTACTTTCCTTGCTAATTGGGAGCGTAGGGGTAGTAAACACCATGCTAGTAGTCGTAGGGCGACGTAGCACCGAAATCGCCACTCTCAAAGCATTAGGAATGGAAGTTGGGCAGACTGTTCAAGTATTCATGATCGAGTCGGCTATTTTAGGATTTATTGGGAGTGTGGTAGGCGTTATTCTTGGTGAATTACTGACCACAGTGATTAATAAAGTAGCGGCAAACTTTATTAACAGCGAGCTATCCTACCAATTCTACTTGCAGCCTGTAATACTTGGTCTAATAGTCGGGATTGTTACGGCAGTGGTTTTTGGTTTGCTACCGGCTTACTCCGCCAGTAAAATTCCTCCGGCACAGGTATTGCGCCAAAAAACCAACGCACTGCCGCGTATTTCGATTTGGGCAACCTTGTTCATTATCGGAGTGATGACCCTTGTAATGGGCTTGTTGGCAGGAGTCATTCTCGATGGGCAACTAATTCTTGGCTTGATTATTGCCTTCGCTACACTGGTAAGTTGCACTATTCTAGTGCTGATATTTAGCGGCATCTTGTGGATAGTGGGCAAAATCCCGTTACCACTTGGCTTGAATTACAAGATGGCTCGCCGTAACCTGAGTCGGGGACGTGCCAAGAGCGCTACGACCATGTTGGTAATGCTGGTGGGTATCTTTGCAATGGCACTGGTGTTTATCTTGGCAAGCAGCCTCAAAGAAACAATTCAAGTTTCTCTAGCAAAAAGTTTTGGCTACAATGCCCAAATATCTAGCACGGATGATGCGCAATCTAATGCTATTAAACAGGCTTTGGACAATAAAAAAGTACCGGGGCTACAAAAATACCTGCTAGACGAAAGGGCTGTTTTGCAATTAGTCAGTGCGGGTGGGCTTACTACCGACCAGCTAATCGCCGAAAAAATCAAGCGTGACCAAGCCAGCGGTAACAACAACAATAATGGGAGCTTTGGCAGTTTTGAATTAGCCAACCTAGCCGGTTTGCCGCAAACTGACTTACTCTCGCTTGGCACAGTCAAAAGTGGCGGGCAAGCTTATCAAAATGATGACCAGATGATTATCAGCGAAAGTGTAAGTGATAGCTACAAACTTAAAGTTGGGGATCAAATGGTTTATCAAGATGTCAATGGTAAGCAGTATACGCTGACCATTACGGGCATTTTCGTCAACAAAAGTTTCATTGTCATTTTCCCGATTGCAACGACCCTAAACCGAATTCAAACTATGCCTAACCACGCTACCGATTTCAATCTAACTATCGAAAATGGTCGAGTGGATGAAGCCCTTAAATATGTACAAAGCACTTTCCCAGGGGTCAGTGCAAGTGATTTGTCGTTTATCAGCAATATTATTAACAGCATCATTGATAATATTACGGCTTTCCCAGTGCTATTGGCATTTTTAAGCTTGATTGCGGGAGCAATTTTAATTGCGAACAACGTGGCGCTGGCAGTGTTAGAGCGGCGCACCGAGATGGGCGTAATGAAAAGCATTGGAGCCGACAGTGTACGGGTGTTGTCTATTATTAACTGGGAAACGGCAATTGTTGGCTTTTTGGGTGGTCTATTTGGCTTAGGATTAGCTATTATGGCAGGCGCAATCGGAGTTGCCCAACTCGGCACCAAGGACGACCCAGGCGTGTTATCAATCTCACCGTTAATTATACTTGGTATGTTGGTATTGGCAGTAGGATTGGCGCTGGCGGCAACAATTGCATCAGCCTGGGGTGCTGCGCAGGAAAAACCAATGGTAGTGTTGCGCTACGAATAATTGATATTCAGCTATAAGAGGATAGAAGGGAGTAATCTTTAACACCATGAGTAATTTAGAGTTAAACAAGCAGGTGGCGCAAATGCCGGTTAATGGTTTAGGTGCCACCATCGTAGATTGCCGCAACATTACTAAAACAGTGCGCATGAGCCGCGACCAGAATCTTACCATTCTGCATGAAGCAAACTTTCAGGTAAAGCAGGGCGAAATGGTGGCAATCGTCGGCGCGAGCGGTTCTGGTAAAACCACTATGCTTGGTATTATAGGCGGGTTAGATGTGCCAACATCCGGCGAGGTTTTTATTGCGGGACAGAATATCAGCAAGCTCAAAGAAAAACAACTGGCTAGAGTGCGAAACCGTACCATAGGTTTCGTTTTCCAGTTCTTCAACCTTGTACCGACATTAACCGCGTTGGAAAATGTTATGCTTCCGGTTCAATTTGATAAGAAGGCTCAATTTAAGCCGGAAGAACGCGCCCGTGAGTTGTTAGGTTTGGTGGGGTTAAGCAATCGCCTGAATAATAAGCCCACCCAATTATCCGGCGGTGAACAACAGCGTGTTGCTATTGCCAGAGCATTGGCTAATCAACCGGCATTGTTGTTGGGCGATGAACCAACCGGGAACTTGGACAGTCAACGCGGTCACGAAATTCTTGATTTGTTAAGCGATTTACGCGCTCGACTCGGTTTAACCGTATGTATTGTTACACACGACCAATATATTGCAGCAAGGTGCGACCGTCAGGTACATATGAAAGACGGGATGCTAATAAATTAGGCTTCTAGTGGTTTTATTCAGGCAAGGGGCATAAGCCCCTTGTTTTATTTTTGCCACAGAGAGTTACAGATGGTTAACTAAGCTCAGATATTATCTTCCACAGCTTTTCATGGCGAAGTGGCATATCCAGATTTGTGACACCATAGGGGCGAAGTGCGTCCAACACTGCATTTACGACTGCCGGAGGCGACCCAGTTGCGCCAGATTCGCCAATACCCTTTGAACCCAACGGATTAAGCGGGCTTGGGGTAAAGGTGCGGTTCAGTGTGTAGGGAGGTAACTCGGTAGCGGTGGGGAAAGTATAATCCATGAGGCTACCGCTCAAAAGCTGTCCATCCTCATCATATACCACTTCTTCGTAAAGCGCCTGTGAAATGCCTTGCGCCAAGCCACCATGAATCTGCCCGTCTACGATCATGGGGTTGATGACATTACCGCAATCATCAACCGAAACATATTTAATAAATTCGACTTCGCCTGTTTCGGTATTGATCTCTAACGCGCAAATGTGTGTGCCAAAAGGAAAAGTCAGATCGGGCGCATTGAAATAACGGCTTGACTCCAACCCCATCTCCATATCGGCAGGAAGGCGATCAGGTTGGTAAGCAGTACGGGCTATTTCTACAAAAGTACGGGAACTGCCGGGTACACCTTTTACGCTGAATGAACCCTCTAATACCTCAATATCATTTTCGGAAGCTTCCAGCATGTGCGCTGCCAATTTGACCATCTTATCGCGCACCGATAGAGATGCCAGTCTTACGGCAGAACCGCCTACCGCGACACTGCGGCTACCATAAGTACCCTGCCCGTAGGGGGTTTCTTTGGTATCACCATGTGAAACCTCAATCCGCTCCATGCTGATCCCTAGTGTATCGGCTACTATCTGCGCCATCGTGGTTTCACCGCCCTGCCCGTGTGGGGATGTACCGGTAAACACCATCACGCTGCCATCAGGATGAACGCGAATAACCGAGTTTTCAAAGCCCATTGAGCCGCGTTCCACATAGCTACCCATTCCGATACCCATAAGTTTATGAGGTAGTTTGCCGCCTGCTTCAGCCCGTCGCTGCGCCTGCATACTCCGCATTTCCTCGTAGCCGAACGACTGAAGGGCAACCTCCATTGTATTTAGATAATCGCCACTATCGTATGTTGCGCTAGTAGGGGATTTATAAGGGAATTGGTTTGGCTTGATGAAATTGCGCCGCCTCACTTCGGGTGGGTCAAGTTGCAACCGGGCTGCCAGCGCATCCATCATCCGCTCAACCAAATAACTGGCTTCCGGTCTTCCTGCGCCACGATAGGCAGTCATAGGAGTAGTATTGGTATAAACATATTCGATACGGGTATAAATATTTTTGATGGCATAACAACCCGATGCCATAAGTGCGGTTAAGGATGGTATCAGCAAAGACTCGTCGTTTGCATATGCGCCGATATCCGCCACCAAGCGCAATTCCAGCCCTTTTATGATGCCTTCTTCAGTTGCGCCGATACGCACATAGTCAATCTGGTTGCGCCCATGATAGGTAGCTATCAGGTTTTCGGTGCGATTTTCTACCCATTTAATAGAGCGCCCCAGTTTCACAGCCGCTGCCGCCACGATTATTTCTTCAGGATACACTGTAATTTTAGCGCCAAACCCACCGCCGACTTCCGGTGCAATTACTCGCACTCGATGTTCAGGCAGATTCAAAGCAGCGGCGAATACACTGCGAGAGAGGTGGGGGGCTTGATTGGAAAGCCAGACGGTAAGTTGCCCGTTACCGCGGTTGTAATCTGCTACTATTCCTCTGGTTTCAAGCGAAATGGCAGCTAAGCGTTGGTTATAAATCCGCTCTTCGACTATTATCGGGCAAGCGTCGATAATGGCAGCAATCGCCGCGCGATCGCCCTTCTCGGATACTTTAGCCAAATTAGATTGCAAGGTGCTATATACAAGAGGCGCATCGGTTTTCAAGGCTTCTTCTGGATTCACTATTACAGGCAGTTGTTCCAAATCCACCAGTATGTCATTAGCCTGATCTTCTGCCGCAGCAGCAGTAGGAGCCACTACCAACGCCACCATTTCGCCAGCCATACGCACCACGCCATCCGAAAGATAAGGGCGATTGGGTAAGCGGCGATACACCGGGTTGAACTTGATAGTATCTTTAAAGTCGTCCCAACGGAAAATCTGGCAATCGGGAAACTGATTGAGAAAATCCAAGCCCGTTACGCGCCCATGTGCGTAAGGACTTCTGACAAAGCTGGCATACAGCATATTAGCTAGTTTGACATCGTCAACGTAAGTAGCACGTCCGGTAATCAGACGCAAATCTTCTTTGCGCTTGACTCTCGCGCCGATCATCGAGTTAATTGTCATTTCTTCTCTCCCGGAAAGTAAAAATGCAGAATCCAGAAAATATTCTTGGCACTATGTTAGCAAATTTCATTATTGCTTGCTTACAACAAAGCATACCAATCCAGAAGCTAAGATCTATTGGTAGCGCACTCTGACACTAGCACCCATTCGAGCCGATTCTCTGGCAGCTAACGCCACCGCCAGCGAATGTAAACCATCCTCACCCGTAGCAGAGGGGCTGCCATGCCCTTCTACTGCTTGCACAAAGTTTCGCACACCTACAACATAAACATCTTCATGTTCACCGGTATCAACTTCTTCCATTTTATCTTCGTGCTGCAAAAAGACTTTTCCCGGTGGGTTGGGTTTCATTACGCCTGCTGCAAATAATGAAGCCTCCGTGCCATGAACCTGAAAGCCCGTTCCGGCATGTTTAATGGTAAAAGCATCGTGGAATTGAGCCAGTAGCCCGCTACGGAAACGCATAACACCCATCACCGTATCTTCAACTGCACCGCTCGCCAGACCCTGTTGTGAAGAAAAAGCGGTTACAGATTCTACATCGTCATTTAAAACGAAACGCAATGTGTCGGTGTCATGCACGGTAATATCCAGAATTACGCCTCCCCCCGCTTCAGGCTTATGTAAGCGCCAACCCTGCAAACGTGGTGGAAGATAGACCGCATGAAAAACTCGTGCTGCTAGCGGTTGCCCGATTTTGCCTTCTGCTATCATTCGACGCATAGTGCGATGTGCCCCCGCGTTGCGCAAATGATGGTTAGTGCCCATTACGACTCCCGCATCCCGACAAGCCTTTACCATTTCGGTAGCAGCTTCAATTGACATGGTAAGAGGTTTTTCGCATAAAACATGCTTACCGGCTTTGGCGGCAGCAAGAGTTTGGGAGTGATGCAATTCGTTAGTAGTACTGATATAAACAATATCTATATCGGGGTCAGCGAGAAGCGCCGCCACCGAGTCGTAAGCAACTGGAATATCTGTTTCCGAAGCGTATTGTTTTGCGCGCTCTAGATTGCTACTCATAACAGCTTTTACAAAATTGTGGGGTTGTGCCCGAATAGCCGGAATCATAGCGTTGCGGGCAATATCGCTCGCGCCAATAAAGCCCCAACCGTGTGGTTTACCAATATTCATTGTTTTTCCTCCCGTGGTGAAAGGTTAATACGTTCCATTATTGTACCACTTTAGCAGTTAGGGTAGGTCAATTTTACCTTTTGGTAATTGGCTACAATCAAATACAAGATTTCTAAAATAGAATATAATTGTGTGGTGTTTGAGAGGAGGGTAATTAAATTCCGCGAGTATCGCAAATGTATTGAGAGGAGTTACAAGAACTGCAAGTTCTTCAAAAAGGCATTGTTAGTTGAGATGCCGAGCAGTTCTACATTATGACAAAAATACTTATAGTCGATGACGAGCAAAATATTGCGGAAACCTTGAAATACAACCTTTTGAGAGAAGGTTATGAAGTAACTTTGAGTGGAGATGGAAGGCAAGCGCTAGAAATTGCACGCCACGAAAATCCCGACCTGATTATTCTTGACCTTATGCTACCGGGCATGAATGGTTTGGATGTATGTCGGAATATTCGACAAACTTCAGCAGTTCCTATCCTGATGCTAACCGCCAAAGAAGAGGAATTAGACAAAATTTTAGGGCTGGAATTGGGGGCGGACGATTATATGACCAAGCCCTTTAACTTGCGTGAGCTTGTTGCGCGTGTCAGAGCGATGTTACGACGCATGGAGATGCTCGAAAGTATCGCCACACAACGTACCGCCGAACGTGAAGCCTTAACTCCGCCCCCTTCTCCTAACAATCCAGTTCAACCAGTCGACTCCGCTCCACAGGAGGTACTTATCATAGGCGAACTCCAAATTAACACCAAGCAACATACAATGTTCATGGGCGAAAAGTTGATAACCTTGAAACCCAAAGAATTTGATTTGCTGGAGTTTCTGGCACGTCACCGAGGGCAGGTTTTAACTCGCGAAACTTTGTTAGAGCGAGTCTGGAATTATGATTATTCCGGCGGTACACGCACCGTGGATGTGCATATCCGTTGGATTCGAGAAAAAATTGAGATTGACCCATCAAAACCTCGTTATATCCATACCGTTTTCGGGGTGGGATATAAATTTGATCCCGAAACTAATAATAGTTTTGGTGAAAACGCAGGGGCTAAGTCTAGCTAGTGGATTCGTTAATTGTAAATATTATCCTAATGATAGGCGCGGGTGGACTGGGGATTCTGGCTTCCGCTCTGTATTTTCGAGGTAAAGCACGCCGCAAGCTCAAGCATATTTCCGCGCTATTAGGGCGACTTTCAATAGACCAACTCGAATACGGAATTGAAACTACTGAAATCGAACGCGATTCGGAACTTGCTGAGATTCTGGAAGCGTTAAAACATGTATCGGGGGAAGTACGCGCGGTTATTTTACATATCAGCAATGAGCGTAACACCATATCGGCGCTTCTGGAAAATATGAGCGACGGTATTATAAGCACGGATGCGGATGGGCAGGTTACACTAATCAATGAGGCGGCACGGCGCTTGTTGGCGATCTCAAATAGCATGAAGGTAGAAGGTCGTTCTTTTATGCAGGTAGCACGTGACCACGAATTAAACGCCTTGCTAAAGAACACCCTTGAAGATGGTAAGGAACGAATTCAGGTGCTGGAGGTAGGCCCACGCCGCCCACAGCTTCAGGTTAAAACCGCACGTATTGATGAGGAATTAGTAGGAGAAAAAATCAGTTCCGGTCTGGTGGTGTTGCAAGACCTCAGCGAACTGGCACGGCTTGAGCGTGTCCGACGGGATTTCGTGGCGAATATCTCGCATGAATTACGTACTCCACTTGCCTCGGTTAAGCTCATGGTTGAAACTCTGGATTCGATAATTGTAGATGACCCCGATGCGGCTCACGATTTTCTGCGCCGGATTGAAAACGAGGTGGATGGCTTAACCCAACTGGTGAGGGAATTGCTAGAACTGAGTCGAATAGAGTCAGGTCAAATCAAATTAAATCTAAGAGCGGTTGATTTAAGGGCGTTGGCAGAAATCACAGTTGAGAGAATGCAACAACAGGCAGTACGACGTGGGCTGAAATTAGTCAATCTCTCGCCTCCTTATGAGGATGCCTTCCCACTGGCGCTAGCAGACCCGGAACGTCTCACCCAAGTTATAATTAACCTGACGCACAATGCCATAAAGTTCACCCCGGTGAGTGGGGAAATAACCCTAAATATTGATAGATTCAACGAGAATAAATTGGTTGCCAGTGTTAGCGATACCGGGGTCGGCATCCCACCTGATGATCTAACTAGGGTATTTGAGCGTTTCTATAAAGTGGATAAAGCGCGAACGGGAAATGAAGCGGGAACGGGTTTAGGGCTGGCAATTTCCAAACATATAGTTCAGGCACATGGCGGCGACATCTGGGCGGAAAGCAAATTTGGAAGCGGCTCTACTTTCTTCTTCACTATACCCATTTATAACCACAGTTAATTTTAACATCGCTATAATATAATTTTAACAGCTTCTTAAAACCAACTCTTGATTTCTACTTTTATATCTACTACACTAAGCTATTACATTTTATATGCCTTCAGTAAGGAGACGAGGATAATGGCCAGAGAAACCTTTCAACGCAACCTACGGCAATTACAAGACCAAATTCTTGAATTGGGTAGTATGGTTGAGAAAGCGTTACACCAAGCGATTACCGCCTTAAAATACGATGATGTTAACCTAGCGGCACAAGTAATCAAAAATGATGTAGCGCTCAATATGTTGCGCTATAAAGTAGAGGAAGATGCGCTAGGTTTGATCGCCAGTCAGCAACCGGTAGCCCATGACCTGCGCATTATCGCTGCCGCGCTCTTTATTGCCGTAGAATTGGAGCGGATGGGAGATCATGCTAAAGGAATTGCACGCATTAGCCAGTTAATGAATACCAATGATTTTACTAAAGTCATGGTTACTATCGGCACAATGGCTGAAAAATGCGGTCAAATGTTGCATACCGCATTAGATTGCTACGTGCAGGAAGACTATAAAACCGCAGCGCAATTGCCTAACCGTGATGATGAGGTAGATGCTCTTTTTGACGAAGTTTTTCGCGAGTTGATAGCTACAATCAATGCGGACTCCTCCAAAGGTAGTAATGTCACCTATTTGATATGGGCAGCCCACAACCTTGAACGTATCGCGGATCGCACCGTGAACATTTGCGAACGGGTTATTTTTACGGCAACCGGCAAATTATTCGAAGAGGAAGTTCACGCTCATGAAGAACTGCCGATACTTGCCAGCGCGTTACTTGAGTTAGAAAACTAAAATGGCAGAGCGCAAGTCTTATATTCGTGCCAGTGAGATTGGAACATATGCCTTTTGTCGCAGAGCATGGTGGTTGCAAAGGGTGGCAGGGCTAGAGGCGCAAGGGGTTCGCGAAAGGCTTGAAGCAGGAATCACGGCTCACAGCATACACGGAAAACAAGTTAAGCGCGTTCGCTCTGCCCGCTTTATTGCCTACCTCTGTTTCTTTCTAGCAATCGTCAGCTTAGTATTGGCTGTGTTATTGGTTCATTAATCGTCTATTTGATTGGTTCAAATTTGCCAAACCAAGCCCAAATGTAAAAATCGCTAGGGGAATAAGATGGGTTAACAGACGGGTTAGTGTAGAGCTTATATGATAACGTATATCAAGTGGCGTAATCACGTAAATAGCAATATAAATCGCTGCCTGTCCCCATAGTACCAGCCAAAGCAATACCAGAGCTAATGATAGCCGATTTCGTGTTGCAAATAACGATGCAAAACCGAGCAGTAGCATTACTCCTAATCCCACATATCTCACATCCGAGGCAAGCTCACTCCCAATCATTTTTACAATTGTGTCGTAACGTTCTGGCAATTGCTCAAAAAACCTATCTGGGTTGAAACCGATCGAGATATCTGTTTCAAATTTATTTAGCTTAGTGTAAAAGTTCCAGCCTAATATTGAAAATAGCAATATACTTGCCACTATCATAATACGAACCGATTTCAGCAAGGATAATATTTGCCTGTACCGAATCAGTAATACTATGCCTATCGAAAGTAGTCCTAACAGTGTGAAGGTAATACCTTCATTTTTCATAGAACCAGCGAGCGCTAATGCAATCAAAGTTAGGGCTAAATGTGAAGCTTGCTCTGATTCAACCCAACTTGTAAACGCTACCGCATAAAAGAGTACCACTACACCCAGCGGAAAATCAGCATAGGCTACGTAATAGCGGTCAAAGTTCATGGTATATACCGGAGGCATCAACAACATTGTCAGCGGTAAGGCTAAGGCTGCCCAGATTGGCAATTTGTTCCTGAAAAAGCCGTAAAAAAGACCGCAAGCAGCAAGCAAGAATAAATAATTAATTCCAAGAGCAAGTTGGTCATTAAAACCTATCCCTATAAGGTAGAAAGCATCTACAATTAGCGGGTATGCAACCGGATAATCTTTGTGGGAATAATCAAAAACCAGACTATAATCAATACCACCGAAGAAGTAGAAATGTTTTGCTTTCTGAAACCAGATGGCGGTTACATCCCACGCATAGAGGGGTAGAGATAATTGAAGTACCAGTAACGCACCTAATGTCCCTACTAAAATTATAGAAATCAACTTGTCCAGCAAGGAAAGATCAAGCCAATAGTGCAGCCACTTTAAAGGTTCGATGGTAATCCTTGGTAAAGCGGCTTTTCTGGAATTCCATAACAACACTAATCCAGCCAACACCCAGGGCGTATAAAGCCAAAAGCCGTTAAATTTAAGTCCAACCAACGAGTAAAGTCCCAACTGTAATACCAGCAAGGCAAACCCGGTGAGCAAAGCCGCGCCTGCTTTTGCAAAGTTGGGTAGTTCAACCTGTAATAGACGAAAGCATATTCGCCCAATAGTATAGCTTGCTACTGTGAATAAACTAAGGAGGGCTACTTGGGTGAAAAAATCAGCCGACATTGATCATATTCCCGACATCCTGACTTTAGAAATAGCGACTTCATTCAAGCGGTATATGCCGAAGAACTCACGGTTACCCTCAAAACTCCTAACCAATGTGTAGCGATTCTGAGTACCAAGTAGATTTGGTAGTGGTGAAGAACAAGTTGATTGTAATAATTCGAAACTGCAAGTGTAGAGCAAATAGGTATTATTATGACTTAAGGCTGCTGCAACCTCTTGCTCATACACTATCCGGCGCGGGTAAAGCCAGTAATTGAAGAAAAAGGATACTCCACCATTGCTATACAAATTATTAGGCAGGATTACCGTGATCGGTGCATCTACGGATATAAGCTTATCGGCATAGTTAACACCTTCTGCGAATGTGCCAAACACATTAGTCTGCCGTTCTTGGTAACTCATTGCGGCGAATCTGGTAGTTTTAGGATTGGAGATAACCCCCCACAGCAGCGGCAGATTGCTTACCGCTATAATAAGTAACAGCAGAAATGCACTTGTGCTCAACAAGCGTTCTGCTATAGCTTTTGGATGAAACTTAAGCGTCAGGCGGTTAGCCAGTGGGTTTATTAGGGCTAGTGTCGCCAGCATGGTACATACCAATACCAACGTTATTAAGCCAAAGTAAAATTGATCGACAGGTCCCACCGACCAGATAAAACCCAGTGCAAGCCCTGCCGCAATAAAAGCCCCGGCAAATAAAATCTTGTCTCGATATTTTATAAAAACAGAACTGCTTTTGAAAGGCACAAAATGCACGATAACAGCCAATACTAGCAAAGCTGCAACGAGCCAAAGCAACCTGACTCGGTTTTTCAATTTATCCCATGCTTTGGTTTTGTCCAGAGTCACACTGGAAATCATAGTACCTAAAGTTCTGCTGTCTCCGGGCGCGGTGAAGGTTCGAGTAACCATTTGTAGGCGCATATCTGAACTGGTTCCGGGTAGGATGAATTCAAAGGGCTGGAAATCCTGCTTGGTCGGATCTGGTTGGAATTGTGTGATTTCTACGCCGTTAACCAGTACCGAAACAGGTGCATTAATTCCGCCTGCCACCGCAGCGCTACGCGCCCACACTACTAACTTCACCGATTCTGAGGTGTGAAAATCAAAAAAGATGCCCGGTCGCTCAGAGGTCCAGACGTAATTATTTCCCGCCTGGTCGATTTGTTTTTCATAGAAACCGGAAGTAGTGGCATTTTCAAGGGTTTTGGAAAGGGCAGCAACAGGGTAAGAGAATTGCAATTTTGGTTGATAAAAGGGCAAGTAAAGCAATAGAAGGATAAATACTAACAAACCCGCTAACCAAAACCTAGTTGACTCATGGACAAGTTTATTAAGGAGTTTTGGAGGCGGTTTGGTAGCCAAAGAGATTTCCTGACAGTTCATGGTCATAAGCTAACGTTTGATTATATTAAAGTTAACAAGCCATGTTTGTCAAATTGTAAGAAATATTATTTTCTGAAAAGCCCTGAATTTAGCCCCCAAAATTTGCAAGGGTAGGGGGTTTATGCTATACTTTTTTTTCGGAAATGTGCCAAGCGGCACTTTTTATTGTCGCTTGTAGATTAAACAAATGAATATGGTACTGAAATGCTAGGGCATTTCTTATACCTTTCTGCGTTGAGCCCTCAGCAATTGTCATCACACCGATTGCTCTATACAAGTGGCTCAAGGCAAACCCATAGGAAGGAGGTTGTGATAGCTTTGCACGACTACGAATTAATGTATATCCTCAATTTTGAAAACGGCGAAGAAAGTATCCCTGCCCTTATCGAAAAAGTTAATAACATGATTACGCGCTACGGTGGTGAGATTACTGAAACAAATCAAAGCGCGCCATGGGGCAGACGAAGACTGGCTTATCTAATCGGTAAGCATCAGGAAGGCTACTACGTTTTATCCAATCTGAAGATGGATCCGGCTCAAGTTCTAGAGTTGGAGCATGATATGCGTATATCCGAAGATATACTCCGTCACTTGATTATTAAACTGGAAGTGGCCAAAAAGTAAGGTCGTACCAGTTAAGCTGATTTGCTCAAGTAGCCGTAACGTTTATTATTGAGCCGAAATCTGAAGAAGTTGTATGATAATTTCTTCTTTTGAAAGGAGCAAAAAAATGGCTAGAGACCTGAACAAAGTGATGCTGACCGGACGGTTGGGAAAAGCGGTGGAATTGCGTTATACACCGGGTGGTAATGCCGTTGCAACTTTCTCGGTAGCCACTAATCGTCCTGTAAAGCAAGCAGATGGTAATTGGGGCGACCAAACGGAATGGTTCCGAGTTGTAGCCTGGGATAAGCTGGCAGAGCGTTGCGCTAACCTGCTAACCAAAGGCAGACACGTCTATATCGAGGGTAGGTTGCAGACCCGTAAATGGACTGACCAAAACGGTCAGGATAAATATACCACTGAGGTAATTGCAACCGACATGATGACTCTTGATAAAAAACCTACGGAAAATCAAGGCGATGAGGAATGGAGTAGCAGCGCACCTTCAGCAAATGCTACCCGCCGCAGTGGCACTGATTATAACGAGGCAGACGAATTAGAACCCGAAGACATTCCATTTTAAGGAATATAAGTCAAATGTCGGCAATGCGCCGCTAAGATAAAGGAGTTTTACTTAGGTGACGACCGAAAACGAGGATAAAGTACCACAACAGCAGGGAGAGCCT
Organism: Candidatus Chlorohelix allophototropha; assembly: GCF_030389965.1. Classification (NCBI taxonomy): domain Bacteria; kingdom Bacillati; phylum Chloroflexota; class Chloroflexia; order Candidatus Chloroheliales; family Candidatus Chloroheliaceae; genus Candidatus Chlorohelix; species Candidatus Chlorohelix allophototropha. The sequence continues at coordinate 1,080,348 of NZ_CP128399.1, forward strand.
TCAACTGATGCGCCCGCACCCGCACCCAGAAGCGGCGGGTACTCTTCAGAGAGAAGTGGCGGATATTCTTCAGATAGAGGTGGACATTCAGGTCCTCCCCGCAGACCCCGCCGTCCCAATTCCAAAGATCGTTTTGCACAACGCCGTAAGGTGGATCAATTTGCAATTGACGGTATTCGCGATGTGGACTACAAAGATTTCAACCGGTTGAAACGCTATCTGTCGGATCGTGGTAAAATTGAGCCACGCCGTAAGACCGGTCTGAGCGCTTTCCACCAGCGTTCGTTGACAACTGCTATCAAGCGTGCCCGTTTTATGGCGCTTTTGCCTTACGTGACCGGGCAGAGCAGATAATTTTTAAACCCGGCGCGTTATTAATGTGAGAATTTTTAATAATCAAAACGCCGCCAGTAACGGTTGTATTAAAGGGCATGGAGCAGTGTGGTGTGCTTAGTTTAAAGCGCCTGATTGTTCTATGCCCTTCTTTTTGATTAATTGAATTGAGCGGAAGCAGGGGAGAAATAGAGTAACCTAATGGCGAATACTCCTAAAGGCGGATCAGAAAAACCGCCGACTAACCAACCAAAAAAAACCGAAACATCTGCCACTACTAAACATACTCCCGGCAAGGGGAGTCATAGTCATAGTACCCAACACATGACTTCGCGGCAACTCACCCGCTACGAACGGGATCGCCGCAACCAGCGTTACCTGATACTAACCGGGGTTATAACTGTAGTGTTGATGGTTTTGATACTGGTCTTCGGCGTTTTTCAAAGTACCATTGCCCCCAATATTAAAGAATTGGCATCGGTAAACGGGCAAAGCGTTACTACCGGAGATTATTACAAGTTCCGCAAGTTAACCCTCTTCAAGCGAATTGCCCAATACCAGCAATTTATGGCAAGCCTTGCAGGTGACCAGCAACAACAATTCCAACAGCAAATTCAGAGTTTCTCCGCTGAAATTGATGATACTCCGTCATATCCGGTTGACCAGCAAACCCTGAGCGATTATATTTCCATTCTAGTTCTGGATAAAGCGGCACGTGACCAGTATGGCATCAATCCTAGCGATGACGATGTAAAGAAAGCAATGGATAGCCAGTTTGGAACCGAGTTGCGCCTCTCCACACCAACGCCTAGCAGTTTTGGAGCAGTAGCAACCCCTACTCTGGCGGCTCTGGGAACAGCAATAGCTGCCCAAAATACGGCTACTGCAAATGTGATTACACCCTTGCCGACTGCAACTCCTTCGGTCAGCGCCAGCCCATCGCCCACCCCAACCACTATTGCGCCTACTAATACCGCAGTAGCGAGCGGAACTCCTAGTGCAAGTGGTACTGCCGTTCCTTCCGGAACACCCGCGACAGCAACTCCAGCGCCCACCAATACCGCGCTTCCGGCTGACAAGGCTCAACAAACCTTGGGCGCGAGCCAGAACTCCTTTTTCGATAGTGTCAAAAAGGTAACAGGCTTGAGCATGGATGAGTACAAAAAGCTGGAAATTCGCCCTCGTCTGCTTAAAGACTTGGTATCCGATAAATTACTTGCTGCGCAACCTAAGCTCGGTGATCCGGTGCTTCAGTTGCATGCACGTGCAATTTCCGTCAAGGAAAAGGTCGAAGCTGAAGATTTGCTCAAGCAGTTAAAAGCGGTTAGCGGTGCAGATCGTGCAGCCTTGTTTACCAAATTGGCGCGGGAAAAGTCGATAGACACGGTGGCAGCGCCCAAAAATGGCGATCTTGGCTGGTTTATGAAATATCAGTTAAGCAGCAGCGCCACCGAGGATACCGCGTGGGATGCTTTGCTCAAACTTCAGCCCGGAGACCTTACTGATCCATTACAGGTATCAGAGGGTTGGCAAATTCTGATTCTGGTTGAGCGCAATGACACCCGCGCTATCGATGAGCGTGAATATCAATCACTGTTTGATACAGACCAGAATGGTGATTACCGGGTTTATGCGCGTTGGCTCCAACAAAAGATTGACGACGCAAAGCCGAAGTATTTCACAGCGCCTACGCCAACTTCGGAACCGACCCAAGTATTACCACCGGTCTTTACGCCTGTTGTTCAGCCTTCGGCTACGCCCAATACAGCAGCACAGACTCCCGTTACAACCAATGTAGTGGGACCTTTACCAATTAGTGGTACAGCTACCGCCAACCCAGTTACAACAACCGCAGCAACTACAACAACTAGCGGTACAACCACGGTGGGCAGCAGTATAACACCTACTGTCACTCCGGTTACGACAGCTTCAGGGGCGGCTTTGCCAACCCCTACAAAATAGATAGAGGAGTAGTATTCTCAATGAGTTCTGCAATGTGGATGCGAGTTTCAGCGTTGTTAGTGGTAATAGTTGGTATTACCATGTTTGCTAATTCAGTGCTGAAACTAGAAATTTCTGGTGGCGTTAAAACTGCCCTATCAGTAGTGCATTTGCTGGCAGCGGTAGGGCTTATCGCTCTCTTTGAAATCAGTATAGGGCGCAAACGCAGAGCTACCGGTGCATCTTCGTCCACATTAGGGCTGGTTGGGCGCATTCTAATAACCGTAGCATTGGCGCTTGGTCTATATATCCTAATCGGTAAAGCTCTGAATTTTGTCGATAGTGGCAATTACAAGCCACTAATCTGGATACATGCGCCAATTGGGCTTATCGCAATTGGTTTAGCGGAAGCTGCGTTAGGCGCAATCGGTAAAAAGACTCGGTAGAGAATCTTTTCTCTCCCCCCCTGTTCAATATGAGCAGGGGGATTTTTTATAGTCTGCCTGCAATGGAGATTTTATTCGTTAATGTAGTCTTTGCGTAAGCCCAACGCTTCGGGTGCATGCAAGCGCAGCATCATCTGGTTTACATCGGCTGGAATCTGTTTGCGGGTAAAGTGCGAAACAACGAGCATTGTTATAAAGGAAAGCGGCACAGACCAGATCGCAGGTTGTGCCATTAATGTAGCCACCAGCGGGTTAACTTTGCTTAAAGTAAGACCCATACCTACAGATGCATCCGCCTCACCGAGCAACATCGTAATAACAATCGAAAGCGATGAGGAAAGCCCGCCAAGCAATACGCCTGAAGTTGCGCCCGCTTTGGTCAATTTTCGCCACCATGTGCCAAGCGCCAGCATGGGGAATAAGGAACTGGCAGCAATCGCAAAAGCCCAGCCAACCAGCAAATTTATATCAAACTTCTCAACAAATAAACCGGCTATAACAGCCGCGCTTCCCGCCAATAAAGCGGAAAGACGGAAGGCATAGCGGCGCGCACGGGTTGAGGCTTTTGGACGCATTGTACGCCCGTACACATCGTGTGAAAGCGCACCGGAGACAGAAACCAACAAGCCGCTAAAGGTGGACATAAAGGCAGCAAACGCCCCTGCTGCGGTAATAGCCAGCAAGATTTGTGACAGCCAATCGGGTTCGATTTTACCCGGCAATTCCAACACCAAACGGTCGGTAGTACCAAGCGCATAAAGTTCAGACGCATGATTTCTGCCCAAGACTCCTAAAATCGGTGGGAACATATAGAACAAACCGATCATACCAAGTACAATCAAGGTGGTATGACGAGCATTCTTCCCATCGGTATTGGTATAGAAACGCACTAATATGTGAGGTAAACCCGCAGTACCAAATACAATTGCTACAATTAGTGAATAGGTATATAGCATCGAAAGACCGGGATTTTCGTTGCTATCACCGGTTAATAAGCCAAACGGTTGTCCCCAGACGCTGCCGTTAGGCGCATTGGGTACTACTTGACCGCTTTCAAAGGTAAGTTGGTTGGCATCTAGAAGCTTGAACTCTCCGTTGCTAATTCCATATTTTTCACCGGAGTTAAGGCTACGGGTAGGTTGCCCATCCAGTTCTACCCGTCCGGAATTAGTCGGTACAAAGGCGCTGGCGGCTGAAAACCTTAAAACGCTGCCCGCTTTGTAGGTAATAGTGGTAGTCTGGGTAAAGCGTGGCACTTTATTATTAACCAAATCCTCGTTTAAATGGTTACCATAGCTACCGAAATACATCAGCAACAGGAAAACGGGAATACTGATAGCAAATAGTTTGAGCCAGAATTGAAAAGCCTGTACAAAGGTTATGCCCTTCATACCGCCAAGCACCACATTTAAGGTGATAACCGCCCCTACTACTACCACACCTACCCAGTAAGGTAGGTTTAATACGGACTCAAGGGTTACCCCTGCGCCCTTCATCTGAGGCAACATGTAGAAGAAGCCTATAATCATTACGAAAGCGACGGCAATTTTGCGGAAACCTGCGCTATTAAACCTGCCTTCAGCGTAATCCGGTACGGTATAAGCCCCGAAACGGCGTAATGGTGCGGCTACAAATAGCAATAAAAAAAGGTATCCGGCAGCGTAACAAACCGGATACCACAAGACATCATAACCGAATTTCATTACCATCCCGGCGATGCCCATAAAACTGGCAGCGCTGAGGTATTCTCCGCTGATAGCAGCAGCATTCATGAGGGGACCAACGGTTCGGCTTGCCACGAAGAAATCTGAAGTGGTGCGAACTACCCGTGTAGCCCAAAGCCCCAAACTTATAGTAGCAAGCACTACTCCAACTATTGCCACAACGCTAAGCCAATTAATTTCCATGTTGTGCTATTTACTCTACCAATTTGGTAAATTCTTCTTCATATTTATCGGCGGTACTCACGAAATAGTAAGCCAGTACCCAGATAAGCGGGTAAATCAGAATTGATAAAAAGAGCCAGTTAATAGGAAACTCGAAGATAATAAGAGTTCCAAATTCGCGAGTAAAAATATTAAGCAGTGGTAGACCGAGGATAATAGCCAGAAAAGTAAAGGCTACACTGAGGCTAAGGGCGCGCTGGCGGCGGATTAGATGATTAAGAAACACTTTTCCGTAGGCAGTTTGCTCGGCAACCTCTTGCAAAGTTTGCTTGCTATCCGAATCCGGGTTCGTTAGTTCTGGCAAACTTTCGTTAAAATAAAGCGACTCATCATAGCCTAAGATTACGTCATCCAATTCGTAATCCAAATCAGGTAGGTAAGCTTTTCCACCCGACAACCCAAAACCACCCGAACTGCTACCGCTATCGGCTGCACCATACGATTGTGGTTCAGGGTGGGATTTATTGCGTTGCCCGCGCCCTGGAAATAATTCCATACCAGTTCTTCCTCGAACCTATAACAGCAAGTCATACTGTAAACTTTAAGTAGGATTGGACTAATTATATCATATGGCTGCAATATCTCGAATCAAAATGTGGTTTTAGTGGGTTTTACAGCTATATACATTAAATCTATACTTACAGCTTAAGCTCGTAAAAATAGCTATTTGCGCTACATTTAAACAAGATAACGCCCGGAGCAGGATTCTGGCTGAAGTAAAACGGTACAACCAGCGTGGAGATTAAGCGTAAAGGCTAGCTTACCTATCACGTATTGAGACTATTGCAATAGCTTAATGGCAATGTTATTATGCGAGTATGAATAGTGCGCGTGTTAAAAATGATTAATTATTCGGACAGTAACTAGCTGCACAATGGGCATCTGTCGTATCAAAGTTTGATTATAATCGACAGTTTCTGCAAAAGGAGATGATAAGAATGCCTCCAATTCCATTCACCCGTAATTATTCTGATCATAGTACAGATATCGGTTTCCAGTTTGAATTTTTCTGTGATCGCTGCGGCAACGGTTTTATGAGCCAGTTTCGAGCTAATAAATTGGGAGCAGCCGGTGAAATTGTACGTGGCTTGGGTAATGTTTTTGGTGGTGTATTTGGCAGGGTTGCGAGCGGTTCGGATGAAATGGATCGTCTAACACGTGGGAAAGCACGGGACGATGCTTTTAATGCTGCTATAACCGATTTGAAACCGTTGTTTAACCAATGCCAGCGTTGCGGAACTTGGGTATGCAAGGAAGTTTGCTGGAATCAGGAAGTGGGCATGTGCGTCAATTGCGCTCCTAAAAAAGAGGGCGAAATCGAGGTGGCTAAGTCTGCGGCTTTTGTGCAGCAAGTTCGTGAAAAGGCAATGGCTACCGATTTTGTTAGCGATGTAAATATACAACAAAAGCGTGTAGTAACCTGTCCTAGCTGTGGCACAAATACCGGCGGCGCTAAATTCTGCCCAAATTGTGGCTATAACCTTGTACCGCAAGAACAGTTCTGTACCGAATGTGGCTCAAAAGTGCCTGCTGGTGCTAAATTCTGCCCTAGCTGTGGCAAGAAAATGGGTTGAGCCTGAAGAAAAATGTCCGATTCCCTAGCAGATAAACTAGCGCGAGTTAGAGAGCGTATCAATAAGGCAGCACTTCGAGCAGGGCGCAAACCTGAAGAAATTACACTGGTTGGCGTTACAAAAACAGTGGGGCGTGAAGTGATTGAAGAAGCCTGTCGTCTCGGCTTGACCGATTTCGGCGAAAATCGGATTGGTGATGCCGAAGACAAGTTTACACCACTCCCCTATATTCCCAATACGGCACGGTTACACCTTATTGGTCATTTACAAACCAATAAAGCCAAACGTGCCGTTGCTTTTTTCGACATGGTTCATTCGGTTGATAGCCTCCGACTGGCGGAGATGTTAGATTACCAATGTGGTGAACAGGGTAAAATCATGCCAGCTCTACTGGAAGTCAATGTTTCAGGAGAGTCCAGCAAACATGGTTTCAGTGTAGCAGAACTTGAGTCTCAAATTGCTGCGTTACTAGAATTGCGCCATTTACAGTGGCGTGGTTTGATGACTATGGCTCCGTTTGTGTTTGCACCTGAAGAAACCCGCCATGTTTTTAGAGAGTTACGCACTCTATTTGATAAAATTAGGAATAATGTTACAATTCCACATTGGAAGGATCTTTCGATGGGTATGACTAATGATTTTGAAATAGCAATCGAAGAAGGGGCAACACTAGTGCGAATAGGACGAGCTATTTTTTAGTCACGCTTGCTCATTTTGCGCTGGATTTTCAGATGTTCAACACCTCGCATTTAATTGAATATCTTACAAACCTGCCATTGTTACAGGTTCCCAGTTCTTTACTGCAAGCCTCTCTTAACGAAGGATTAAGAATTGGTCGTACCGATACAGGTATGGTTATCTTCTTCGATTATGACGAAGGGCGAGAAGCAGGTGGTGAGGTTGGTTTGCTGCGCTATTTTTTAAGTATTAAAGCGGCGAAAGCGCAAAGCCAAATAAATCAAGAAATTCCCCTTTCCGAGCAAAACCCTCTCAGTATCTGGGTTCCGAAGTTGCCAACCCTTTACGAAATGTCATTCTCGCAAGACCAGACCCGCCGTATTTTGGCGCTTCCGCTAGGCAATCCCAACTCCATACAACCTATGGGTGTGGTGCTATTGCTTATGCCGCGCACCGACCCCGGCGGTACCGTCAGCCTTACAATAAGCACTTCCGACTTACCTAATCTGGTGGCATATTGCCGCGCTACCGCAAACGCTTGGTCGAGCTTGCGCTCTTTGACCAATATGTCGCGCCGCCTCGAAGATTTGGTTTTGTTAAACGATGTGGCAACCGCCATTACCCAGAATCGTGACCTTTCCGACTTGTTACGGCAAATTATGGACACTACCGCCCAGATGTTGCATTCTGATGCTTGTACCTTGATGCTACTCGACCGCGCTACCAATGAACTTGTTTTCAGTATCCCAACCGGAGAAGCGGGCGATGAACTAAAACAAATGCGCCAACCTATGAGCGAAGGTATTAGCGGCTACGTGGCAAGAATCGGAGAACCGGTTATCGTAAACGATGTAACCAAAGATCGTCGCTTTAACCAAACTGTAGATAACAAAACCGGCTTCCGAACTCGCTCAATTATGTGCGCCCCTATGATTGTACGTGAAAAAACAATCGGCGTAATTGAAGTTATTAACAAGCAAGATAGTGGTACTTTCAACCCCAACGACCTTGCTTTGTTGTTAACATTGGCAGCCCAATCCGCCATCGCTATTGAAAATGCCCAGCTTTATTCCGATCTTAAAGACGAGCGAGATAAAATCATCGCTAAAGAAGAAGAAGTACGCCGTGAGTTAGGACGTGATTTACATGATGGTCCGGCACAGGTTATGGCAGGTTTGGCGATGCGCTCCAATTTTATCAAGAAGCTGTACCAAGCCGGTAATGAAGAAGCACGCTTACTCAAAGAATTGACCGATATGGAGAAAGTGGCGCAACAAGCCGCCAAAGATATACGTACCATGATGTTCGGGTTGCGTCCATTAATGCTAGAAACCAAAGGGCTTATTCCTACCCTTGAAGCTTACGTAGAAAAATTGCAAACCGAGACTTGGCAAACTCATCTCATTGTAGAAGGTTTTGGTGAGCCTGAAACCGAAAGCGCGCTACGGTTACCCTACAATACGGAAGCGACCGTCTTTATAATAGTACAGGAAGCAATTAATAATATTCGCAAGCACGCCCAGCCAAATAACGTCTGGATAAGCCTGAATCATAATAATGTTCAAACCATTGTAACCGTCCGTGATGATGGCAAAGGTTTTGATAGCGAAGCCACCGCTAAAAACTACATTGAACGTGGTAGCTTTGGTTTGCTCAACATGCGGGAACGAGCACGCTTGATCAACGCGCAATATGAACTTTCTTCCAAGCAGGGGCAGGGAACTACTATTAAACTATTAATTCCCAATAGCTCTATGCCACAGGTAGCTACCCAGCCGCTGATGGTTACAATGCCCAGTATTATCGAAAAATAAAAATGCTCTCTACTCTATCAAGTAGAGAGCATCCTCGGAGTATTCTTCCTACTAGTTCAGCAGACTGTTAGCAACCAAAGATAAAACCCTGCGGCGTGCTTTTTGTAGCTTTCCAAAAGAAAAAATACTATTCTCACGAGTTTTGCCCGAATTTACTGTTGTCGGTTGAGGTGCAACATGCACTTTTTCTTCCAGTAAGGGCAGGTATTTATGATAGCCTAGCAATGAAGCCATTGTTTTTAGACTTTGCGAAGGTGCGGTACAGCGATACTCGTAAGCTCCCGTAACAGGCGATTCTTCTATAACCAGTTCGGATGGTTCTGGCAGCAGGCAGTGATGCACTCCGCCGATACCTGAAAGCATATCCTGATAAGCTCCGGTCATAAAGACTCCGATGGTCAAATGTTCACCCGGATGGAGTTCCGGCAGCATTACAGCATCGTCCTCTTCCCCTGATTTATATACATCATCAGAATCACAGGTCATACCGCTCAGCCACACTTTACGCACCGGACGATCAAAATGTGTTAGAGGTAAAATAATAAATTGCTGCTTGAGCGCCCATGTATCCGGCAAACTGGACATGAGCGAGCCATTGATTACATACCAGCTTACATCCGACTTATGGGAGGACTTGACTAGCTCCACTTTGTAAAGGTCAAACCCATACGCTGCGGCAGTATAACGCCCAAATTCGCCATAAATATCGGGATGCGGGATTTCGTACTGAGCGCACATTTCCATAATTCCGGCGGTTAGCTCATTCGCAAACGCCTGATAATCAAATTGAAAATCAAGGCTGTAAGGTACAGGCATGCCACCGCCAAAATTGAAAGCGCGCATAGTAGGATAGGTTAGGCGTAATTCACAATAGTTGCGGAAAGAGAGCAGTAACGCCTTTACCCAATCCTGACGATCCACACACTGGGTATCAATCATAGCATGGAACATAACCGGGGTTAAGCCGGGAGTCTGGTTTATTGCAGCAGCCACTTTATCAAGTTCGTGGCGCGGTATTCCAAAACGGGAGGTGACTTTTGAGAAATCGCCATCAGGTAGTATGCTTTTATCTACGCGCAGACGAATACCTACTTCATAGTTCAAGCCTGTGCGCTTTAGCGTCTCAATTTCATCGAAAGATTCAATAATCGGAATAATATTCTTGAAACCTTCGCGCTTCAAATTCGCAATATTATCAACATATTGTTGGGTTTTAAAGCCATTGCATAGTATAACGCGATCAGAGGGCAAATTACCTGCTTTCCAGTGCAAACGCGCCATCATAATGTCCATTGGGGAACTGGTTTCATAGTGCGCGCCGGAGGTTAAAGCAGTGCGAATCAAATCTTCATATTGCGCCGCTTTGCTGGCATAGCAATAAGTAAAATTACCCTGATACCTGTTATTGTGGAAAGCACGGGCAAAATAGCCCTGCATTTTGGATATCTGAGTTGAAATAATCGGGTTATAACCGACTTCCAGAGGCGAACCCCACTCGTGGGATAGGTGAGTGAGATCTATATCGTTGAAGAATAAACGATTTCGCTCAATATGTAAAAACTCGTTCAGCCTTGTATTAGTAATCCCGAAACGGCTACGCAAATGTTCGTAGAAGTTCTGGGTGGTATTGATCATTCTTTATCGTACCTCATTTCGCAGCACACTCCCGCTAACCGGCAGTGGTAGATGGATGACGGACAACAGGGTCGTAAAAATGAGCATCTTTGCGCTCAGTTCTTCCAAAATGTGAATGCGATAACATACAATTACCTTTCAGATTGTATTCGCCCAAATCCGGCAGCGCCTGAGTATCTAAGACCAGCGCTTAGGGTAGCCCATAGGACGAAGAAGTGGTTTGTTAAGCACAGCTATGACAAGAAGCCCCCATTAACCAGAATATTCTTGTGCAAAGCTTGTTGAGGTAATACCCAATTTCTTGTTACTTGCCTAACAGTGTATTCTATCATGTTTAATTTGGGCATTACAATACTTTTTTATAAACTTTTATTAAGAACATGGGTTGATTATTGGTTATTTTAGGTGATTGCTATAGCCAAAATAGCCGCAATCTTTTGATGGCTACACGCAAAGCTCGATGCGGTTTTCTACAGTTGCCGGATATGATTTGACAACCCATTTTCTATAGTTAAACAAGCACTTCTAGAAAGGGTTTAACGTCGGAGTGCTAAATTCATGACAGTGCAAAATCGGAAGGGGGTACAGTTACAAAGCCAGTCTGAGATGAATCATTTTCCCTTTTATATGGTGAGAGCAGGGAGTTACACCCTAAAAACGTTTCTTGCAATGCCCTGATTAATAGTTGTACAAAGCGGATAGGCTCTGGTAAGATGTAAACTCCACAGATATGGTAGTAGTACTGGAAACAGAAAAGGGTGGCGAAAAAGATGAAGCGGTTGCTTAAAGGCGTATTGCGACACACAATGCTCAATACAATGAAAATTGCAGCACGCCCAACACTCCTTTATCGCTCTACTCACCCCAATCTGACTAAACCGCCCCGTAAGTTACTGGTGATACGCCCCGACCATCTAGGCGATGTATTGCTTACCACTCCTGCCCTGCACTTATTGCGGCAAGCGTTACCGGATACTGAAATTACAGCATTGGTGGGACCTTGGGGTGCGCCTTCGTTGGTGGGCAACCCTGATATTGACAAACTGGTTCGACTCCCTTTTCCGGGGTTCAGTCGTCAACCCGCCACAAACCCGTTAGCCCCTTATTTACTGGCGCTCCAACAATCACGGGTTTTGCGGCGTGAGGGTTATGATGCTGTTCTAAATATGCGCTATGATTTCTGGTGGGGCGCATTACTGGCGTATCTCTCAGATATTCCCGCCCGCTTTGGTTTCGAGTGGGATGAATCGCGGGCTTTTCTGAATTACCGCCTCTCAATGCGTCACTCAGAATTGCCAGAATTATTTACCCCTTTTGGTCAACCACCGCAACATTTCTCTGCCCTAAGTCTTTCGCTGGCTCAATTTCTGCTCGACTCTTATAGAGTAAAATTATCCTCAGAGGGTTTCGATGCCCGCCTTAAATTTTACCCTTCTCCCGAAGAAAAGCGTTATGTAAACTTGATACTCTCTGAAATGGGATTAGAACGTAATGACAAGCTGGTGGTAATCCATCCCGGCAGTGGAGCAACTCTCAAGTTGTGGACGGTGGAAGGCTTTGCAGGAGTAGCAGATGCGATTAGCCACAAATACGATGTAAAAGTTGTGCTGGTAGGTGGAGAGAAAGAGTCTATACTGGTAAAAAATATCCTGCGCCACTGCCAGAGCCAACCCATTCGCTGGGATTCTGGCGATAGTTGGGGCAAACTAGCCGCCCTATTTGAGCGCAGCCAACTTGTAATCGGGCTGGATAGCGGTCCTATGCATTTGGCGGTAGCAATGGGCGCATCCACCCTCCACCTCTTCGGTCCCACTGATCCTCAGATATTCGGTCCGTGGGGCGACCCTCAAAAGCACCGGATGGTGCGAACCGAAATAGACCTGCCATGCTGTCCATGCGGTGTGCTTGACCCAAATCGTATTTGCTGGAAAGGCGGCTACTGTATGCGCACTATCAAAGTTACACAGGTGCTGGACGAAGTAGCCCATTTTCTATAATCTCCCCTGATACAAGAAAGACAAGGGGCTTAAACCCCTTGCCTGAAAGAAGCTGTAAATTAGTGGGTAATTTTGTCCTGTGCGCCAGAAATAATGGCGGCACGCACACGCTCTGGAACGGCAGGGATTTCGTTTATCCGCACTCCGGTTGCGGCATAAATGGCATTACAAATGGTCGCTCCACCCGGTACGATGGGCGGCTCACCTACGCCTTTTGCCCCAAAAGGTCCGTCAGGAGAAGGAATTTCTATCAATTGTACCTCGATATTTGGTACTTGCGGCGCACTTTGAAGCGCATAATCCATCAAGCTGCCGTTTATCAAAGTTCCTTCTTCATCATAGACCATTTGCTCATAGAGCGCCCAACCTAAACCCTGAGTCACGCCTCCGTGAATCTGTCCGTGTACTTCCGCCGGGTTAATTGCTTTACCCACATCCTGCACTGCGACATAATCCAGCACTTCAACCTCGCCCGTTTCACTATCAACCCGAACTCTAGCCAAGTGTGCGGTGAAACCGGGCGCATTTCGCACAATCGCGCTGTTGCCTCGCCCGAAAACAGGCTCAAAGCGCCCGCCAAAACTCATGCTTTTAGCAGCTATTTCCTTTAAAGTTACCGATTTGCTGGTGACACCCTTTACCGAAACCTTACCATCTTGCAGTTCAAGGTCTTGCGGATTTGCCTCCAGTAGTGAAGAAGCGATGTTGAGAATCTGCTCTTTGGCATCTTGCGCTGCTTTCAGCACTGCCGCGCCTACGGTGTAGAGAGTTTTGCTGCCACCGCTGGCTCCGGCGTAGGGTGCGCTGCTGGTATCGACGTTTTCCACCGTCACATGCTCTGTCTGTAAGCCCAACACCTCAGCCGCAATCAAACCCAAACTGGTTGTAACCCCGCTGATATCCGCTACTCCGGTGGTAACAGTAATATTTCCATCATGGTCAAGGCGGCAGGTGCTACTTGCAGGCTCAAGCCCACCGGGCCACCCGCCAATCGCAACTCCGATACCCTCACCGGGCGCAACTTTATCACGGTTTAACCAAAGAGGATGCTTAGATAGTTGCTCCATACATTCTTTTAGACCGATTCGCGGCATTGGTTTGCCGTTCACCATGATGTCGCCTTCTATGATGCAGTTCTGAAGCCGAAATTCTAATAAGTCACGATTCATAGCACGTGCCAACGCATCTATAGCAGACTCCAGTGCGAAGGTGGTTTGGGGCGAGCCGGGAGCGCGGTATGCCCCCACTCCGGTTTTATGGGTAAGCACTTCAAAACATTCAATGTCAAAATTATCTACCCGATAATAGCCCGCCAACACAATCCCTGCTATACCGAGAGCAGTGCCGGGATAAGCCCCCGTTTCAAAATACACTTTTGCTTTGAGAGCGGATAGTGTACCATTGGCACGTGCGCCTATTTTAAGCTCGATTTTGCCGTTAAAAGATGGGTTTCCGGCGGTGAGGTCTTCCATTCGGTAAAATACCAGACGCACCGGGCGGCGAGCGACTTTTGCCAGTGCTGCCGTAAACGGTTCAATCAATACAAACTTGCCTCCAAACGCACCTCCAATAGTAGTTACCACAATTTTTACTTTGTTTAGTGGCATATTGAGTGCGGCAGCGACTTCTTGACGGGCGATGAAAGCCGCTTGGGTGCTGGTATAGAGCGTGATTCCGCCTCCGGTAGTAGGTTCAGCAAGGCACGATTGTGGCTCAATATAGCTTTGATGTATCATCGGTACGGTGTAAGTATTTTCTACAATCGCAGCGGCTTCCGAAAACCCACTTTCAACATCGCCTCGTTTGAAATGGATATGGTTACTGACATTGTGCGGTAGCTTGAAGCCCACGTCTTGATCTTTGGTTTCGACAGTGGCATGCATCTGGGCATCCGCATCTGCTCCATGCGCCTCACGGGAACGCACGTTCATCGCGTTTGGTTTCAGCGCCTCTTCCATTGAGCTAACCACCGGGAGGGGGTCATAATCCACAAAAACTTGATCTACCCCATCAAGCGCTGCCGCTTCTGTTTCACCCAGCACTACCGCAATAGGCTGCCCGTAAAATATCACTTCGTCTTTTGCCAGCGGGTTACGTCTTCGTGACTCGCTGCTCTCCTGCACAATCGGTAAATCTGCGGCGATTATAACCTTGAACACGCCTGGAACTTTCAAGGCTTCAGAAATATCTATGCTATTAATACGAGCGTGGGCATAACGGCTGGTTACAAGGCGAGCATGCAACATACCGGGCAAAACCAAATCCCCGGCAAAACGAGTCTCCCCGGTAAGTTTCCCCTCGCCATCTTTGCGCAAGGCATCATGCCCAACCACTTTAAAAAGATCAGAATTTATAGTATCGGTCACTTTTTATTCCTTTCTTAATGGGATTTTTAAATATTGTTACGGTTTAACTCCAAGCAATTTGTAACCTGATTATACCAGAGATGCAAAAAAGCGATGGGTTAAATCCCATCGCCGCATAATCTACAATATCAGTTAGCGATTACTAATGATTCTGTTCTAGCTGGTCGGCGGTTTTACCGAATTTGCGGACGCGCTGACTGTAGTCGATCAAAGCCTGCTTGAACTCATCTTTACCCAATTCGGGCCAGAAAAGGTTGGTAAACCAGTATTCGCTATAAGCGGCTTGCCAAATCAGAAAGTTGCTGAGGCGCTGTTCCCCGGCAGTGCGGATAATTAAGTCAGGGTCGGGGCTACCAGTAGAATAAAGGAAACGCCCGATTAACGCCTCGTCAATTTGCTCAGCCGGAACGCCGGATTGCACTATCTTGCGCACCGCATCAACAATCTCACCACGCCCCCCATAATTAAAGCAAACATTCAGAGTAAGGCGAGAATTATGGCGGGTTTTCTCGGTGGCGCGTTCAATCGCCCGCAAAAGGTGGCGGGGCATACGATCTAAGCGTCCCAAGTGGCACACCTTAACCCCTTCGGCGTGCAATTTAGGAGTTTCTCTTTCTATCACTTCACCGAGAATAGTCATCAAACCGCGCACTTCATCTTCCGGTCTGTTCCAATTCTCAGTACTGAAGGCATAAAGAGTCAGGTGTTTTACGCCAAAGCGAACACATGCTTCAACGATGCGCCTTATATTTTCTGCGCCTGCCCGATGCCCGGCGATTCGTGGTAAGCTGCGTTGCTTCGCCCAACGACCATTCCCATCCATCACTATAGCGACATGAACCGGGATAAAACGAGGGTCTATATCTGGGTCCAATGCTACAACCGGAGTGGTGGCAGACACGGCTTCCACAATTTTTACTCTACTCATCCTTGTGAAATTTACCTCTGTAGTACTGCTAAAATTTAAACTTCGAGTATTTCTTTTTCTTTGTGATGTCCTACTTCATCCGCTTCGTGGATGTAGCGGGTGGTAAGTTGTTCAATCTTTTCCTGACCGCGCTTTTCATCGTCTTCACCAATCATTTTCTCTTTCAGCATTTCCTTGAGATCATCATTGTGAGCGCGTCTGATATTACGGATAGAAACTTTACCATCTTCAATTTTATTCTTCGCCACTTTGACCAAATCCTTACGGCGTTCTTCGGTGAGAGGCGGGAACGGTACGCGAATAACCTTGCCATCGTTAGCAGGATTTAAGCCCAGATCTGATTTCTGGATAGCTTTCTCGATTGCGCTAAACGACCCTTTATCGAAAGGCTGTACCACCAGCAACCGCGCTTCTTGAGCAGTGATTGTGGCAAGTTGCTGCAAGGGTGTATTAACCCCATAATATTCGACCTGAAGCTTTTCAATAAGTCCGGGAGCGGCACGCCCTGTGCGGATATTTTGCATTTGCAGCTTGAGAGCCTCAATCGCCTTTTTCATCTGATTCTCAGCTTCGGCAATTATTTCATCTACCATAACAAAACCCTTCCTATAAGTTTTTCTGTTTGCTACCCTGAAAACAGAACCGGATCGGCTTACCTTACCAGCGTTCCGATCTTGTGACCCAACATTGCTTTTTCAAAGTTGCCATCATCTAGGTTCAACACAATGATTGGCATTTTATTTTCCATACAAAGCGATAACGCCGTAACATCCATTACCCGCAAGCCCATATTGATAGCATCCATATAGGATAGCTCTTCAAACTTGCGAGCGTTGGGATTATTGCGAGGGTCATCGTCATAAACACCGTCAACTTCATTCTTCTGCATTATGATGACATCAGCGTTTATTTCCATAGAACGCAGAGCGGCGGTAGTATCGGTAGTAAAATACGGGTTACCACTACCCCCTGCTAATATAACGACACGACCCTTCTCAAGGTGACGTATTGCACGCCTTCTGATATAAGGTTCGGCTACTTGGTGCATCTGAAGAGCAGTCATTACCCGTGTCACCACACCAATACGTTCAAGCGAGTCTTGTAAAGCCAATGCATTAAATACAGTGGCAAGCATTCCCATGTAATCGGCAGTGCTGCGATCCATTCCGCTGGTAGAAGCTTGGAAGCCGCGCCAAATATTGCCGCCGCCAACTACAATTGCCACTTCTACTTTCATTTCATAAATTGTTTTGATTTTGTAAGCCAGAGCTTGGGCTACTTTGGGGTCAATGCCGTAACGCTGCTCACCCATCAGGGCTTCCCCGCTCAATTTGAGCAGAACCCTTTTGTAAACTGGAGTGGACATTAGCGCCTTTCTCTATACAATATTATTCAGTAAAATATTATTGCTGCTGCGCCTTCAGGGCTACCGCCTATTATACCCTATATATGCACCATAAGGGTAGTAATTTTAGCTTAGAATGACTCTTATAACATCTTAAGATTTATAGCAAAAAACGCTAGGAGTGTATAAGCCTAGCGTTTTTAGATTCTAAACCGAGAGGTTATGTAGCCTGAGTGCTAGCCTCACGAAATTTTATTACTTGCCTAGCTCGAAGCGAGTAAAGCGGCGCACCACGATGTTCTCACCCAACTTGCCTTTGGCTTGCTGGATCATATCTGAAATTGAGATTTTACCATCGCGGATAAAAGGCTGCTTTAGTAACACTACCCCCTCATACCACTTATCGAGGTTTTCGCCGAGCTGACTTTGCATATCCGCAACGACTTCAGCCGGAACATCCTCAACACTGATATAGCGAGGGTCAACACCTACGATATGCTGGGCAATATCTTTTGCGAGCTTCTGGAAGTCCTCGGTACGCGCTACAAAGTCGGTTTCGCAATTCAGCTCAACCATAGCGCCTATGCGACCGGTATGAATATAGGTTTCAATAAGACCTTGTTTAGCTTCCCGCCCGGTTACTTTCTCCGCTTTGCGCAAACCACGCTCGTCCAGCCATTTCTTCGCAGCAGCAAAGTCGCCATTTGTTTCTTGCAGAGCTTTTTTACAATCTAGGATACCGGCATTTGTTTCTTCGCGAAGTTGTTTTACCTGCTGAGCCGAAATTTCCACTTTTATATCTCCTTAATTTTATCTTAAAGAACGCTGAGCGGGAGTTTGCCGTTCAGCGTTAGCCTTGCACAATCAGATACTAGCGTCGGCGACGCTGTGGGCGCTGACGTTCGCCATCGCCACCGCTACCCTCATCTTCTTCTTTGCGATCAGAATGTCGGCTGGCGCGTTCAGCCGCTTCATCCATCAACTGGTCTTGCAGCACCTGTGCGCGGCGCTGTGCCCCTTCAATGTAGGCATCTGCTAAGTATGCAGTAATAATTTTGACTGAGCGAATAGCGTCGTCGTTACCCGGAATGACATAATCGATTTCGTCCGGGTTGCAGTTGGTATCGGTAATAGCAATTACCGGAATTTCCAACCGTAGCGCCTCAAGCATAGCAATGCGCTCTTTGTGAGGATCAACCACAAAAATCGCATTAGGCAGATCGTATAGGCTCTTGATACCGCCCAATACATCGTTTAGCTTGGTCTTCTCTTCAGTGAGCTTCTTAGCTTCTCGCTTTGGTAATTGCTCAAATTCACCACGAGTTTCGCGAGCTTCCAGTTCGGCAAGGTAGCGCAAGCGTTGGCGAATGGTGACAAAGTTGGTGAGCAAACCACCGGGCCACCGCTTATTGGCAAAATACTGTCCACAACGTTTTGCCTCTTCAGCCACGGTATCCTGAGCTTGCTTCTTGGTTCCTACGAACAACAGTCGTCCACCTTGAGCCGCCAATTCCTGCACGAAAGCAGCCGCATCTTCCAAACCTGAAACAGATTGACCTAAGTCGATGATATGAATTCCGTTGCGTTCGGTGAAGATGTATTGGCGCATCTTTGGGTTCCAGCGTTTGGTCTGATGTCCAAAGTGTACACCTGATTCCAGCAATGCACGCATTATCTGAGGAACGGTCATGCCCTTCTGGATAGTAGCAAGCGGGCGTGGCGCAGATGGGACAATTTCAGGCGCAGGAGTAGCGCCCGGATTAGCGGTAGTTACCATTGAATGGGATATTCCTTTCTAAATTCGTTTTCTTCCGCTCTCGTCAACCCGGCGATAATCCCGAAGGACACGAATCACACGGTCAGAGAGCGTGCTTATTATTATTTTGGCAATAAATTTGCCGCAAGAGATTATAGCATAGAGAGTTGGCATAATGCAATTCAGCTTGCTTTGCGGTGTATATAATATCATGTGCGAGTAGGGTGAGTTCAAACATCTCTTGCGACCCCGGCAAGCGTTCCACTGCCTGCCTGTGCCCTGAAAGGGATGAACCCACCCCCTTTCCGAACTTGCAACCGCCCTGCTGAACTATCACTAACTATACCTTTATCGGATTCTCTTTTCTGGATGTTCGTGTATAGCGCAAAAATTAAAACCAAGTTTGTGGGAGTAATAAGAAACGGCTGCCTCAATTTCGGCAGCCGCGCTTACAACATGATACTGGAAATCCTGTATTCTACTTCTTAGCAGATTTTTTGACCGGTACTGGACCTAAAACTTTCTCAACCGCCTGCTCAATCTTAACACCGCTATCGGTATTGTCGAGAGGGTCTTTGCGGAGACGATGGCGCAAGGACAGCGTCGCAATCTGCCTAACATCTTCCACAGTAACCGCTTTCTTGTGATTGAAAGCTGCTAATGCGGTAGCAGTGCGAGCAATAGTCAATTCACCACGATGCCCGTCAATATTCAGAGCAAGGCATAATTCGGCGATTTTTATCAAGATTTCGTGCGGCAATTCAACTTTCGGTAGCAAGCGTTGCGCTTCTTTTATCTTGCGCCGTAAAGCTTCCTGCTGTGGGTCATATTCAGCCATAAACTCAGCAGGATTCATCTCGAAGGTGTGGCGGCGCTTTACGATTTCGACACGTTGCTCAAGGTCAAGAATCGTGACGATGCGGGCGTGCAAACCAAAACGGTCGAGCAATTGCGGGCGCAAATCGCCTTCTTCAGGGTTACCGCTACCTACCAGCACGAAACGAGCAGGATGGCGTACACTGATACCTTCGCGCTCTACTACGTTCACACCGCCTGCCGCTACGTCCAGCAGCACGTCAACCAAATGATCTTCCAAAAGGTTAACTTCGTCAATATACAAGAAGCCACGGTTTGCCCGCGCCAGCAATCCAGGCTCAAAGGCTTTAACGCCTTGGCTAAGCGCCTTTTCAATATCAATTGTGCCGCAAACACGATCTTCGGTAGCGCCTAAGGGCAAGTCAACTACAGGAACAGGGGCTATATGCCCGGTCAATTTTTGACCACGAGCGAGTTTGTCGCGGCAATCGCGACAAAGACCACCACGTTTAGTGGTATCTGGATCACAACTATACATACAGTTGTTTATTATTTTGATACGAGGGAGCAAATCGGCAAGCGCACGCACGATCGTGCTTTTACCGGTACCGCGATGCCCCATAATCATAACACCACTGATTCGGGGGTCAATAACGTTGAGCAGTAAGGATAACTTCATTTCTTCCTGCCCTACGATTGCGGTAAATGGGTAAACATAAGAGGCTTCTACTTGAGTATCAGCTTTGCCTTTTGTACCCTTGCCAGCAGGGCTATTCCCATTGATTACAGGTGCAAGCTCTAATTCTTCGGGTTCAATCGTGAGTTCGGTGAGTTCAGACATTGAATTCTTCCTGTTTCGATTAAATATTCCACAATCGGTTTCTGATTAATTATATGCTACATCTTGTAGTTAGGGTGTAGCACTTGTTACTAACTCAACCAATTTTTGCCAGATTACGTACTACAATTTGAGGCTAAAGGCGTAATTGTTACAGAATTTCGGTAAATTACTATTAAAAATCCATGAAATTATGGCGCCACGCTACCAGTTTTTTCATCTTTAGGCAGAGAATCGCATATCTTTTATATATACTTCAAGCCGTTTCTGCCCATGCCACATATTTTGATCTAAATTGAACGCAACATCGATGAGTTTTCCCGGTTTCATGTCCACCGCACGCCAACCCGCCCGAAAAGCAATGCCCTCAAGCGTTTTCATGTTATGCGGATTGAACAATTTCAAACGCAAGTGTGAACCATCAATACCCACTGGGCGTGCCTCCCGCACCTTCAGTCCGGTACAGGCATAGAGCGGTTGCAAGTTTTCGCTTCCAAACGGCGCTAATAAGCGACTCTCAGTATAGGCAGACATAATTTGGTCAGGTTCAATGATTGCATCCACCAGCAAGCGCGGTTGCAAGTCAGAGTCGGTCATTCTGTCGGCAATTTTATATAAGCGACTTTCCAACTCGGCTAAGTTTGAAGCTGCTACCGTGAACCCGGCAGCCTGACGATGCCCGCCGAAGCGTTCGAGCAAATCGCTACACTCGCTTAGAGCCTCAATTATATTAAAAGCGTAGATGCTTCGCGCCGACCCCTTACAATGCTCACCGCTACGCTCGACCACCACTACCGGGCGAGAATATTCCTCACAAAGACGACCGGCTACCAACCCCACGATTCCGGCTTGCCAGTTAGTACCACTGAGCAGCATCAGTTTATTTTTCTCAGCCAGCCTTTTCTCCGCTACCTGATAACGTGCTTCCTCCAGTACGGTACTTAGCATATCCTGACGCTCACGGTTTTTGGAATTTAGCTGGTTAGCCAGTTCGCGGGCTTCCGATAACGAGTCGGTTAGAAGTAACTGATACGCCAGAATCGCATCATCCACCCGTCCGGCAGCGTTTATACGAGGAGCTAGCCCAAATCCAATGGAACTCGCTTCAAGTTCTCCTTGCTTTAAGCCTGCGGCATCAATCAACGCAATAATACCTGGGCGAGAGGTGCGGTTTAAAGCCCTCAAACCGCTAGCAACCAACACTCTGTTTTCACCGTTTAGTGGAGATATATCCGCCACAGTGCCAAGCGCGACCAAATCAAGCAGGTCGCTCGGCTTTAGCCCATTACCTTTGATACCAGCTTTACTTAATGCCCTAACCAAATGGAAAGCCATTCCTACACCCGCTACCCCCTTATAAGGGTACTGGCAACCTTCCTGCCTGACATTGAGAATGGCATAGGCTTGCGGTAATGGGTCGGGGGGGCGGTGGTGGTCTGTTACAATAATATCCATGCCGAGTCCACTGGCAAACGCAACCTCTGCCACATTGCTAACGCCGCAATCTACCGTAATAACAAGGGTAACACCCTGTTCGTGCAAACGGGTAAGGGCAGGCGGATTCAAACCGTAACCCTCATCAACCCGGTGCGGAATACGCGGTATAACTTCAACTCCCAACGACCTGAAATATTGCACCAAAAGGCTACAGGCAGTTACACCGTCTGCGTCGAAATCTCCGTAAATAGCGAGAGTTTCATGGGCAGATAGCGCCTGTTGGATGCGCTTTACTGCCCTATCCATATCTTTTATCAGGTAAGGGTCAGCTAAACGGGAATAGTCGGCATTGAAAAAATATTCAATCGCTTCGGGGGTGCGAAGATTGCGGTTATATAAGAGTTGGGCGATGAGCGCGCCATATCCTGATTCGGAGACTCTATCAAGAAATTCGCTCGGAATCGGATTGGGCATAACCCAGATGCGCTCACGTCTGCCCTTTAGGGTAGATGAAGGATCGCCAGATTCAGGAATATCCGCTTGCGACATCCTTCAAACTCCCTACTAAAACGGAACTTGTAAGAATACCTTCAATAATAAAGCAGGAATCAAGACCACCAGCGCGCTTCGGTTCCAATTCAGCTTCATGCTGAAATGAACTCCGGTAATTAGTAGGAATAGTTGGTAAAACAAAGGCGCAAACTGGATGAGTATAACGTAGATATTGACATCGCCCCGACTAAAACCGGGATCATGCAAAATTGAAAGCAGGTTAGGTATCCCAATAGGAATTAAATATAGAAGCCCCAATATTAACAGGTTGACCTGTGCGAAGGTTGCAATAGCGAATAGGCTCTTGAAGTTAGTGCGGGACTCTTCTTTGTAAAAGAGACGTGCTACTACCGAAAGCGCCATTGCAAAAACCGCCGTGAAAGCAACCCGAATTATCGCATTAATCAGGAAGGAACCGATAAAACTGGAATCAATATTTGGAATTTGATCAGGTTGAGGGGTGTTTAACTCGATCTGCTTGTCATTGAGTTTTAAGTTGGAATCGGTGTTATCTCGCAGATAGAGAAATTGCTTGTCGGTTAAGCGTATGCGCTGGTCATCAACATCATTCAGTTCTGCATTCTGGGCATCGGTTAGTTTTAAGGTTGCATCTGAAGGATTAGTCAGCGCATTTCGCTGATCTGTGCTAAGTGGCACTTCACCATTTCGGTCATCCAGTACCTGAACCACTTGATAGCGGCTCAACTGGATTTTATTGTCCAGCACATTTTGTCCATAACTCAAAAGGCTAACAACCTGCGACAAAGCTACAAGCGCTATTAACAGGAAATATAAAAACGCGCCTTGCCAGTAAGGGATTGTAGCAGCAATACGCCGCATTGCCACCAGCGGTCGAATAATTACATCTACAAAGTTGTGCCAGAGAGACACAGGTTTTAGCAGTTCAGTCTCACAATTAAAGCACTTTTCATCATCTATCGGGTTAAGCTCACGACATTCAGGGCATAGTACCTCAGGTGTACCATTTCTGAATTCATCTAATACCTTATTCATTTAAACAAAAACCTGTACCTTTAGTTATGATTGCTAAGTTAATCGGCGCTATTATAGCATAGCTTTTGTACTGACGCAGACAAAAGCACTTTTGTTCTTATTACAACGTAAATAAAACCCCGCCTATCGTAAAAAGCGGGGTTTGACCTATGAGTAGCCAAGTGACGTTTATCCTAATAACTCAAAAGGGTTCTCCAGCAAGGTTTGGAGTTGTCCCAAAAAGCGCGCCACCGTTGCGCCGTACAGCACGCGATGGTCGGCGGAGAGCGTCAGGCTCATGCGATGACGCACCGCTATTTCATGATTTACCACTACCGGTTTCTCGATAATCGCGCCGACTGCCAGAATTGCGCTTTCGGGCGGATTGATGACCGCTTGGAATTGCGTCACATTGAACATGCCGAGGTTCGAGATTGAGAAAGTACCGCCTTGATAATCTTCGGGGCGTAGTTTCCCACTACGGGCTTTTTCAATCAAAGCTTTGGCTTCTTTTGCCAAGCTTCGCACCCCTTTGATATTAGCGTCACGAATCACGGGTACCACCAAACCATTAGGAACATCCACCGCGAAACCAACGTTTACCCGCTTATTGCGATAAAATTTGCCGTCCTTGTACCATGTATTTGCTTCGGGTATCCGTTCCAAGGCTATAGCAGATGCTTTCACAACTAGGTCGTTAAAGCTGATTTTGACTCCACCCTCGCCTAACTTCGAGTTCAATTGCTCGCGTAGCTTTACCGCTTCGGTCATATCTACTTCGGTAGAGACGTAGAAGTGCGGTACTTGTTGCTTAGACTCGGTAAGTCGGCGCGCTACAGTGGTTTGCATCATAGTAGGAGTAATAATCTCTACCTCATCGCCACTTGGAGTAGAAGCAATTGCCTGAACCTGTGTAACGACTGATTGCACCGCTGCATTAACTGCCACAACCGACGTTTCGGGGGCAGCTATAGCATAACCATTACCTTTGTGGTGCGCCCCTTCTACATCATCGCGCAGGATTCGACCACCGGGACCACTCCCGGCAATCGCATGCAAATCAAGCTGATAGGTGGAGGCGAGGTTTCGCGCCAGCGGAGAAGCCTTGACTCTGCCCGAACTAGCAGCACCAACGGGGGTTGAGGCTACCTGAACCTGAGTTGCTGCCGCTTGCACCGCTGCACTTACTGCCGCCACCGCTGGTTCTGGAATAGTTGTGGGGGCAACAGCCACACGCGGAGTAGCCGAAGCAGTTTCGCCAGCTTTGCGAATCGTGGCTACAACTGTACCAATTAGTACAGTTTCGCCGGGTTGCACCAAGATTTGTTCCAGCACGCCATTATCAAAGGCTTCCAAGTCCATAGTAGCTTTATCGGTTTCGATATCTGCCAGCACATCACCCTTTTTTATTTCATCGCCCGGTTTTTTATGCCAAGTGGCGATAGCCCCTTCTTTCATGGTATCGCTCAAGCGCGGCATTATTACATCAACCATTTTTCACTCCCCTACTTTATTACCAGCGTTTGGAAACCGTCTTGCGGATTGCGCTAACCAATTGCTCACCACTGGGCATCGCTGCCAATTCCATCGGCTTGGAATAGGGCAACGGCACTTCCGCCGCCGCAACGCGCAACACCGGAGCATCTAGATAGTCAAAAGCCTCTTCCTGAATAGCCGCCGCAATTTCAGCCCCGATACCGTAGGAACGCCAATCGTGTTCAAAAATAACCGCTCGATTGGTCTTCCTAACCGATTGTAAGATAGTTGGCATATCCAGCGGACGCAACGAGCGCAAATCCACCACCTCGCAACTGATACCCTCATGCTGCAGCTGTTCTGCAACTTCCAACGCCGTATGCACCATCCGCGAGTAAGTGATTAGCGTAACGTCCGTGCCATTGCGTTTGATATCGGCAACCCCAATTGGGATGGTGTAATCATTATCAAAATCCTCGTCCGGCACTTCACCCTTGACATCGTAAACCCCCAAGTTTTCAAGGAAAAGCACCGGGTCATCATCACGGATAGCAGAACGCAACAAACCACGCGCATCATAAGGAGTGGCAGGCGCAACCACTTTTAAGCCGGGAATATGAGAAAAAAAGACCTCAAGGTTTTGCGAATGGGTCGCGGCAAGTTGCTGCCCGCCCCCACCCGGAGTGCGAATTACCATCGGTACAGGCGTTTGCCCACCGAACATGTAATATATTTTGGCGGCATGATTCAAGATCATATCGAGCGCAACAATCGAAAAATTGATGGTCATAAGCTCAACTACCGGGCGCAAACCTAACATAGCCGCCCCTACTGCCGCGCCAACAAAGCCTTCTTCTGCAATGGGTGTATCTTTAACGCGCTTCGCCCCGAATTGTTCTAGCAGCCCTTTAGTAACTTTATAAGAGCCTTCAAAAACGCCGATTTCCTCGCCCATCAAGAAAACCCGCTCATCCCGCGTCATTTCCTGCGCCAGTGTATCATGCAAAACCTGACGATAAGTTAAGGTTGTCACTTCTTTTCCTTTGTTACTCTATTCCAATTACACCTTAAAAGAGTGTATGTTTTCTGCCTAGTAAGTTTTTACTTCCAAAACTGCATTTGGCACTGAAGTCGCATACATAAATTGGAATAAGTCTTCAGGTTTGGGAAAGGCGCTCTTCTCGGCAAATTCCACCGCGCTTTCTACTTCCCGTTCAATCTCGGCTTCAGTTGTTTCGATCATTTCAGGTGTAAGAATTCCCTCAGCAATAAGCTGCTCTTCATAAGCCTGAATCGGGTCATGCTCGGCATAGTAACGTTTTTCTTCGTTGGTACGGTAACGGTCGGGGTCAACCACCGAATGACCCTTCATTCTAAAACTCATCAGTTCAATCAAGCTCGGTTCTTTATCTTCACGGGCAAGCCGAACCGCCCGTTGCATTGCATCACGGACTGCCAGCACATCGTTACCATCTACTCTTTCGGCGTACATATCATAAGCGCGTGCGCGGCGGTACAATTCGGGAACGGCAGATGATTTTTCAACGGGCGTGCCCATACCATACAAGTTGTTGATTACCAAGAAAATCACGGGTAAGTTCCAGAGCTTGGCAAGGTTCAGCGACTCGTGAAATGCGCCGATTGCGGTTGCGCCATCACCCATCTGGGCAATTACCACTCCATCTTCGCCCTTGTAGGTAAGCGCAAAGCCTGCTCCGGTAGCCAGCGGTAATTGACCGCCCACGATGCCATAACCACCCATAAAGTGAAGGTTGTTGTCGAACAGATGCATAGAACCGCCGCGCCCTTTGCTACAGCCATCCTCTTTACCGAAAAGTTCCGCCATTATCGCGCCCGGAGCCATCCCCCGCGCCAGTGCGTAACCATGTTCACGATAGTTGGTGTAAATATAATCACGAGAGTCGAGGGTTGACAAAGCCCCCACAATTGAGGCTTCTTCGCCAAGGTTCAAGTGGCAATACCCACCTATTTTGGCTTTCTTATACATTTCGGCAGTTTTTTCTTCAAACCGCCTAATCATAAGCATTTGCCGAAAATAGCTGAGCAACTCAGCGCGGGAGGCGCGTGCTTCCATATTGCCACGCACTGCCGCTTTTACCTCTTCTGTCTTACCATCAACTCCGCTACTCATATTTTTACCTCTTTTTTATGCGTTGAGGGGTAAACCCTCTACCGCCAAGCCAGCCTCTGCCAGTACCTCAGACAGAGTTGGATGCGGGTGTACTGCCCTATGTAATTCTTCAACTGTGCCTTCTAGCAAGCGCAGAAGGCTAAATTCTGCAATTAACTCGGTCACTTCAGGTCCGATTAGATGCGCCCCAAGAATTTCTCCGGTTTTGGCATCCGTAATTATTTTGGCGAACCCGACCGCTTCCCCAAGCGCTTGCGCTTTTCCATTTGGCTGGAAACCGAACTTTCCACTTTTAACCTCGTAGCCCCGCTCTTTAGCCTGTGCCTCATTCAAACCGATTGAGGCAATCTGGGGAGAAGTATAGGTGCAGCGTGGCATGCTCAGGTAATCCAATTCTACCGTTTCATGTCCCGCGATGTTTTCCGCCGCCACTACACCCATCGCCGAAGCGACATGCGCCAACGCCAGTTTCCCGGTAACATCCCCGATAGCGTAGATGCCGGGTACATTGGTTTGCATCTTTTCATCGACCTGAATAAAACCGCGCTCTACCTTCACTCCAAGTTCTTCTAGCCCTAGCCCATCGCTACTGGGCGAAAAGCCAAGCCCGATTACCACCAGTTCAGCCTCAAGCACCTGCTGCTTGCCACCTTCTACCGCTTCGGCTGTTACCTTAACCAGCCCGTTTTCTTTCACCACCGAAGCCACCTTCTGCCCGGTCATCACCTTGATGCCCTTTTTCTTGAACTCACGGGCAAGAGTGCTGCTTATTTCTTCATCTTCCAGTGGTACCACCCGCGAGAGCATTTCCACCACCGTTACATCAGTGCCGTAAGCGTTAAAGACAGTAGCAAACTCAACCCCGATTGGTCCCGCGCCGAGAATGATTACCGATTTCGGTTGTTTCTTGATATTCCAAAGCTCTTTCGAGGTAATGATGCTTTCTCCGTCAATAAGGGAAGGGTTCATACCGGGTAGCAATTTGACCCGTGAACCAGTAGCAATAATGATGTGCTTTGCCTTTAGTTGCTGCTCGCTGCCATCGGGCGCAATTACCCCCACTGTGTTTTTATCAATGAGTCTGCCAGTTCCGCGCACAACCTCAACTTTGTTCTTGCGCATCAGGAAAGCAACCCCTTTAACCTGACGCTCGATGATACCACGCGCCCGCTCTAATCCTGCGGTAAAATCAGCCTCAACAGTACCGTTTATTTTTATTCCGTAATCTTTTGCGTGGTTGATAGTATTAAGGACTTCTGCATTTCGGAGAATGGTTTTAGAGGGGATACAACCCCAATTAAGGCATATTCCGCCCAAGCCTTCTTCGCGTTCTACCACCGCCGCTTTTAGCCCAAGTTGCGAGGCGCGAATGGCAGCAATATAACCGCCCGGACCACTTCCAATCAATACTACATCATAATCAGTGTTTTGCTCTGCCATTTGAAAGTAAGCTCCTGAATAAATAACCGTCTTAGAGAAACACATATTAAAGGTAGAGCCTAATAGCTCACAGCCTTACAATATATTATACCCTGAAAGAAACTTTCTCTACCCTATCGCGGCTTTTTATTCGTCTTGTGTTACGAAACGATACTGCGTAAATAATTTTCTTCTAAGACCATACCATAGATGGTGGTATTGTGCCATACGATAACGATGATGTCTATTATCGTTAGTAGCGATATATAGCTATGTTCAGGTTCAAAATGAGAAAATTTGGTAAACAAAAGCGGAGTTTATTCCAGAGTTGAGTTCAAATCACCCGGATATAAAAGATTTTTAATCAGCTTTGAAAAACAATTGAAGTTAACTATAGGATAGGTCTTGCTGCTCCCGGCTAAATTTTGTTGCAATTCTATTTTTGCTTCTGCTAAAACTCTAACAAAGGTCTAATACGCAACCCCTAACTCTAAGCTAGGTATTGCGTATATGAGATTATAAAGCACATATTAAGTGGAATAAAACGTTTTATGTAAAGTAAGCTTTTCATGGTCTCTTATATAGAAATAGGATGGTATAAAAAATGGGTAAAGGCATCAAGATAATGAAAATCGGTGGCATCCGAATAGAAGTGGATGTTAGCTGGTTTTTTCTTTTAGGATTTTTCGTATTAATTATTGCGGATTCTTCGGTATTACAGGAGTCGAATTTAAACGGCGGGCTAATCTTTTTGACCGCATTGGCAATTACCCTCATATTCTTTGCCGGGTTGCTGCTACACGAGCTGGCGCATACGTGGGTCGCCCGCTTACGAGGTTTAGAAGTTGATAATATCAGGCTCTTTTTCCTCGGTGGAGTTAGCAATATTAAAAGTGAACCGCGTACTCCTTTTGAAGAATTTATTATCACTATAGTTGGACCGTTGACCAGCGCGTTATTGGGCGGTTTATTCTTGCTAGTTAATCTTGCAGTGGGAGCCCAAGCCGGAGTATTTTATTGGGCTACAGGTTATCTGGCATTTATCAACCTGATAATTGCAGCTTTTAATATGATTCCTGCCTTCCCGCTCGATGGTGGGCACGTCCTCAAATCGGTAATCTGGGCAATTACCAAAGACAATTTCAAAGCTATGCGTAGCGCAAGCCTGGTTGGACAGGGTTTTGGTTTCATCTCTTTAGCCGGAGGCGTATTCATAGCATTGAACGGCGACATTTTTGATGGAATCTTACTGGCATTTTTCGGTTGGTATCTGATAAGCGCGGCGAGGCGGAGCTATTTACAGGCATTAGGCGAAAAATATCTGAAAAATGTAGCAGTTGAGCAAGTAATGTCCCGACCTTTCGCGGTTATTCAGCCCGAAGCTCCCATAAATCAATTGGTATTTGAATTTTTTATGAGGGGCTTTAAAGTTGTGCCGGTTGTGGAAAACGGTTATTTGTTGGGTTTGGTAACTAACAATGAAATTAGCAAAATCCCTAAAGCAGATTGGGTAAATCGGCGGGTAATGGATGTGATGAAGCGACGCGGTTCTCTTGAAGTGGCACAATTGGAAGATAATCTTGAAGAAACCATCAAGAAATTGTTATTAAACGGGCAACCCGCTATGCCTGTGCTAAACGCAGAACGGCTTTTTGTGGGCTTATTAAACCCCGAAGATGTAGGACGCTATTTGCGAATGCGAATACAATATGGCGATAAGTTGCCGACAAGCCAACCGGGTGGGTGGAATTACCCGCAACCGCCCCAGAATAATCAGCCTCAAAATCCATATAGCGGCTATTTGAATGAGCATGGTCCACAAGGCTAATTTTCTTGATTAAAGTCAAAGTCTCCGCTTCCTATCACAAGGGGCGGAGACTTTTGATTTTACTGAGAAGCTTTACTGTTGATAGCCTAACCCGATGCTTGGGGTTTCGAGTCAGGCTATTTTGGAGTGTTACCATCCCCCCATCGTCATTACGACTAAGGGGTAGGGGTAGCAGGCTTCAGAGTAGTATTGATCGTGGTTACGTACTTAACCACATCTTCAAGCTCTTGAGGAGTCAGGTTCGGGCCAAACGGAGGCATTAATGTCCATGTAGGACTGCCGTTGTACACAAAGCTGCGTACATAGTTTGGATTCCAAGTATTTGCACCCAGCGAGTGGTTAGGTTGATTCTTGGGACCGAGAGTGCGACCACCACTAGCATGGCAACGCTGGCAAGAGTTCCTAAAAATGACATCCCCTCTGATAGCGCTACCAACGATAGGATTACCGTCAGCGCCGTTTGGCGGAGTCGGCGCAGGGCGGGTAGGTGCAGCGGTTGGAGTAGCTAAGATAGTTGGCAGCGCTGTCGGTGTTGGAGCAGTATATCCGGCAGGTGCGTACTGGAGAGATACCACATACGCTACAAGGTCTTCAAGCTCGTTGTCGCGAATAAGATCCGGGGTCCAAGTGGGCATATCAATACCCGGAGTTATCGTGCCTTTCTTACCACTGCGAATGATTTGGCGGACAAACGAAGGATCTTTCCGATCAACATCTTGTTCAGCAAGGTTAGGTTGCCCATAAGTGCCGGTTTCGGTTCCGCCTTTAGCGTGGCAAACTTGGCAAGTTCTTCTGAAAATTTGGGAACCTCTCGTAATATCTCCCGGTGCCGCAACAGGTGTAACAGTAGGCTGCCAAATAACGTCAGTAGTCTCAGCAGCGGTATCGGTAGTTGCGCCGGCTGCGGGCGTAGTAGCGGCTCCAGCAGCGGGTGTAGTCGCAGCGTGTGTAGCAGCAGCGGTGGTAGTAGCCGCAACTTGTGCGGCAGTGGTAGAAGCAGCCTGCGCAGCAGTGGTAGCAGCAGCTGTAGTTGCTGCCTTTGGAGCTTCTCTGACTTCCGGTGTAGCAGTAGTCTTAACGGTGCCGTTATCGCCACAAGCAACCAGAACGAGTACAACAAGTGGCAACACCCAAGATAGGCGCAGTAGCTTTCCCTTCAAATGCATAGTAATTCTTACCCTTTCTTAAAACCCAAATCAGCAACGAAATATCTAAATAAACCATATACTAGGGAAAGTAGAAGAGAGAGTTTTTTGAGCAGCAAAAAAACTATTTGAGGTTCAAAAGTAGCACGCTTTTTCTTATCACTCAAACTGTACATACTGGCAACAAGATCAACCAGATTTAGTACACTACTCTCCTAAGGGTGTCCATGCAAAGCTGAATACTGAATTATGTTGCAACACTATACTACAGCATTAAAAAAATTCTTTCAGCATAAACAAAGACCAAACCCGTTTTTATATGGTGTATATTGCGTATTATTTATGATTTACCAAAAGGTTTTAGAAAGAGTAAGGAAGGTCTTTAATTACAGCAGCTTAGCGCTTTCTATAACTAAAGACTTTTGTAAAGGGGATAAAATCAACTATAACCTTTACAACGAGCTTACTTCTACCCTTCACAAATTAGAAAAATTGTGATAGACAAGAAAATAGATTTTTGTTTTCTCTGGGATTTTCCTAATTTATCTCTAACATTTTAACGTGTTTCTAATGTATTCTCTTTTTGACAAGATGTCTAATATAATTTAGGCGATATTTATATAGGTAAGCATGTATGTTTCGTGATTTCGAAATAATGACGGAATGGTGGTAAAGTAACAAATCTAATTTCTGAAAAAAACTCAAAGCTTCTGCCCCCCCTTGTAATAGAAAGCAGAGACTTTGAGTTTTAGCGAGAAGATTTACTGTAGATAGCCTTGACCCGTTGAGTTGGTCAGCGGGTCAGGCTATCTTGGGACGTTACCTAACTACACACCACTGTTACGGTGTAGCTATAGGAGTAGTCGGCTTCTGGGTAGTATTGATGGTGGTTATGTATTTAACCAGATCTTCCAACTCTTGAGGAGTCAGGTTCGGGCCAAACTTAGGCATTAAAGTCGGAGTCGGGCTGCCGTTGTAGATGAAGCTCCGTACAAAGTCGGGATTCCAGGTGTTGCCATTGGTAGAAAGGTTGGGCTGATTAGCATCACCGCGGGTGCGTCCGCCGTTAGCATGGCAGCGTTGGCAAGTGTTTCTGAAAATAACTTCACCTCTAGAAGCGCTGCTCGAGATGACCTTACCGTCAGAGCCGTTTGGCGGAGTCGGCGCAGGGCGAGTCGGAGCGACAGTATTAGCTGGCACTACCACAGTTGGCATCGGGGTCGGGGTCGGGGCAGCATAGCCTGCGGTCTTGATAGAGCCAATATAGGCAACAATATCCTCTAACTCAGCGTCACGAATATTGACGGAGTTAAACGAAGGCATATCGATACCCGGAGTAATAACACCTTTGCGACCATCGCGAACGGTCTGGCGGATAAAGGCAGGGTCATTAGTCTTGGTACTGGCAGCAAGGTTGGGCTGTCCATCCGCGCCGGTGGCAGTACCACCATTGGAATGGCAAACTTGGCAAGTTCTTCTGAAAATCTGGGAACCGTTGGTAGCATTACCAGCGGCAGCCGCAGTAGTTGCAGCCGCAGTGGTTGCAGCGGAGGTCGTAGCAGCTTGTGCCGCAGTGGTTGCAGCAGCTTGTGCCGCAGTGGTAGCGGCTGCCTGTGCCGCGGTAGTTGCAGCAGCAGCTGTAGTTACTGCAGGAGCATTTCTGGCTTCCGGTGTTGCAGTGGTCTTAGAACTGCCGTTATCGCCACAAGCAACAAGCACGAACGCAACAAGCAACAACAGCCATGAAAAGCGGAGCAGCTTTCCTTTTTTCGAAACCATTAGTGATTTTCCCTTTCCTAAACGCTTAGCAGAAAAAACAATTTACTACCATATAAATACTTCGATCGAAATGAAAGAGACCGGGCATTTTTGAGCGGTGAGAAAACTATTTGTTGTTCAAGGCAGCGTACTTTTTCATCTCACTCAAACTTGTAACTGTTTGGCACAATGCCAGTCAAATGTAATGCTCGTCTCATCTTCGAATGTCAATATAAAGCTAAATGTCGAACTATTTGGCAACGGTATGCAACAACATCAGAAAAACTTTCAGCTAATACAAAGACACACCTAGTTCTTACTAGATTTGTAAAACTCGATAATTTATATGGTACTAAAGGGGAATTCAAAAAAGGAAAATCTCCAACTACAATAGCCTGTCACTCTGTACAATAAAGCTTGTTTGCAAAAGGGTTAATCCTATAAGGATTCCTTCTACAATAAGCTTGGACTATTCATAATATAAGTTGCAGGGTTGAGTATACAGCATTTTGCATGCCTGTAATGTAGCTAATTTTTCCTATAATGTCCAATATATTTTTATTATGGTTTGCATAGGTATTTCTATATGATTGATATAAGAAAAGGTGTAAATAAGGTTGATAAATGTGAACAAATATTTAGTTATATTTATCACATTTATGTTTAATGCAATATTGTACAATGCTTGTAGAAATAGTTAGCTATAGCTAAGCTGTAAAGGAACAGCCACCAGTAGAACATTAATAACAGATTAATTACAACATATTGATATATTGTTCTTGGGAACACAATATATTGTGCGTAGCATTAAATTTTAGGGTTGTGCAAAATCTGAAAAAGCGCTCATATAGATGAAATCATAAGAATGTGGCACTATATATAGGATTTTATAATTACATTTTACAATATGCGGGGTATTGTATTTGTAATTCCTCGCTCGATTCCGCAAGCAATATGTAGTTATGACTTACGAGCTTATAACTAATTCAGCTCTGCCAACACAACCCGGCTCATAATCAAAAGGATAAGGCTTATTCCGGTGGCGAGAGATAGAGGAGTATAAGCTAAGCCAATGAGGGCGAAGCAGCTTTTAGTCGATTTTCAGGGTTGTGCAGTTGTAGGTTTTTCGATGAATGTTGATGATAACCTTGTAATACTGGAGTGTGAGGTCCTGACTAATTTTAGCGGTAGGTAGAAAGTTTTACCTTCTAATTAAGAAGGTTATAAAAGGTTTGGGTCGTTCTAAAATGTATCGGTTTTGGGAGATTTTAAAGGGTGGGGTTTTCAGGTGGTTTCCTATGAAAAAAAGTTACAGCCCGTCGGTTAAAAACGGGCTGTATTTTCTATAGCTATAATTTAGCTATTGATGGGAATACGATCGCTTAGTAGCGACCGCCTCCACCACGGTTGCCGTAACCACCGCTGCTACGCTGAGGACGTTCAGTTTGTGGTCTGGCTTCATTAACGGTGATGTTGCGACCTTCAAAATCAGTCCCATTGAACATCGAAATAGCGCGGGCGGCTCCTTCCGCGTCGCTCATTTCCACAAAGCCAAAACCCTTGGCGCGTCCGGTCTCGCGATCGATGATAATCCGCACCGAGTCAATAGCGCCAGCTTGGGCAAATAAATTTTCCAGACTACCTTCGGTGGTATTATACGAAAGACCGCCAACGTAAAGTTTGTTACTCAATTTCAAGTTCCTCTTCATCTTAAAAGCTTAAATACAGAAAGTTAGCGCAAAGTTTCATAATTAGCATATTCTTGCCCGGAAATAACCTATTTTTGGTTAGGTTATTTAACGAAGTAAGTAGAGCTACCTGAACGAGAAAGCATAAAGCACAAAAGAGGAAATCAAAACAAGCAAATCTTACGAGAAGCTCTTATCGAAAAAACTCTAAGGGGCACATTGCCGATATCAAACAGGTTTTATTCACCTTGCATAAATAGTATAGCACACTTTTTAACTTTTGGTTCACTTATTTTGTTAAAGTGTTAATTAAAATTATTGGTGTGATTTTTTAGATGGAAAAAGAGAGAAATAAACTAGGAAATAGGCAGGCTTGATATACCTTCAAAGATTTGGGTAAAAATAAAGCGTCAAAATCAAACCAAGAAGGTCTCTAGTAGTTTGAGAGTAGGGTTGTTGTACTCTTTTTAACATGGCTTATGAGCCTTATACAGCCATAGGCTATGTTATAATCTCTTCTGATTATTAGCTACCGGAAACCCGCTTATTAAGGAATAGGAAATTTACCTATGCGATGTATCAAAGCAAGCTTTTCCGAGTCGCGTGTTCCTTTTGTATTGCTGTTTACGCTGGTATTCAGCTTTATTCTTGCGGCATGCGGCGAAACCACCCCCACTGCTCTTCCGCTGCCTGATCCAAAAGTGCTAGCAAAACAAGCTGCCGATAAACTTTATGGCGTTAATTTTGTGCATTTCTTGGTGGACATTAAGCAAGGAGAAGTGCCGATAGTAACCGGAATTTCATTTCGAAGAGCTGAGGGTGATTATGTCAAGCCTGATAGCTATAAAGCGACTTTGCGCGTGAGTGTAGTGCTTGGACAAGTAGAAGCCACCACCATTGCGTTGGGTAACGAACAATGGATTCTGGTTAAGGGGTTAAACGATAAGTGGCAACCCTTACCCGCCGGAGTGGGCTTCAAAGCAGCCGAGCTTTTCGATTCACAGCGTGGTCTAGGCGCAATTGTGCAAAAAGCTCAAAACCTTGCAATAACCGGAACTGAAACTATCGACGGTGCGGAAAGCTGGAAACTCAGCGGCACTATTCAGGGTAAAGAATTAGAAACCTTTACTGCCGGTACTCTCAATAACAGCGATGTGAATTTCGACATCTGGGTGTCCAAGAGCGATACGCTGCTAAGACAGGCTATTTTAAAAGAAGTTACGCAAGACCCTGCCAAAGGCGTGACGTGGCAAATGAACTTCAGCAAGTTTAATGAAACTGTGACCGTCCAAAGACCACCGGGAGTATAAAGCCTGATGATCAAAGATACGGCGCAACCTGAGCAATCAAAGCCAGCCGAACAGAATAAAAGCGGGTCACCTTGGTTTGTATTAGGAATACTTTCGATTGGGGTAATTCTTGCTGCCCTCGACCTGACGGTGGTAGTGGCAATCCTGACTAGTATTATGGATAGTCTGGATGTCACAATTGATAATATTGATCAGGGAGCGTGGATAGTTAGCGCCTATTTGCTGGCTTACACCGTTACTATGCCCTTTATGGGGCGGGTCTCGGATGTTTTTGGACGACGGGAAGTATTTCTAGGTGCGCTGTTAGTATTTGTGGCTGGCTCGGTAGTGGGTGCGCTCGCTACCTCCCTTCCGATTATGATTGCCGCACGCTCCTTGCAAGCGCTCGGCGGCGGGGCAATGGTGCCGGTTTCGATGGCAGTGGTAGGAGACCTTTTTCCATCTAATAAGCGTGGCATGGCGCTGGGAATAATCGGGGCAGCAGATACGGCGGGATGGGTGCTTGGTCCGTTATACGGTTCACTGATGCTCCGCTATTTTAATTGGCATTCAATTTTCTGGATCAATGTACCGTTAGGTTTGATTTCCGCCGCCATTATTTATTTCATGCTCAAACCCGCTCTAAAAACCAGTCGTACTAGCTCGATTAATTTTGGCAAACTCTGGAAGAATATTGATATACCGGGTTTTCTGCTGCTAGCAGTGTCGCTTACTTGCCTTTCTCTAGCGCTTGGCGGCAAGGATACGGCAGCCTTGAGTGGCGCTTCACTTGAAGAAATCACCAAAAACCCCCTGAAAGAATACCAGATACCTCTGCTAATCGGCGCGGCAGTAGCATTGATACTCTTTGTCCTTACCGAACTGAGAATAGATAAACCGCTAATAAACATACGCACTTTTTTGCGCGTACCCTATTCAGCCGCGAACCTTGCCAATTTGTTTATCGGGGGGGCGTTGGTTGCGGCGCTGGTAGGGATTGCGCTATTTGTTAACTCGACCGACCGCAGCAACAGCGCAATTGACATATCATTCCATAGCGCCTTGGCGCTTGCTCCGTTGACGCTGGGAATGGCGCTGGGAGCGGTTCTTGGCGGTTGGCTTAGTGACAGATTGGGTTATCGACTTGCTACAATTTTTGGTTTAGTGCTGGTTTCGGGTGGCTTTTTGCTGATGAATCGTTGGGATACTCACTGGCAACCACCGAACGACTTGTGGAATATGTTGCCCGGCGCAAGTGTGGCGGGTTTGGGTTTTGGTTTCGTGATTGCCCCGGTGGGCAGTGCGGTCATAGACTGGGCAGAACGCGAAGAAATAGGGGTTGCCGCCGCACTGGTACTCATTTTGCGGTTGGTGGGCATGACTCTTGGCACTTCTTTCCTAACCACATGGACTCTCAATCGCTATAACGACTTGAAGCCAAAGAACATAGATATTACAAAAATTGACGCGCAAGCTTTGAGCCTTCCGTTGGCACAAGCTGTTACCGAGGTCTTTTTAGGGGCGGCAGCGTTGGCAGCGTTAGCAATTTTTCCTGCATTACTACTGTCTCAGCGCAAGCTTAGTTCTCAGGAAGAACAAGACAGGCACGAAATCAGCCATTTACTTTAAACAAAACCTATACACAACCTTTCACAGAAATAATCCCTAAAACTTGCCAATCCGGTTTATTATGTAGGTGGTTATTTGTAAATAAAAAACTTGGATATGCGCATATTAGAAATTGTTTATTGAAAGAAGGGTATATAAATGGCTTTACAAGTAGGTAACACTGCCCCTGATTTTACAGTTAAAGATCACAAGGGGAATATCGTAAAACTTTCCGCGTTCAAGGGGGTCAGCCCGGTAGTGTTGATATTCTACCCCGGCGATGAAACCCCCGGTTGCACTATTCAGCTTTGCAGCGCTCGTGACGATTACGATAAGTATCGCGAAGCAGGAGTAGAAGTGTTCGGGGTGAATCAGGCTGATCAAGAGAAGCATACCCGCTTTGTGGCGAAACACAAATTAAAAACCCCACTGTTGGTTGATCGCAATTATGCGATATCCGAGAAATATGATGCCTTGATGAAATTAGGACCAATGCGCCTGATTAATCGCACCGTAGTTGGCATTGATACAGAGGGTAAAATCGTTTTCTACAAACGTGGGATGCCTTCCACCGCTGAAATCCTTTCAAGCTTTAAAGTAGTAAAGGCGCAATAGGCTTATTCCTGTCGACCATTTAGAAGTTTGTATTAGCCGATAAGGGGTTTTAAACCCCTTATTTCTATTTTAAGCTACTCTTTCTTGGATAATAATGTTCGATTATTTTAATGAACGCTTAATCTTTGCAAAAATTTGATAATTGGCAACACTTTTTTTAGATATTTTTTACAATCGAGTAGTATAGTGTCTGTAGAGGAATTAATCTCCAAAAGTAATCCTCTTGTCCAATAATCCCGCACAAGCTTAGCACAATCCGCCCTTATCCCTTAGGGCGGTTTTTATTTGCCGATTTTCAATAATCCTCATTTTTCTTCGTTCCTTTCTTTTTCTCCAATTCTGTACTACAGCAAAAATAAATAATCATATTCCAACGAGAAAATTCATATGTATAATAAAAGCAGACGTAACAAGTTTGACTATAATTCATCGCCGCTTAATATTGAAGCTATAGTACGGCAAATATTTTCCCAATTGTAAAAACAAATGAAGCAATGGTTTCCAGAATTACTGCTTACTATCACCATAATAATTATGGTGGTTTTAACCTTAACGGTGAAATTATACTCGGTACACCTACTTGCGCCGCCCCGAACTCACCTTGCGGCGACAGGTTGCGACCAAGCGCCCACTAACCCGCCCTCAGCCCGAGCCCTATTTCTAGAACGCTACGCCGAAGATTGGGGAGTTTATTGTGAGAATAGCCCAATCTCACCCTATAACCCACCTATTTGGCAAAAACTGTATTCAAGTTATGGCGGAGGTTCGCTGGAATGTGCGCTGGCATCAGGAAG
This sequence comes from Candidatus Chlorohelix allophototropha, assembly GCF_030389965.1. Taxonomy (NCBI): domain Bacteria; kingdom Bacillati; phylum Chloroflexota; class Chloroflexia; order Candidatus Chloroheliales; family Candidatus Chloroheliaceae; genus Candidatus Chlorohelix; species Candidatus Chlorohelix allophototropha. The sequence continues at coordinate 1,119,515 of NZ_CP128399.1, forward strand.
TGCAGCCTATTCCAATGTTTACTGTTATCACGATATGAACTCGAAGCCCAATGCCAAAAGCTTTATTCTGAGCTTCTCTTTCTGGATACCTGCCACCACCTGCAATAATCAGGGAGGCGAATCAATTATACAGGCGCTGGAATTTACCTTTAACAAATATTACCAATCAAAAAGATACGAGTTCGCGCTACAGTATCAGAATGTGTGGGATGGCTACGGGGTAAACGATGAACCATCGTGGCATTACTGGATACCGACCGCAGATGGAATATCAGGTAGTTGGACAAATCTACCTAACCCAATCCACCAGTGCCTTCAGGGTAATAGTTGGCATACATTCTTATTCGAGGGAGAGATAAATAGCAGCGATCAGGTGGTATATAAAAATTTTACGCTGGATGGAATTGCAAACGATCTGACAACAATTGCCCCGCAAACTGCACCCGCTTCCACCTTTGGAGAGAAACTAACTATTAGCGTGCAGCTTGACAGCAATTCACATGGAGACCCTTACAAATTACTCCTCAACAAAATCAATTTTATAGCAGCAACAAAAAGATGGGAGGTTGCCACCCAAGCAGATGATGGTACGGGGGGTACAAGCGGCGCCTTCTCATGGGCAATCAAAAACGCGGGAATAGACGAGGCAATTACTTTCCAGCCGAGTGTAACAAAAATTAATTTTACCGGGTCGCTGAATTATCATAATTTACAAGTGGGTGCGTTGATTTATGGTAGGTGTAGCGCTAAGGCGGAGATTACCATTGATGGCGCGGGCACAGGCGCAAACTCCAAAGGATTAGTGCTGAATGGAAATAATCTGCTTTATGGCGTTAAAGTCGCCAAGTTCAGTCTCCAACAATTGAGCATACCACTCGCCAGCGGCAATAACCAACTTACCTGTGTATCTACCAGCAAACTATAAATTTTGCCAGATTTGTAGCCACTCTCATTAAAATTGTCACAACTATATGACTACTTGAATTGCTTTACATAAAAGCCGTATAATTCAATGTAGGTTACCGTGATTGAACAGACCTGAAGCAGATGCCAATATTTACGAAACACCCTGAAAGAAGCATAGTTCTGATTGAAGTGGAGACAAGCGAGCCGCGTTCATCATGGTGGCGTGCCCATTGGCTGAAATTGGCTTTGAGCGGCGCAGCGCTGATACTGCTTACGGTTGTCGCAGTAATGTGGTTGCGTAATTCGTTAACCGCCGTTGAAACTGAGCTTGATCGCAGTCGCAATCTTTATTACGCCGGACATTATACCGAAGCGGTGCGCCGACTGCGTGAGTATGTCGTTACCAACCCTACGGACTATGAAAGCCGTCTCTTGCTGGCACAAGGTTTGCTACAATTGCAACAGCCGCAACCTGCCGCCGGATATTTGCGCAATGTGCTGGCAACCCACCCTGATGACCCTGCCGCTACCTATTGGCTAGGACGCGCCCTTTCCGAAGACGGTAAGTATGAGCAAGCCGAACAAACGCTGACCTCTGCCACTAACAACGAATATCGAGCGCGTATTTTGCTAGCGTTGGGGGAAAACTACTACCGACAAAGCCGCTTTCAGGAAGCACGTAGCACCATTAACGAAGCCATGAAGTTGGGTAGCACCCTTGATACCCCTGAAGCGTATCGCGCCAACTATCTTTATGCCTTGCTGCTACTAAGTGACCTGCGCTTTGATGATGCCCGCGCTCAATTCAAACGCACCGCTTCGATATTTCCCGATGGTAAATGGCAAAATAACGCGCCGTTGGCGTGGAATATCTCTAAATACAACGAGCGAATCCGACAGATTACAGCCGCCCTTCCGGCAGACGCAAGCCAAGAAGCCGAAGCGGCGCGGCGCACCAAAGCTGGTTACGCTTTGCTGAGCGGTGAGGAATTTGGACTGGCGGAAGAACAGCTAGTGCGCGTGTTGCAGCTAACGCCAAATTTTATAGATGCACAGGCTTATCTTGCCTCTATTTACTGGCGTACGGGCAGGGTTTTGCAAGCACAGGATACGCTTTATTCGGTGCTGCAAGCCGACCCTACCAACCGCTTTGCTCGTCAAATTTTTGTGCAATTGCTGGTAGATCAGTTGCAACATGCCCAACCTGCCGTTAATTCTACCGAACAGGTCAATAAAGCGCGGGATTTTGCGCAAGGATTAATTCAGGCTTTATTGAAAGAACGCCCTGATGACCCGCTCTTACAGGTGGATTTAGCCCGTTTCTATATGGTGCAAGGACAGTACAGCAAAACGGAAGAAGCCTATATCAAGGCGCTGGAATTGAACGATAAAAGCCCTGCGCCCGGCTTGAACGTGGAAGCATTACTGCTGCAACTCTATACTGAAATAGGGGTTGACCCTTGCGGTAGAGGGGGCATGTTTGCAGAGCGCGTGGTGCAAGATTTCCCGCAAGACCCCGATAGCTGGTATTTTGCCGGGCTTTCTAACGTGCTATGTAACAAATACAACCTTGCCATCACCCAGTTTCAGAGAGCTTTGGAATTAAAACCCAACTGGCCTATTGCTACCTACCGCCTGGGAATTGCTTTCTTCGAGCGAGGCGATAAAGAGCAAGCTACCCGCTATTTTGATATGGCTAATGACCTCGAACCTAGTAGCCGTTGGATGCGCCCCAACTAGCCTAAGCATAGTTGACTCTTTAAGTTAAGTTTTCACGAATGTTCCGCGAATTAGCTCTACTTATTCACATTTCACAGATAGGCTTTGTTATAATCTGTTTGGTCAAGTAAGATAATAATAAGGTGAGAACATTGGCATTACCAAGCATTGGGGCAAAAGCTCCCGATTTTCAATTACCTACTCCGGATGGCTCATTAATACGCCTTTCAGATTACCAACAACCGCAGCTAATATGCTTTATGCGGCACTTGGCTTGAATGCCTTGAGCGGAACATCTGGTGCAGTTGCATCAGCCTAATTTTATACAGCAATTGGCTAACCTGAAGGCACGCTTACTGGTGATTTCTTTCGCCCCACCTGAGCATTTCCACAAATGGCTGGATTATTGGAAACAGATTCACCTTGCCCCCGAACTTGCAGGGAAAAAAACGCCTGAAAGCAACCAACTGTTACAGCAAACTGTCTTTCTCAGTGACCCACAACGAGAGGTATATCGCGCTTACAAACTAGGCAAATACTCAATGTTGACAGTGTATGGTCCTTCTGTGCTGGCGAAATATACCTTATATGCTGCACAGGGCAAGAAAATTCTCAAAACCCGTGAGGATGTATTGCAGAAGGGCGGAGATTTTGTGGTGAGCGCAGAAGGTAAAATTACCTTTGCCCATAGCGGACGCAACCAACTTGATCGACCGCACTCCCAAATTCTGCTTGATTCGCTGCTTCGCGCCTAAGTTTGGAATGGTTTGGACGGGAAATCAGTTCGGTTTACTTTGCCACACCTCCACAAACCCGGCTATAATACGCTAACTCTTATCGCTAAGCCCGTTACAATTTCTATAAGGGCGCTTTCGCCACATCAGGCTTTTATTAAGTTTTTCTGCGTGTGACACTCGGTTTCACCCGACATTATTCTTAAACCCATATACTAATGTATGGACTATTTCTTATTGCTTAACTTGCCAATCAATGATGAATGGAGGACACAAAGATGAGTGTAACTACCAAAACCGGCGAGGTTACTACCGGCGATGGCATAACTTTGCGCTATATCGAAGCGGGAGCGGGGCAACCGCTTGTGATGATTCCGGGCTGGTCACAAACAGCCGCCCAATATAGGGATCAAATCGAGGCTTTGTCGGATCGCTACCGGGTTATTAGCCTTGATATGCGCGGACATGGTGAGTCGGATAAACCCAATAGCGGCTACCGAATAGCGCGTTTTTCTCAGGATTTGCATGATGTGTTGGTAGAACTTGACCTGCAAAACGTGGTGTTGCTGGGACATTCGATGGGCTGTTCAATAATCTGGAGCTATTGGGACACCTTCGGGGCAGAGCGGATTTCAAAACTTGTGCTGATTGATCAAGTAGCCTTCGTAACCTCGAACCCGGCTTGGAGCGCGGAAGAACTGGAAGCAGCAGGCGCAATCTTTGACCATCCAACACTGGTTGGTTTATGTAATGGAATAGCCGGAGCGGAAGGAGTCGCTACCAGTACCGGCTTGGTGGGAAGCATGTTTACCGGAGCCGCCAGCGCGGAGTTGAAACAGTGGGCAGTTGATTTAAATCTGAAACTTCCGCGACAGCACGCCGCCACCTTGTTATACAATCATTGCACACAAGATTGGCGCGATGTGATTCCTCAAATTAACGTACCTAGCCTAGTTATCGGAGGAACGGTCAGTATATTTCCGGCAAAAGCTGTAGAATGGGTACACCAACAAATCCCCGGTTCGCAACTGGCAATTTTCAATGAAAGCGAAGGAGGCAGCCATTTCATGTTTATCGAAGGGGCTGCTAAACTCAACAATCTGGTTAGGGATTTCATCGGTTAATCTCTACGGTGGTTTCCAATCACCTGTTTTGGTCACTTTCCCACCTACAAAAAAAATTGTTTTCAGGCAAGCGGTTATACGCCCCTTGCCTGTTTCTCATTCCTCATTTTTCGTTAGATAGATTCCTTAAACACAAATAGAAAGTACAAAATCATTAATTATATTCAATTCTGAATCGTGAAATATTAACGAGGAAAGTGCCTGTGTTTAAAATGCTTTTATAATATGTATGCTTTAACTTTAGAGAAAATGTGGTTAAATCCTAACTATTCCAACTATATTTAAGTTCAATTTTCAAATAAAAACATTGGGCATGTATAAAATTTAATAACCACTCTCTATTTTTTAACAGCAGTTTGTGATAAAATATCTTTAATCACGGGTATTCTCTTTCTAATTATTGCTCAAACTTGTTCTTACGCTTATCTAAGTCGATAAGGATTAACGATAGATGTCCATTGAGTCACCCAAGAAAAAAACAATTCAAAAGCTTGCATTATATGCGATACCTGAAAAAGCTTACCTCTATCGTTACGGGCTTGCTTTACTTCTGGTTATAATTGCTACACTCATCAAATTGGCTTTAGTGTATTCCACGGATAACCCCAAAGACCCTAATGCCCCATTTTTAGTCTATTTCCCCGCGATAATAATTAGCGTTTGGTATTGCGGTATCAAACCCGGATTATTTACTATTGTTTTGAGCGCAATAGTTGGAGACTTTTTTTTCATAGCCCCGATTTATACTCTTAAGATATTTAATACTAATGGGTTACCCAATTTCTTAACTTTTCTCTTCGATTCATTGCTCATCAATATATTAATCCACAATTTGCACAAATATATCAACCGCTCTGATATAGTAATAAAGGAACTTAGAAAGGCTGAAGCCACTGTAAAAGCGCAAAGTGAACAATTACGAATAACTTTAGTGAGCATCGGAGACGGAGTTATTGCAACAGATACTAACGGCTACGTCACCCTTTTAAACCCAGAAGCACAAAGATTAACCGGTTGGAAAGAAGAAGAAGCAATAGGGCAGACTATATCTAGCATTTTCGAAATCATTAACGAACATAGCAAGAAGAAAGTTGAAAACCCGGTAGAGAAAGTATTGCTTGAAGGCAAAACGGTGGAGATGGCTAACCACACCATGCTAATTTCGAAAGAGGGTAAGCATACGCATATCGCAGATAGTGGTGCGCCAATTCTCGATGATTCAGACAATGTAACCGGCGTAGTTCTAGTTTTCCGCGATGTTACAGCGTCCCGCCAAGCAGAATGCGAACGCGAGCAAATGCTTGAACAGTTGCAAGCAGAACATATCTTCCTTGAAACTGTAATAGAACAATTACCAACCGGCGTTTTTATAACTGAAGTTCCATCCGGTAAAATATTGCGCTGGAATCCTGCGATGGAACATCACTGGCATTATGATGTTAACCTCCATAATGGAATGTTTGATTATCAAAACATACAAATCTTCCATAAAGATGGAAAGCAATATTTGCCGGAAGAATGGCCGCTGGCACGCGCTATTTCGGGCAGAGTAATAATAAAAGATGAAATGATACGTTTCCAACCAGATCAGAAAACGTGGCGCACCCTATTACTCAGTGCCGCGCCGATAAATAACAATCAAGGGGAAATAACCGCCATTGTCAACACCGTCAGAGATATAAGCGATTTATTATCTCTGGAAGAGCAACTACGGCAGACCCAGAAAATGGAAGCTATCGGAAGGTTAGCCGGTGGCGTAGCACACGATTTCAATAATATACTAACAATAATTCTATCATATACAGAACTGTTAGAAATTGAACTTAAAGAGCAAGAGCAAGATATTGATATTATAACCGAGATACAAAAAGCCGCGAAAAAAGCCGCTTCGTTGACCAGTCAGCTATTATCATTTAGTCGCCGCCAAGTAATAAAAGCTGAAGTTCTCGATATAAACCCGGTTATTTCAAATATGAACAATATGCTCCAACGGATTATCGGTGAAGATATAGCGCTTGAATACGAGTTGCAACCTAACTTGGGTAAAGTGTTGGCAGATGCAGGGCAAATAGAACAAGTAATTCTGAATATGGCAGTAAACGCCCGTGATGCCATGCCCGGAGGAGGAACACTCAGGCTAAAAACCACCAATGTAACCCTAGATGAGGCTTATGCTGATGAACACTACGAAGTCAACCCGGGAGCATATGTCCTGATAGAAATCAGTGATACCGGAATAGGAATGGATCATGAAACCCAAAGCCATATCTTTGAACCGTTTTTCACTACCAAAGAATCGAGCAAGGGTACCGGATTAGGGCTTTCAATTGTTTATGGCATAGTACAGCAAAGCAACGGGCATATCTGGGTTTATAGTGAAAAAGGGGTAGGAACTGTATTTAAAATTTATCTGCCCTTGGTCGCGGAATCGGTAAAGCAAGCTGTGAGTTTAAAACCGATCGAGCGGAGCGATTCAAAAGGCTCTGAGACTATATTGCTGGTCGAAGATGAGCAACTTATCAGGAAACTTGCCAGCAAAGTTCTGAAAGAAAATGGCTATACGGTATTAGAAGCACAAAACGGCTTCGAAGCATTGGAAGTTTCCGAAAGTTTTTCTAATACAATACATTTATTAATAAGTGATATGGTAATGCCAAAAATGGGAGGGTGGAGTCTTTCGAGAGAATTGATGAAAAAATACTCCGATCTAAAAATTCTGCTTATGTCGGGATATTCCAGCGAATCAGTACCCAATCTGAATTTAGCCGAAGAGTTGAACTTCCTGCAAAAACCTTTTACCGCTATTGAGTTTATCTCCAAAGTACGGATGGTACTAGATAACAAACTTAATTAATGCGGTGACTGAGAATTAGATGGTTTTTTGCTTGGTTGAAGTAAAGTAGCTAAGTGTGCTATAATCTGCAAGCACAAAAAGAGTTGGAGAGGTCGCATAGCTGGCCTAGTGCGCCCGTCTCGAAAACGGGTATGGTTAACACCATCGTGGGTTCGAATCCCACCCTCTCCGCTTCCTCAGATGGCTGCGCAAAGTAGCCGCTATCTTAGCTATACAAACGGGGGGAGGTCGCATAGTGGCCGAGTGCGCTCGCTTGGAAAGCGAGTAGGGTTAACGCCCTCGAGGGTTCGAATCCCTCCCTCTCCGTTTTTTATGCGCCTGTAGCTCAGTGGACTAGAGCATCGGTCTTCGGAACCGAGTGTCGGCGGTTCAAATCCGTCCAGGCGTATCCTACCTCTTATACTTCTGTTTACTTTTCTCCTATCCTCAATTTTAAATAGTATAATTAGCCTGTTTGATACTCTATATTATGCTGGGAGGGATGCAAAGGATGAATACAACTTCGGATGGAAACAAACCCAATCTAGTTCTTAAGCCATTGGCAAAACTACGGACAGGGATAAACCAAAGAAACGGCACTACCCCTAAGCATCGCTCAGGATTGGATATAGAAAATCGAAAACCTCGTGTGGAAATATGCGAGGAAGAAGGCTTGCCGGTACGCTGGATTAACATAGAACGTGCCGAATCGGTTGAGATAGATTGGCTGCATCGCAGCTTTGAATTTAATCCTCTCCATCTCGATGACGTAACCAGCTATATGCAACGTCCAAAGCTAGACGATTTCGATGATACCGATTACTTATTTCTGGTGTTGCATTTCCCGGTTTACAATAAATCCGAAAAAGTCAGCGTAGCAGAAGAAGTTGATATTTTTCTAGGCTCTGATTACATCATCACAGTCCACGATGGTAAGCTAAATCCGCTTAACCGTTTATTTGAACAATGCAAAAATAATCCCGGCAAACGACACGGTATGCTTAACCGCTCACCCGCTTATACTATGTACAAGATTCTGGATATATTGGTAGAATATATCTTTCCAATTCTTAATAAATTATCGCAAAATCTGGACGATGTTGATAGCAAGATATTTCAAGCAAGTTCGCAGTCAACCATCTACCAGATTTCGACTGTACGACGAGATATTCTGGCAGTACGGCGTATATTAAAGCCTCAAATCTCAGTGTTGAGCAGCCTTGAGCGACGCAAACGAATAGTGGAAGTGGGTGAGGACGACCTTGAACCACTCTACGCCGACATTACCGACCATATAAATAAGGTTTGGGACACGCTGGAAGAATTCCGAGAAGTAATAGAAAGCCTTTGCAGCACCTATGATTCACTCAATACCCATCGCTTGAACATGGTTATCAAAACACTCACTATAATTTCGGTAATTATGCTCCCGTTGACGGTGATTACAGGCTTCTGGGGTATGAATGTAAAAGTGCCGTTCCAGGAAGAGGGTTTTGAATATGCTTTTCTGATAATTCTGGGACTGATGTTTTTTTCAGTAGCCTCTATGCTAGCAATTTTCAAGTGGCGCAAGTGGCTCTGAACCGAAAGGAGTAGTAAAAATGCCCGGAGATATATCGGCAGATGAAGTTTATGCGGACCGAGAATTATTGAACCGGCTAGGCTACGGAATTTTCGATGTGCAATGGGGTAAAAACGGAGTTGGCTTCGAAAATGTGCGCGACTTCTCGTATGTGGTCAGGGAGCATGAAGACCCGAAGTTATACCGCCGCAAGATTTTCGAACTGGTAGGCAAATATTACCCAAACAATCTGGCAAAGGCTGTCTGGGATAAATTTATAGATCATAAATGGGTGTTGAGCGAGCAACGCGGCGAAGAAGTCAGCCTCAAGCTCGCTGCTGAGGATTGGATAGAAAATCACAGCCACGAATTCCTCAAAGAGTGGACTTTCAAACAACCCGAAGTACCATACCGCATCCGCAGCACCAGCGAACCACGCAAAGATTTTCTGAGTATAGTAACAGGGATGATGTTTCCTAACCTCCAAGATTTGTTGAATGTGGGTTTTAGCGTAACCGATATTATATGGGCACGCTTACAAGAGATAAAGCCCATCCGCAAATCGCCCCAAAAGCAGGAAGAAGCAAAAACTGCGCAAGGTGAGGGTTACTACGTAGTCCAGAAAATAAACCCCAGTGAGTTTAATTATATCCGCTTGGTAGCAAATCTGACCGGACATGTTATTCAAACGCAAGAAGAAGCGGAGAAGCGCTGGAACGAGATACTAGAACACAAGTGGTATATGAGCGAACGCGAAGGTAACGATGTAGGGCTGCGAACTGCCGCGCTTGATTATTACCGCAGAATCAACCTGTTAGCCGAAACTGAACGAGGCATGGATTAATAAAAAAACAAGGGATGAATATCCCTTGTCAGAATTTTTACATAGGTATAACTTAAGATAAAAACGCACCCACAACAAAAACTGTACTTTGGAAGCGTCATAACTTAAAGACCGGCAAGGAGTTTTAACCCCCTTGCGCAAACCTATAGAATTTACTTCTTGCCTAAAAGACCGATCTGCTGCGCTTCAGGTTGAGAGGTGCTACTAGGCTGGTCAATCTGATCTGAAAATATTCGGCTTCTCACCAAGAAGTTAGCAGCAATCTGCCAAACAATCAGTACCAGAAAGAAGATAAGCACGCCCAACAAAGACATATCGGGCGGAATATCGGTTGGAGCAAGCTTCTGCGGATTAGAACCCGCAGGAGGCACTAGTGTTGGTGTTGGTGTTTGCGCCAGCACAGTACCAGCGAAAATAAACATGCTCAACATTACCAATGAGATGGCGGTGGTGAGCTTCACCCAAGATTTTTTCACAAATTTAACGGGCTGCATAGGGCTTCCCTCGCTACAATTGCCACGATTTTGAAAATGAGCAAAATTAGAAAATGGTCAATACCTAGCAGTATCTTAGCTCTTTTGAGGCATACTTGTCGGTAACTAATGCTACAATCAGTTTTTACGTGCAAGAGGTGAATCAAAGAAGATTTGAATCCCGCTAGTACAGCCCTACCCTAATTTATCTATCCGCCATTTTCTGCTAACGCTTCCACTAAAGTTGCAGCACGTCCTATTCGAGCCTCGTTTCGAGCTTTTTTGGACTCCAGCAAGGCTATATTCGCTATTTCGAATAATTCCCGGTGGTTGGCGGCATCCTGTGGAAAATAAGCTGCGCCTAAGCTAACGGTAACATATAGCTTGTCATTGTTCGCCAAAATAATAGGGGTATCGCAGATTGCCTTCCTGATTTTCTCCGACACCAGTTCCAAACCCTTGTAAGAAGTACCGGGCAATAACACCGCAAATTCATCGCCACCATAGCGGGAAACAATATCGGTGCGCCGAACATTTCGCGTTATTATTTCCGCGATATGTTTGAGAGCGGTACTGCCAATCAGATAATTGTACTGAGAGTTTATAGTTTTAAGCATATCCATATCTATAATCAGCAAACCGAGCGAATAATTTAGGCGGTGCGCTTTATCCAGTTGCATCGGTAGCTCACGCTCAAAATAATTATGGTTGTAGGTTCCCACTCTTTCGTCAAAATCCGCCATACGCTTTTTCTCTTCGTAAAGACGGCAATTGAGCATAGCAGGTGTAAATAGCGCTGCCATTTTCTCTATCAATAACAAGGGCACTGTATCAGGGCGGTAGGTATTGGGTTCACGATATGAGAGGGCAAGCACCCCATGTAACTTATTGCGATGTATAAGGGGGAGTAATAATAAGGAACTGCCGCGAGGAATATAGGGTAATTCGCCGGGTTGTGCTGGATTGATTAGCGAAGTGCGTTCGCGAATAACAATTTCTATGAGACTACCCTCTATTTTATATTCCTGGCGCGACCGACGGCGTGGTTTATTCTCAGAATTGCTGGAAGTGTATGCCAGTGTATAATAGAAGTGATCTAGTAGGAGAAAAAGTGCCGCATGGCTGATGCTTATTATGTTTTCTAGCTTAGTTAGCATGTATTGCAAAAGTTCTTGCAAATCTAGGCTATCCGTTATTTCTGCTGCAATTTGATTCAAGTAGGCGGTTTCGGCAGCATCGTATTGCAGCGATTCCATACGGGTGGTATTCTCCAACCCAATAGCAATTGTGCTTCCTAACGCTCCGAATAGCCTTAACTCAATTTCCTCAAGTGGTTCAAGGCTACCACCTAGCAACAGCCCATATTGTCGGTTAGAAGCGATCACGGGCATACAATAGAGCCATTTCACCCCAATTTCAGGTTTGAGCGCAGATGGCACAGTAACCTGAACAGGTAGGGTTTGAGGCACAGACGACAACCTTGTACCGTCCAGATGCGATTTCAGTAAATGGTTTAGTTCACCACGTAACCAATCTAACCGCACGCTGGTGATATTCTTACCGACAGTAAGAGCATATAGCTCAGTGGAATGTCCCGGTTCTACTCGCAAAAAGGCGCTGAAGGTCAGATTATTCAGCAATTCAGTTAGTGAGGATGGAGCGAGATTAAAAATCACTCCAGAGGAAACAGCACGTAAAATCACTCCATTTAGAGTTATTAGTTTGTTGAACTGAGTATCGGTTAGGCTTATTAAACTTTCTTCCACAACTTTTGACCCTATTAGTTACTGCTTCTTAACAACTCTCGTGTGCCAGTCTCTCCCTTTACTCTTCCTTTTAGAATGTGGCAAATGGCACAATCTTTTTAATATCTTATATAACGTTCATGCTAATAATTTAATACGCTAAACGTATAAGAAATAAGTAATAGGCAAATTGCTACCAAAAGGACTATTACTGATTTAGGAGATTCTGGCTATGTGATATAATGCCGCTATGAACACACCCAATTATCCAAAATTGAAATTGAAACCAGGACGCGATTGGACAGCACGACGCGGACATCCGTGGGTCTTTTCCGGCGCATTGCAAACACCAGTGCCGCCCCATAAAGCTGGTACTGTGGTTGATTTGGAAGACGCAGGAGGCGAGTTTGTAGCGCGAGGCTACTACAACTCTGGCACCGATATTGCGGTACGCATTCTTACCGCTAATCCTAACATGCCAGCCAACACGCATTTCTTCGCTACACGGCTTGCAGAGGCTTATAATTTAAGAAAGATGCACCTTGACCTTGAAACCACTACTGCGTTCCGTCTGGTTAATGCAGAGGGAGATTTTATACCCGGTTTAATTGCCGATTATTATGCGGGTGTGGTAGTTATTCAATCACATACCGCAGGTATAGATCAGCTGCTTGACTATATTATAGAGGGAATCAGGCAAGTTTTGCAACCTGATGCTTTGCTTGTCAGAAACGATGTGCAGGTACGTACTCGCGAAGGCTTAAAACGAGAAGAGCCTCGATTGATTTTCGGGGAAATACCAAAAGAATTGGTTATCACAGAAAATAGTTTAAAATTTGTGATAAACCCATGGACTGGGCAAAAAACCGGCTTTTACGCCGACCAACGCGATAAACGCCTCGCATTGCTGCGTTACTCCAATGGTGATAGCTTGCTAAATTGTTTCAGCTATTCGGGCGGCTTTTCGGTATATGCCGCCAGTGCAAATCCGAAACTGAAAACTACTAACTTGGATCAATCTGCGGCAGCGCTGGCATTGGCACGCCGCAATTTTAGCATTAACGAGTTAGATGCGGACAAGCATGAATTTGTGGTAGCCGACTCATTTGAATATTTGCAAAGTTGCACTGAACGTTATGATACAGTGATACTTGATCCACCAGCCTTTGCTAAAAGCCACCGTGAAAAAGAAAAGGCGTTGCAGGGATATGTGCGGTTGAACACTTTAGGTTTGCCGTTGATTAAGCCCGGTGGCATTCTGTTAACATGTTCCTGCTCTGGTAGTATCAGTATGGAAGACTTTAGCGGGACAATTGCTCAGGCTGCCGCACAAACACACCGCCGAGTGCAAATTCTGGAAAGTTTTGAGAATGGGTTAGATCACCCGGTAAATATTTTTACGCCTGAAAGCCGTTACCTGAAAGCGTTGTTTTGCCGAGTACTCGATTAATCTAGATAATGATTGGAGAATAATTAAATGATAGTAGTTCAAAATCGTATCACATGTCCGGTTGAAGTTAGCGGACGAGTGGAGCAGGGCTTTGCCCATTCTACAGAAGGTATGAAAAGCAATAAGGGTTTTGTCAGTTTTAACTTGCTGAAATTGGAAAACGAAGTTGAAGCGGGCAAAGTGCTTTACGTGGCGATGACTTTCTGGGAAGATCGCGAAAGTTTTCAGACATGGCGCGAGGGCGATTCCTTTGCAAAAGCTCATAGTAGTCGGGCTTCTGGCGAAAAAAGCCCATTGCAATCTACCGTTGAGGTATTCGAGGTAGTTTAGGTCACAAGAGAATGAGAATAATTCTTATAAGACACGCTGAACGCGAATACACACAGGGAGTTACAGAAGAAAACCAAGCGCTCACCAGCAGAGGAATCAAGAACTGTCGCAAACTTGGTGAGTTGATTGCCCTACATGAGCCGGATGTAAAAGCTATCTTCAGTAGTCCTTTTCGGCGTGCTACCCAAACTGCCGCCTACTTGCTACCCTACTTACCAACTCTCCAAATTTACCGAGTAGAAGAGGCGCTGGCTACCAGCCTTGATACTACGCCGCAACCGCTCATAGAATTATTGGAATCCTGCGGAAATTATAATTGTGTGGCGCTAGTAGGGCATAAACCGGAATTGGAACAACTTCTTACTGCGCTCTGCGGTGAAGAAGTAGAACTAAAAAAAGCCCATGCGGTTTGTATTGAAGTGGGCAAAGACTTCCGAAACGGCAAATTGCTATGGCATCTTAACCCAAAATCTGCCGTGGTTGCCCTTTCGGAAGATGTGGATTTCTAAAGTTCTCGAAGGGCGGTTCATACCCTACTACCGGTCAAAGTTGAACCGCCTATCGAAATTTGAAAATAGTAGTCCGTAGTCTGGATTTTTTAACCTTTTGTTTACCTTAATTTACCGATATATTAACCGGTGTGCGATATTTTAGCATGAATATATTGGTTCACCTCATTGATAATTTCACTCACTAATGGAATAATTCGGGATGCAGGAATAGCATCGAGCCTACACCCGGCAGCAGCTTTGCGTGAGGAAAAAGGAGAGATCCATGCGTATTTTAATGATTCAGCCAAATTACCATTCCGGTGGCGCTGAAATAGCCGGTAACTGGCCTCCCGGCTGGGTCCCCTATATTGGTGGTGCGCTTAAAAAGGCAGGGTACAACCAAGTTAAGTTCGTAGATTCGATGACCAAAGACCTGCCAGATGAGGCTGTTGCCGCGATCATCAAATCATATGCCCCCGACGTGGTGCTGACCACTGCCATTACCCCTATGATTTATCAGTCGCAGAAAGTAATGAAAATTGCGCGAGAGATGGCGCCCAATGCTAAAACCATTCTCGGTGGTATTCATCCTACTTTTATGTATGCTGAAGTGTTGAACGAAGCGCCCTATATTGATTACATCGTGCGCGGTGAGGGCGAGGAAATCATTGTAAATCTGTTGCGTTCTATCGAAGCGGGCACCGACCTGCAAGATCGCAGTACAATACTAGGGCTTTCCTATATACAAGATGGTCAGGTGGTAGCGACACCAGCACACCCGGTAATCCAGAATCTGGATACGATTTCGGCAGACTGGAGTTTGCTGGAGTGGAAGGATTACATCTATCGTCCCCTCAACTGCCGCGTGGCTGTACCAAACTTTGCGCGTGGTTGCCCCTTCACCTGCCGTTTCTGCTCGCAATGGAGTTTCTGGCGCACTTATCGCACGCGCACTCCAAAATTATTTGTAGATGAAATCGAGCAACTGGTAAAAGTGCACAATGTAGGTTTCTTCATCCTCGCTGACGAAGAACCGACCATCAATAAAAAGAAATTTGTGGCGCTTTGCCAGGAATTGATCGACCGCAAACTAGATATTCACTGGGGTATCAATACCCGCGTGACCGATATTTTGCGCGATCAGGAATTGCTACCCTTCTATCGCAAGGCGGGTCTGGTACACGTTTCGCTCGGAACGGAAGCAGCTGCTCAGTTGAAACTAGATCGCTTCCGCAAGCAGACCACTATTGAGCAGAACAAACGCGCCGTCCAACTGCTGAAAGACGCGGGTATGGTCGCGGAAGTACAGTTCATTATGGGTCTGGAAAACGAAACGAAGGAAACCATCGAAGAAACATATCGTTTGGCGATGGACTGGAAACCGGACATGGCTAACTGGAATATGTACACCCCTTGGCCCTTCGCCGAACTGTTCGAGGAACTGGGCGACCGGGTAGAGGTGCGCGATTATTCCAAGTACAACTTCGTAACCCCTATCATGAAACCCGATGCTATGGAACGCGAAGAGGTATTGAAGGGCGTTTTGAAGAACTATGCGCGCTTCTTCGCCAACAAAACCTTTACTTCCTATCCCTTCATCAAGGACAAATGGAAACGCAAATATATGATGGGCTGCTTGAAGGCTTTCGCCGTCACCACCCTAAACAAGCGGTTCTATAACCTTGGACGCATCAAACGCAAGGGCTTCAAGGCTGAAATCGACTTTGGGTTTGACTCTGATCGCATTCTGAACACAGAAGAATTGGCACGTTACAAGGGTATGCGCGGTGATAAAATCTCGCAAGAGAATGTTGTCATGCTAGGCAATATCGGCAACGGGCCTGTTTCTCTACACGGTGCGCCTAAAGGCTTGCCCGAAGAGTATAGTGATGAGAACAGCGACAAAAAGAAGCTGACCATGATTGACTCCATTTCGGTTTCCGCTTGCGGTGCGCCAAACCACTTGCCGGAATATGTCGAGGAGGAAGCCCCTCAAGCTGTCATGAAGATGGTTTCCACCGATGTTTCTGCCTGTGGCGCTCCTAAAGGCTTGCCCGATGTTTACGAGGAGTTGGAAGACGTCGAACCGGTGGCGCAGAAGGAGAGCTAAGATGACTACCGCCGGTCTGGATCATGGCAACGCTTCGGTACATCCTTCCGGTAAGATCGGTCCAAACTCCTTAATCCAGACCGTGCGCGCAATGCGCCGTATCTACGGTGATGAGAAAGCGCGACGGATACTGGAAGAGGGTGGACAGGGCTTCCTGTGGGATCATCATCCGGGTGAAATGATCGACGAGGGTGAGTTTATCACCTTGGCGCGTATGCTCTATTCCAACCTTGGCGTTCAAGAGACTTTACCGTTGTTACGTCTCTCCGGTAATCTGACCGGAGAGTACGTACTGGCAAATCGCATCCCTAAGTTTGCGCAACGTATCATTAAATTTTTGCCGCGCAAGCTACGTCTGAAAGTGATGCTTAATGCTATCGGTAAAAATGCTTGGACATTCGCCGGAAGCGGTAAATACAGCTTCACGCTTTCCCCACAACTCCAGATAAATCTGGATGAAAGTATCATTCGCCATGCCATTAGCAAAGCGAACGTACCGGTATGTAGTTACTACACTGGCGCATTCGAAACTCTGCTCAAAACGCTGGTGGATGCTCACATTCAGGTGGAGGAAATCGAATGTGCTATTCGAGGGGACTCGCGCTGCGTTTTCCAGATAAAATTCACACGCTAGCTTAATTATTCCAGCTAGAGCGGGGACTCGCAATTTCAACGCGAATCCCCGCTTTTTTGTTTCCAAGCAATCTTTTGCTCTGAAACAGCGCATGTGTTATCTTACAACAATGATAATACAAAATAGACCTTTGGAAATTCTAACCTAATGCAATTAAAAACACTGAAAGCAACCCGCTATATTACCCCTTTGCGCGAGGGTGGTTCTCTTCCCGCCATTGTGGAAGCAGATGACAACGCAATGTATGTTATGAAATTCCGGGGGGCAGGGCAAGGAAGCAAAGCGCTGGTGGCAGAACTGGTGGGCGGGGAAATAGCGCGAGCGTTGGGCTTGCCTGTGCCTGAACTGGTTTTTATGGAACTTGAGGCTTGGATGAGCCGTAACGAACCTGACCCTGAAATTCAGGATTTGTTGAAAGCCAGCACCGGATTGAATCTCGCCTTAAAATATCTAGATGGAGCGTTGGCATATGATCCTGCCGCCTCCCCTAAGCCCGATGCTACTTTAGCTTCCGCTATTGTGTGGATGGATGCCTATCTCACCAATGTAGATCGCACCGCCCGCAATACTAATATGCTGATGTGGCAGCGCGAACTCTGGCTGATTGATCATGCTGCTTCGCTGTATTTTCACTTTAACTGGGACGGGTATCTGGAACGCACCTCCAACCGCTTCAGCGCTATCAAAAACCATGTGTTGTTGAAATTTGCCAGCGATTTAACGCAAACTGACGCACGCCTTAAACCACTGCTGTCGGGTAATGTTTTGGAAGAAATCATCTCCATTATCCCTGAAGAGTGGTTCGAAAAAGAAACTATCTTCTCCAGCCCACAGGAAAATCGAGAGGCTTATCTGACCTATCTAACCAAACGGCTAGAAGCCTCAAGCGTATTTGTAGAGGAGGCGGTAAATGCCCGATCTGGTACAGTTTGATTATGCCATTATCCGGGTTGTGCCGAGGGTAGAACGCGGTGAATGTTTAAATGTGGGCATAATCCTATATTGTCGCGCTCACCACTATCTGAACTGTGCGATTGAGCTTGAACGCTATAGGCTGTTGGCGTTGTGCCCAGAAATAGATATAGAAGCAGTAGAGAAACACCTTTCGGTTATCCCACTGATTTGCGCCGGAAATAATGAGGGTGGTCCGATTTCGGCATTGTCGCAACAAGAACGCTTTCATTGGCTCGTAGCGCCTCGTAGCACTAGCATCCAGACCTCACCACCGCACTCCGGTTTATGCGCTGACCCCACTGCATACCTCGAACACTTGATGGAAATGATGGTGCGGTTGCCTCCGCATTAACCATTCTCTGAAGACAAGACTACATAGTATCCATGCTTTCTTCACAAAACCCCGATTTTTTCTGTACAAAATTTATGCTAGTATTAAATTGAAGTTATACGTCATGTAGTTTTTGAAGTTATGTATTACTTCTACAAATGCTGAAATTTCTTTAACTAGAATAAATAGGAAAACAAATATATGGAACCCGTATTAATCACCACCAAATATCAGGATTTATACCGCTTATTGGCAGCAATGGAAGTACTGGTTTACGAAAATGGCAAACCTGAGAATATTCTGATCTGGTCGCCGGAGTCTTCTTCCAAGCTGTTAAACGGTCTCGATAAACTTGAAGTGATCAATCGTTACGCCGGAAAGTTGGGTGTTAACGTGGTTCTATCGGCGGCATCAGATAATAAGCTGCGGAAATTGGCAAAAGCAGTAGGCTGGAAAGTAGTATGGGAGATTCCGACATTGGATGAATCAGCAGATCTTTTCGGTTTCAACCCGAATCAGGTTAGTACCGCTAAGCAACTGGCATCCTAATTGCAAATCCTCTAATAAGCACACGCTAGCAGAAAGAAACAAAATGACTCCCAGCGCATTAGGGAGTCATTTTGTTTTCCAGATATCCTACCTTCTTGAAAACAATTGACAAACCATATTGTACATAATATATTAAGCCCTGTTTTGGCAAGTTATCCTATAATCCCTTAAAATTCCCCCAATATCTCCGTAACGGATAATTCCAGTGGAATTAGGCTATTCGAACAGTTGCCCTGTCCCGGTGAGGAGTGTTATTATCCAACTGAAAGTTAAGAAATTAACATGTGTTCCGAGATAGAATGGGTAAGATTAATGCAAATTGATATAAATTGCGATATGGGCGAGAGTTTCGGACACTATAAGTTGGGAAATGACCTTGCCTTGCTAGAATATGTCACTTCTGCAAATGTCGCGTGCGGTTTCCACGCTGGTGACCCGCTGGTGATGTCCGAAACGGTAAAGCTGGCGTTGGATAAAGATGTAGCAGTTGGGGCGCATCCCTCTTACCCTGATTTGCAGGGCTTTGGACGGCGCAAAATGGAGATGACTGCTGCTGAAATCGAGGCATTTATCCTTTACCAAATCGGCGCACTTTCAGCCTTTGTGCATGCACAGGGCGCAACTCTAACTCATGTTAAAGCGCATGGAGCGCTGTACAATGTGGCTGCGTTGGAGATGCCGGTGGCAGAAGCGATTGCACGTGCCATAGCACGTTTCGACCAAACGCTGATAATGGTCGTACTGGCAACCTCTCCCCTGATGATTGAAGCGGGGCAACGAGCGGGTTTGCAGGTAGCGCGAGAAGCTTTCGCAGATCGGGCTTATAATGCGGACGGTACGCTGGTAAATCGAAAGTTACCGAACAGCCTCATTACCGACCCGGTTAAAGCGACAGAACAAGTGGTGCGTTTGGTTAAAAAAGGCGAAATCATGGCAAGCGATGGCTCAATCTTAGAATTACAGGCAGATACGGTGTGCATACACGGCGATGGTCCTACCGCTTTGGAAATTGCCCGACACTTGAGCGAGACACTTGCCGCCGAAAATATCAAGACTTGCGCGTTACAAAAGCAGGGCAGGAATTAAACGTGTCAATCGACCTTCCCGTATTGCCCCACCGTATCCTCGACCCGCGCCCACTGGGAAATCACGCTATTCTGGCGCGTCTGACCTACCCGCTCGGCATTGAAAATCACGCAGCTTTGGATGCAGAAACACGCTATAAGCGGTTGTTGCTGGCGCGTGGTTGCGCTCAATACCTGCGCAGCATACACCCCGAATGGGGAAAAAGCTTGGTAACAGGTTACGATAGTGTATTAGTTCCGCTCGAAACGACGTACCACAAGATGGGCGCTACGTTGCGCTGGCTTCAGGAACTGGGAGAATCGCCGGAACTGGGAGAATACTTGCGCGGTTATCTAGAAGTAGGTGGTTTAAACCCGGCGCGTCAGCATCGTATCCCGGTGGTTTACGGAGGCGAATACGGTGAAGACCTTGAGGAAGTGGCACAACTTAAGGGCTTGAGCGTCGAGGAAGTCATCAGGCTACATTCTTCCGCCACCTACTCGGTATATATCGTAGGCTTTACTGCCAGTTATGCCTATATGGGCGCGTTACCGCCTGAAATTGATTTGCCACGGTTGGCACGACCCCGCACGCGAGTCCGGCGCGGCACAGTGGCGCTGGCTGCCGGAATGACGGGCATCTATCCTCTTGATATGCCCGGTGGTTGGCGGTTGCTAGGTTATACGCCGCTCTCGGTTTTCGAGCCGGAATGTGAGCCACCCTCTCGTTTTCAACCGGGCGATTTAGTGCAATTTTTCCCTATTAGCACGAAAGAGCTTGAGCAGTATCAGCACAATATACACAACCTCGATTCCAGCTTGGAGCAAATAAATGTTCAGCCAGCCTGAGTGCCGAGTGCAAGTGCAGGACGGCGGAATTTTCACCACCCTTCAAGATTTAGGACGTACCAGCGGCAAACCCTACGGGGTAACGCCCGGAGGCGCGCTAGACCGTTTCGCCCACCGTGCCGCCAATGAATTGGTAGGCAATAACCCCCACGCTGCCACCCTCGAAATGACCTTGCGTGGAGCAACGCTTAGATTCGAGCAAAAGGCGCTCATTGCGATAACCGGCAGCGATTTCAAACCGCGTCTAG
Organism: Candidatus Chlorohelix allophototropha; assembly: GCF_030389965.1. Lineage (NCBI taxonomy): Bacteria > Bacillati > Chloroflexota > Chloroflexia > Candidatus Chloroheliales > Candidatus Chloroheliaceae > Candidatus Chlorohelix > Candidatus Chlorohelix allophototropha. Next base: position 1,140,464 of record NZ_CP128399.1, read on the forward strand.
ATAAGCAACCTATTCCCATGTGGCACAGCGTATTTGTACGCGCCGGGCAAACCTTGGATTTCGGGGGAGCAGAGGGGCGGTTGGCATATCTAGCGGTGTATGGCGGTTGGAATGCACCCTTACTGATGGGCAGCCGTTCCACCAATGTACGCGCCCGCTTCGGCGGCTACGCCGGGCAGGGGCGTGCCTTGAAAGCCGGAGATGTTCTTACCAACACAAACGATTATCTCAAGCCAATGTCGCATTTGGCGGGTGCGGCAGGCTATTCCCACCCGCTCAAGGTGCGCCCACATTATGGTAAAGAGGTAATAGTACGCATAGTTCCGGGACCTTATCTTGAACACTTCGCGCCCGATTCACTGGAAGTGTTTTATCGCACGTCCTATGAAATCAGTAGCGAATCGGAACGGATGGGTTACCGCTTGAAGGGAGAAAGCGTGCCGTATCGGGGCAATGAATGGGCAGAAATTGCCGCATGTGGCACGGTTTTTGGCACAATCCAAGTGCCACCGGACGGACAACCGATAATCTTGATGGCAGACCATCAAGTTACGGGTGGTTATCCCATTATTGGGGTAGTTGCCGAAACCGATTTGCCGCTTATCGCACAATTACTACCGGGTCAAAAAGTCCGCTTCAGGCTGTTCGAGGAAGTAATGATTTAAGCTAAATATTAGGTGAAATAATATGCCAAAACAAGAAGCCAGCAAAACTGCTTTAAGCGTAGCTGCGATGAGAGCAGTGCATCAACTTTTCGATGCAACGCCCAAAATCCTCGATGATAAGGTTGTTGTACAACTCCTGGGTGCGCCGTTTGTGGAACAAATTCAGACTCATCTGGCGCGTTTTCAAACAATAGAAGCAAATGTTTTACGTTCTCACATCCTGTTACGCAGCCGCTATGCCGAGGATCGGTTGGCTAAAGCGATCGAACGAGGCGTGCAACAATATCTTATTTTGGGCGCTGGCTTTGATACATTTCCTTATCGCCAACCAACATGGGCGCACTCGCTGCAAATCTTCGAGGTTGATCAACCTGCTAGCCAGCAAGAAAAGCGCGAACGATTACTTCACAACGATATTAATGTTCCAGCTAACCTTGAATTTGTGACAATTGACTTTGAAACGACCTCGTTAGTTGACGGTTTGAAAAAAAGCAGTTTCGATTCTTCAAAGCCTACCTTCGTATCATGGTTGGGTGTGATGATGTATTTAAACCAAGACGCAATTGATAGTGTTTTAAAGTATGTAGTTGCCCTACCAAGTTCCAGCGAGATTGTATTTACCTTTGTGCCGCCATTATCCAGCGCAAAACAGGTTGAACTTGCCGAACTTGCGGCAAAACAAGGTGAACCTTGGAAGAATTACGTTATGCCAGAAGATTTAGTGCAGTCATTACACTCGTTAGGTTTTACAGACATCACACTACCTACATCAGCAGAGCTTGACGCATGGTACATATGTGGTCGGCAAGATGGGCTTGGTGTATCGAACAGAACCTTAATTGCCAGTGCAATTGTTTAGGTATATAAAGCAATTATCCCCTCCACAGCACATAAAGAGTAAGTGGTAAGGCAAAAGCCACCACTAACCACAATATCTTCTCCAATAGCCGGATTATCAAAAGCCGCTCATCATCTTCCGAAGTTCTGGTGCGCTTGCCAAGTTGCAACCCCAGCAATGATAAAAGCGCGATACCCAACATTATTGAAGCAAAATTCAGATTTTGCATTATCGCCCTGCCTCAATCTCCTAATTAAACCTTTGTAGTATCTTGTAAGGAAAAAGCCCTACAACTATCTGAGACTTATATACCCCTTGTAGGTGCGCCAACCCGCGTAGGCGTAAATAGCCGTAACGCCGGATGTGACATACGCTAATAAAAGTTATTATGACGTTGCAAGAAGAATAATTATAAAACGAAAGGAATCGAAAAATGAGCGTTGAAATTACAGAAAAAGAGCAAAATCCTGCCGATGCGCCGCAAGTTCCGACAAACCCTTATTATTACCAACCTGCTTACCAGTATCCAACTAATTACTGGCAGCAATACCAGTCAATGCGCACCAGTTCCATTAGAACTGTAAATATATTGTTCTGGGTTTTCTATGCATTGGTTGGGTTCTGGGTAGATTTTAGTATTGCTGTATCCCTCTGGACGGTTGCGCTAATATTACCATTCACACTGCCAATTGCGCTGGTACTACGAACCTTTAACAACCAAGATTACTCAATTTACATTAACGGGGTCTATTATAACAATCTAACCGATGCACAGTATTATACCGCTGCGGGGATTATTACAGCGATAGGTATCATGATCTTGATAGGAGCAGTAATGACCATAAAGCCAATGTTGAAATTGCATCGCATCCTCTTCCGCGATTTGGGCGGTTTGAAAATCTGATTAACTCTTACTTATCCATATTCAGCGTCCGGAATTGCTCCTGACGCTTTTTTCATGCAATACAGGGCTTTTAATTATAGTCGTAAGAGGAAACTTTAGTATGATAAAATAATATGAAGCTGTTTTTGAATCCGGTGAATGAAGATGTAGTATTCATACAGAATGAAATGGAAGCAAATGGCATTAAGTGTCTTGCTTGAAACCTCGATGGTTATCTCCAAATGCTCTCAGTAAATACTAGATTTAGTGAGAGTTTCAAGAAAAGATTTAGCTTTGCACTTTTAGGCTTAACTTTATTTCTCTGCCTATTCTTTCTCTTTCAAATTTTACTGATTCTTATACAAAAAAAAGCAATATTCGCTATAGATTTCAAAGTATATTGGGCGAGCGGAAAAGCTATACATGATAATTTCAGTCCTTATGGGGCTAATCTGTTGCAATTTAGCGAAGCACAATTCCTGTATCCCCCTCTTTTTGCTATCCTAATGGTTCCCTTTTCTTTACTACCATTCGAAATTGCAGGAATAATTTGGTTAATATTATCTCTCTGCCTGTTAGGAGCGATTTGTGTTTTTATTATTAAGTTGGTGGGTTATCCAAAAACGATTTTTACAAATACAAAAACAGTAACCTTAATACTGCTAGGAATTTCAACGCTACTCTACCCGGTATTTTCCGCCATCAAATTAGGTCAGATTAGTACCCTCATATTCTTTTTGATTGTTGCAGCGTTACTGGCACAATATCGAAACAAGCCTATATTGGGTGGTTTGCTTTTAGGATTGGCTATTTCATTAAAAATCACACCGCTTCCTCTACTTATTTTTGCATTTTGGGTAGGATGGTATCACCTAGGAATCACAGCCAGCCTGACCTTTTTTGGAACACAAATAGTATCGGCTATATATAATCCCTCTATATTTTTCGAGTATTGGTTCAGTGTGTTTCCCAAAATTGCCTCTATAACTGGTGGTGTCAGCCTATCTCTTCAAGGATTAGTGACACAATTAGCGCCATCACAACTATTATTTCTACTTGTACCAGTAACAATAATAATATCAGCTATAATAATTCTTATACCTTTTAGCCTTGTATTCTCAAAACACGATCCTCAAATAGTATTACAAGGGTTTGTATTACTATTATGCGGTCTTGGAATAGGACTACCTACCGTAGAAGATCATTATTTAATTTGGCTTATATTACCAAACTGGATGATTCTTAATTATTTAATCCAGAAAAATGCTTTGGGCAAAATCGTGCTTTTTCTACTAACCATTATTTTGCTCGCATGGAAGCCTTACGAACTAGGCGGAATAATTACAGGAATTAGCGGTACCGCACAGGAGCAAGCTATAAATAACAGGCTGGTAATTGGGCGAGTAATACTTGAGATTGTATCATTTTGGTTTTATATTATTTTTATTCGTAATTTGGTAGTGCCGCCTACCAACGTGAAAACAGTACCTTAACAACAAAAGACTTGGAAAATTAGCGTCTCTCAAGTCTAATTCTGGTATGAAAACAAACCAACTAAAACCAGAAAAACCGATGGGGGTGGGGACATGTGGCTAAATGGTAAATCTTAGCGGGCGCAAAACTCGCATAACAGCAGATCAAGTTGGGTGGATAAATCGGCACGCCCTTTTTTATCGGCGTAATCCAACTCGGTCAAGCGATTATAGAGGTCGTCGAGGCGGTTAGGGGTAAAATTGCGACTCAATTTCAGAATGATTTCCGCTCTATAGGGGTGTATTTTAAATTGTGTGGCAATTTCAGCAGGGCTTCGACGCTGTACATCCAATTCACGAACCTGTACCAATTCAAACACCTGTTTGCAAATACTACTGAAAACATATCTGGTAAAACTAGGGCGGGCTAAGGTAGTTTCGCTGCGCATTCGGTTCAACTGGGTGAGAGCAACATTTAGATTCTTCTGTCCTAACGCTTCGGTGAGCTTGTAAATCGGAGTATCGGTCACAGATACGCTTAGTTTTTCTACCATCTCAGCAGTGACAGTTTGATTCTCCCCGGCATAAGCCGCCAGCTTTTGAAGTTCATTGTCAATTCGCCAGAGATCGTTGCCCATGTATTGTGCCACCAAAGTTACGGCAGCCGGATGTATTTTTATTTTATTCTCTTTGGCATGATCGCTAATCCATTTTTCCAGCGACATTCCTTCAAGGGGCTTGAATTCTATAACCTTTGCCAGTTTCTCAACCGCTTTGAAAATTGCATCGCTCTTGCCGGTTTTGCTTTCAGCCATTACCAGCACGGTGGTCTCCGGCATGTTTCCCAGAAAATTGAGGAAACGTTCTTTTGGAGTAGTGGCAGTAGGCTGCACCGTTTTTTTACCACCGCGTGAGGTCGGTTTAGGTGATTCTGAATCGCTACTTTTGCCGAATTTGGCAAGGACATCATTTACCAGCACCAAACGTTTCTCGCTCAAGAAAGGGTAGGATTCGGCGGCATTTATCAAATCATCGAGATTGAAACTACTATTGGAGGCATCAAAGCGGGCAAAATTAAAATCCCGTGCTTCTAATGGCAGGGTTTCTTCACGCAGCTTATCAATTTGTTTTCGAAGGCTGAAAGTATCTTCGCCGTAGAATAAATATATCATAGTTAAATGGGGAAATTAATGCCCTACTGGAACGTGTGCCTCATGTTTCCGACCCCTGCTTATGCAAGGTGGGTGTCTATTACTGGTTTTCAGCCTAACGCGCCCAAGTTTATCCAACTAGCGCAGACATACAGCCTGTAAAATCGACTCCCTAAATCGTTGATGTTGAAGTTGAAACATTACTGGCATCACGTATTCAATAGGGCTAAAATTATTATAGCACCTTGAAAATGGCTTTGCAATCAGTTCAAAATAGGAATTTGCAATACCTCCAGAAATGGGGCAAATCTGCATTAAAACCAATTCCCAAAATTTACAAGACGTTTACTTAATGAAGCGAGAATTTCTGGATGCGATTGTTTCTGGTATCGGCAATATAGGCATTATCGAAATTATCAACTGCAATAGCTTCAGGCAAGGAAAATTGTCCATCTGCGCTGCCTTCGCTGCCCCAATCCAGCAGAAAATGACCATCATTATCGAATTTCCAAATGCGTCCGTTGCTGGTTCCCGCTACGTACAGGTTACCCTTACTATCTACGGTGATACTATTCCCGCCATTACCGAACTTTGTCAGGAAATGACCTTTGCTATCAAACTTTTGGATGCGAAGGTCATCAGTTACAAAAACATTATCAGCACTATCAATGCTGATCGAGTAGGGATAGGCAAACTCTCCGTTCTGTAGTCCGGCATTACCCCATTTATATAGAAAATGACCGTTGCTGTCAAAAACCTGAATACGAGCATTTCCCCTGTCTGCTACATAAACGTTGCCTTTTGAATCTACTGCAATTCCATAGGGTCCGCCGGGATAGATAATACCCCCAAACTCACCATCGGCTGTGCCTTGCTTGCCCCACATCAACAGGAAATTTCCCGCGCTGTCGAATTTCTGGATGCGATAGTTCCCACAATCCGCCACGTAGATATAGCCTAAAGGGTCAATTGCTATGGATAGTCGAGTACAGGGCGTGCCGGGGTCATAATCGAATTGACCCGCTCCAGTACCTTTCGAACCGAAAGAAAAAAGAAACCGCCCGGCATAATCAAATTTCTGAATACTATGGTTTCCGGCATCGCCAACGTAAATATTGCCTTGACGGTTCACCGCGATTCCGGTGGGACCACCGATAAAATCGGGATTAAACTGCCCATCACCGTTAAGCGCATTTCCCCACTTGAGCAAAAAGTTACCGTTAGAATCAAATTTCTGTACTCGGTAATTATACAGATCGCTTACATAGACATTGCCCTTGCTATCCAGCGCAATTCCGGTGGGAGCATTAAACTGACCGTTTTGACCTCCCTGTGCACCCCAACTCTTGAGCAATTGTCCTTTATCATCGTATTTCAGTATCCGATTGGTAGCGCCATCGGCAATATAAAGCTCCCCTACCTGTGACACTGCAAGGCTATATGCCGAATTAGTCCGGTCAAATGGGCGCGATTCTAAATCTAGTTTGGAAAGATAAAGCCCATTGTTATCAAACTTTTGCACCCGATGATTATAAATCTCGGCAACATAAACCCGATCTTGCTTGTCAATCGCCAAACTCCAAGGCATATTTAATTGACCGTTACCTGAGCCGTATGTACCCCATTTAAGTAAAAATTTGCCGTTACCATCGAATTTTAGGATGCTATTCCCGATACTATCCGCTACATAGACATTTCCAAGACTATCGGTGGCAATACCTGCTTGCCCGGAAAGGTCGTAAGAAACGGGTGTGCCTGTACCCAAATCTGTCCATTTGAGCAGAAAATTACCGAAAGAATCAAATTTGGCGATGGTAGAACTGCCAATAGCCGGCACAAATATATTGCCCTTTTGGTCGGCAGCGATAGCAGCTACAGCATTGAATTGTCCGTTATGATCGCCTTCCAGCCCCCATTTAGCCTGTATCAATCCGATCGAGTCATACTTGAAAACGCGCTTGCTGAGTTGGTCGGTGATATAAACATTATCCTGAGTATCCACCGCTATACCACCGGGGCTAAAGAAGCGGTTAAAGCCGCCCCCGATTTTCCACATGAACTCGGCTTTTGTTTTGGGAGCTTTTATCTGATTACCCAACAAGCCTAGTAAAATATCATAAGGGGCTTTATTTTCAGGGTGATATTCAAACCTTGCCCTTTCAAACCATTGCGAGATATAAACTTTTCCGGTTTCTGGGTCAGTTTCGGGGTGTTCTTCGGAAATGGGGTAGCCAAATCGTTCCAATCCACCGTTATCTAGCCAATATTGCAAGAAACCAAATCGTAGGTTATGCCCGGTTTCGGGGAGATACCATTGCTGCTCTTTGGGACGCGAGGGGTCGAAAATCTTACCGGCGGGGAAGAAATCAGGGTCAACCGCCAGTGCTTCCCGGCGTAAATCTTTACCCAACAAGCCCAACAAGACTTCAAAGCGAGTTCCGGCAAATTCTGGATGCAATTCAAAGCGGGCGCGTTCAAACCACTGTATGAGAAAGGATTTATTCGTTTCGGGGTCGATTTCGACTTGTGCGTTAGTAATCGGATAACCATAAACAGGCAATCCTCCGTTGTTGTTCCAATAGTCCAGAAACTTGCCGCTTACGGTTTTATCTGTGTCTGGAAAATACCGACTAGATTCAGCAGCATAAACACGCTGAAACGATAAAGAAAATAAGCTAAAAATAATGCAAATAATAATAAAAAGGCTAATCCGCTTATTTGCTAAAAATCTTAACACTTGCTAGATTTCCTTTCACCTATAAGCTGCTACCTAATCCGCTAATGATTTATTAACGTATAAACAGGCAAATTGTTCTGAAAAAATGTGGTATGCAAAGGAAATTAGCTGTTTTTAAGCATCTCTTTTTATAGTTATAGTGGTGTAGCAGAAATTGACAGGTTGATTTTCGGGGCTATAATCAGCTTCTACGATAAAACAATTATGGAGTGAATTGCAGTTGCATTTATGTCAAGTAAATCATTGTGCTTTTTCAAGATGTAATTAGCGATGACACAAAATCACAGAACTATTTCCGCGAATTTGTACAAGGATGATTGAACAAAAAGTTACCTTCACCCAACCAAAAGAAAAGCCGGGGCGTTTGCGTCTGATTATTATTATCGGGGCGTTGTCGGCTTTTGGCCCTCTTTCAATTGATATGTACTTGCCTGGTTTGCCTTCGCTTTCGAAAGATCTCGGCGGTGCAGATTGGCAAGTTCAGCTAACCTTAACTGCCTGTCTACTGGGCTTAGCTAGTGGTCAGATATTGGCTGGCCCGTTGAGTGACGCGAGGGGACGATATCGCCCGTTACTGGTTGGATTGTTGATTTATAGCCTCGCTTCTTTAGCATGTGCTTTAGCGCCTAACATTTTCGTGCTTATACTTACAAGAGTTTTGCAAGGGGCAGCAGGTTCAGCAGGTATTGTAATTGCCAGAGCAATGGTTCGTGATATGTTTTCAGGTGACGAGGTAGCGCGTTTTTTCGCTATGACAATGGCAATAAACGGACTGGCGCCGATTCTAGCGCCAATTCTAGGAGGACAATTGCTGAACTTTACCTCTTGGCGGGGCATATTCATAGTGCTAACTGCAATCGGCATTGTGCTATTTTTTACCGCTGCTTTGGGTTTGAAAGAAACATTACCGCTAGAAAATCGGCATACAGGCGGTATCCTAACGACCATCGGAATATTCCGAAAATTACTTTCCGACCGTATTTTCATTGGATATGCCCTATCCTCCGGTCTCGCTTTTGGGGGAATGTTCGCCTATATAGCCGGGTCGCCTTTTGTGCTAGAAGGCATTTTCGGATTGTCACCACAGATGTTCAGCCTGATTTTCGCTTTAAATGCACTTGGAATTGTTATTACCAGTCAAATCAGCGGCAGATTGGTCGGCAAGGTAAAACCGCGAAAGTTGCTTGGTTTGGGTTTGAACAGCGCCTTGATAGGTGGGCTACTTCTGGCATTAGTTATCGTAACTAATATCGGGTTGGGTGGTGTACTTCCCGCGCTGTTTCTGGTGGTTGCCAGTATCGGGCTAATCGCCCCAAATGCGACAGCGCTGGCTATGGCTGAAAATGCGAAAATTGCGGGAAGCGCTTCTGCACTTATCGGCGTAACCCAGTACATAATCGGAGGATTGGTAACACCACTGGTAAGTATAGGTGGTAGTCAAACCGACCTGCCTTGGTCGTTGGTCATTGTAGTGCTAGTTATTTTAGCGAATATAACTTTTATAATAATGACCCGCCCGCATCCTGAAAGAATCGAGAACTAAAAGGCGCAAGGGAAGATTCTTATGAATATGCAAGATACAAGCGTTATAGAACGAATAAAGAGTTTTAACAAAAATCGAAACCCTGAGTTATTATCCCTAAAATATGAGCGTATGAGCCAAGATGCCTTCAGCTTCTTCCGAGGCACCTGTCATCTATTTTACGAGGATTTGCCTACCGAGACACCACTTAACGAAGCCCCCGCTACATGGATTTGTGGTGATTTGCATTTTGAAAATTTCGGCAGCTACAAAGGCGATAACAAGTTGGTGTATTTCGACCTCAATGATTTCGATGAAGCGATGCTTGCTCCTTGCATATGGGATATGGCGCGCTTCATTACCAGTATTATGGTAGCATCACATTCATTGGGAATAGATCGAGTTGGAAGCCTTGAATTAAGTAGCGATGTGCTAAAAACGTACCGAAATACACTTTCGACTGGCAGAATTAGCACCATTGAAAGAGATACAGCTACCGGGATGGTAAAAGAACTGCTACTCAGTCTAAAAAACCGTAGCCGTCGCGAATTTCTCGATAGTCGTACTCAAATAGTTAAGCAAAACCGAAAATTAATAATCGACCCTAAGCGTACTTTACAGGTAGCCCCTGAAGAGCGCACCAGAATAACCAGCTTTATGGAAAAATGGGCGCTCAAGCAAAGCGAACCGAACTTCTTCAAGCTTCTAGATATGGCTAAAAGGATAGCGGGAAACAGCTCACTTGGAATTGAGCGTTATGTGCTGCTGGTTGAAGGGGAAGGCTCTCAGCACCGAAATTATTTGTTAGACCTCAAGTTTGAGGGTGTTTCATCGTTACAACCCTATCTGAAATTGGCACAACCCAATTGGGCTAATCAAGCGGTGCGCGTAGCAACAATCCAGAAAAGAGTTCAGGGTACACCGCCTGCACTGCTACAAGCTGTAGCAATCGGGGAAAAATCCTATCTGATGCGTGAGTTGCAACCTACGCAAGATAGAGTTAACCTTACGCTATGCAACGGAAAATTGCGCAGACTGGAAAAAGTAGCTAATCAAATGGTACAACTCGTTGCATGGGGGCAGTTGCGTAGCGGAGGGCGACAGGGTAGCGCAAGTGCCGATGAAATGATAGAGTTTGCAGCCTCCAATAAATGGGTCAAACCTCTCCTTGAATATGCCACAGCATATGCCTTAAAAGTACAAAGCGATTATGCTATTTACAAAATTGCTTATAACCAAGGTGACTTCAAATTTTCAAATTAAAGCTCCTATGTAAAAGCATATTTATAGCAACTTATTCCAGAATATGGTAATATCTGCTAACTTACCTCAGCGAAGTAAATAATCTCATTTGATATTCAATTATTGTTGTACTAAGCTAATTATGGTAACCGATTGCACCCAGTGCAACAGGTGTTTATATTTTATCCACAGGAACTGAGGTGAAATTTAGCAGCTAACATATTATTAAAACTTTGAAAATCTATAAGAATAGAAGGATATCATACTTATGAATACAGCATTTTGGATATTACAGGGGTTGTTAGGGTTGGCATTTCTGGCTGCTGGTATTATGAAAGCCACACAACCTCTTGAGAACCTTTCCACACGAATGGATTGGGTTAAACAAGTTCCCGCTGGTTTGGTACGCTTTATCGGTATAGCGGAGGTGTTAGGCGCAATCGGCTTAATAGTTCCGGCAGTTACCGGTATTGCAAGCATCTTAACACCTATAGCCGCCTCGGCGCTTGCAGTGGTGATGTTATTAGCAGCAGGTTTTCATTACAACCGGAAAGAGTATAATCGCATTGCTCCTAGTGCGGTTCTCTTTGTATTGACTGTAGTGGTAGCGGTAGGACGCTTTGCAATTAGACCATTTTAAGGGAATATGTTAGATGTCAAATAACCTTACTGGAGAAAATCTGTTTTCATTTTCAGACCAAAAACTGCCCGCCCTTTTTATAGGGCATGGCAGCCCTATGAACGCCATTGAAGATAACGAATTCAGTCGTAGTTGGGAAGAATTGGGCAAAACCTTGCCAAGACCACACGCAATTCTATGCATCTCAGCCCACTGGGAAACGCGAGGCACACAGGTTACGGCAATGACCCAGCCTGAGACGATACATGACTTTGGCGGGTTTCCGCAAGAACTTTTCGAATATCAGTATCCCGCTCCCGGCTCACCTGAACTAGCAAAATTGGTTCAAGAAATAGTGCAACTCACCAAAGTTGAGCCAGACCTAAGTTGGGGTTTGGATCACGGCACATGGTCAATCCTAACAAAAATTTACCCTGAAGCCGATATACCAATAGTTCAATTGAGCTTGGATCGCACCAAAGAACCTGCCTATCACTATGCCTTGGGCAAAGAACTAAGAGCCTTACGCAACCGAGGCGTTATGATAATCGGCAGTGGCAATATAGTACACAACCTGCGTTTCTTGTCTTTTCAGATAACAGCCTACGATTGGGCAATTGAGTTTGATACTCTGATCAAACAATTGATAGAAAAAGGCGACCACGAATCTATAGTTAATTTTCGAAATCTGGGAAAAGCAGCGCAGCTTTCTATTCCAACCAGCGAACACTTTTTACCACTACTATATATTTTGGCGCTTCAAGAAGAAACAGATAGCCTTCGTTTTTTTGCAGAGCAATTTTCAATGGGTTCTCTTTCGATGAGTTCAGTCTGCTTGGAGGCATAATATCAGCTTGACTTGTTATTCTTGAGTATATCAATTAAATAGGTGAACAATTTTTAACTTGACAGTTTTCACTTTTCTTATTATTATTTGTTTAGCCTTTTAACAGGCAAGGCTTAATAACAGAATATTGTAGCTCTTATCCAGAGAGGTGGAGGGTAAAAGGCCCTGTGAAGCCCGGCAACCAACGCAAGTTAAAACTAATATGCGTAAGGTGCCAATTCCGGCGTAACCATTTAACAGGTTTGCGCAAGATAAGGGAATCTTTCGGTTTCTAAAACCGGTAATTCAAAAGAAGATTTAACCCCCTTATCTAGTTGCAGATAAGCGGGTTTTTTTATTGCCCGCCCAAGCTCAGTTTTTAAAAATAGTAAATCAATTCGCAAAGGGAAGGGTACGAGAAATGAGTTTAACATTACCGATTTATTTGGACTATAACGCGACTACCCCAGTAGACGAGCGAGTTTTGGAGGCAATGTTGCCTTATTTTTCAAGAAAATTCGGTAATGCCGCCAGCGACCATTTGTTCGGGCATGAAGTGCAGGGTTCCATATACAAAGCGCGTCGTCAAATAGCCAATCTTATTGGCGCAAAAGCGGAAAATATCGTTTTCACCAGCGGGGCAACCGAATCTGACAATATCGCGCTCTTTGGAATTGCAGAAAAATATGCTACTAAAGGCGATCATATAATCACCTGCGTTACAGAGCATAAAGCAATTCTAGATTCAGCCCGCCGCCTTGAGCAATTGGGTAAAAATATTACTTTTCTGCCGGTTGACCAATATGGCAGAGTTGATCCTGAAGCAGTACGAAACGCCATTACTCCTCACACAATCCTAATTTCTATTATGGCTGCCAATAACGAGATCGGCACAATTCCCGATCTGAAAGCAATTGGCGCGATTGCGCGCGAGCATGGGGTGCTGTTCCATACTGATGGCGCACAATATGTTGGGCATTTACCCTTGAATGTCGATGAATACAATATAGACCTCCTTTCCATTTCCGCTCACAAAATTTACGGACCAAAGGGAATCGGCGCTTTATATATCAGACCGGGTGTTGAGGTAGAGCCGGTAATTTACGGGGGCGGGCATGAACAGGGTGTACGCTCTGGAACATTAAATGTGCCGGGTATCGTGGGTTTTGGCGAAGCAGCTCAAATTTGCGCGGAACATTTGGAGACAGAAGTGCCACGCTTGCGAAATTTGACTCAGCGCCTATGGGAAGGTATCAGCAAAGCAGTAGAAGGTGTTGAACTGAACGGACATCCTACCGAACGCTTACCTCACAATCTTAATATCAGCATAAAAGGCATAAGCAGTCGTGAATTGATTGTGCAATTGGGCGACATTGCTATCTCAGCGGGTAGCGCTTGTAATGCAGCTGTTGCAAAAGCTTCGCATGTTATCTCTGCGCTCGGTTTTGGGGAAGAACGTGGATTGACCAGCCTACGGTTCGGGTTGGGGAGATATAACACTGAAGAGGAAATAGATTACGTAATTGAAAAGGTAATCGGGTTGGCAAACAGTAAAACCCACGTACTAAGCTATAGCGCGTAAAATCTTGGGGAAGGGGATGAGGGTTGCAGTAACCGCATCCCCTTCGAAATTACAGAAGGACTTATCAGCCTTTTTCAGGTTCAGTGGGTTTAGCACTACCCCTGCTACGCAAACCAATTATCATCGCGCCAACACCAATCAAAATGCCAACTACGCCTGCAACAAGCCCTACTATACCAAATAAAGCGGCATTATCGGCAGCAGATTTAGCATCCTGAGCCGTTTTTTGCTGTGCCAGCAATTGATCCTTAAGCGCTTGAACATCGGAAGAAGCTACCGAAGCAGCAACCGGAGTTATAGTAGTCGAAGGTACACTTGTAGCAACTTGAACCGCAGAATTAAAGCCCGGTTTGTCAGGAAATTGAATGGCTGTCAAGGGTTGCACACTATCGAAAGTATTTGGGCTGGAAACAAACTTTTCATCTATCTTGTCCTGACCGATAGAGCCGAAGAAATGAAAGGCATAATCCCCGATTTTGGTAGGAATAAAAATCGCATCATATTTACCGGGATTGCGCGGCACCGGTAATAAGGTAAGCGGCATAGACTGGCTTCCATAAATAACCTCCGCTTTGAGGGTATCAAAAGCGCCCGTCTCCCCATTAGAATAAGTGCCATCTCCTTTAGAATCGCATTTGCCCCGACATATAAGTAATTCAAGACCATTAGCGATACCCTGATAAGTTGGCTCAGAAATCCAACCTACCCTGAATAGGTACTTTCCGCTACTAACCTCGCGATCTTCATGCGCGCTGGCAATTCGGGTTTCAGCCAAAATCGGCAATAGCAAGAATAGCAATAAAACTAGCAGACTTATTTTTACCAGATTAGATTTGTTCACCTGAAACCCACATCCTCTTGATAAACTCTAGATTTACATCGCTTCTGCCAAGCATACACTTATGTCAACTTCATGGCAGGGTTAGCGGTTTCTCTGTCTATTGATTACAAATCCAGCGCTTGCCAGAATCAGGATTGAGGTAAGCAACACTAGAGGAGCTAGTAGACTGAAACTATCCTTATTAATTCCAAGCCCTGTGCTAGGCAGTTGAGTAAGAGAAGTATCATAGCTTTCGGTTTGCGTGACAGCATTCGCGTCACCCGCTGAAACTGCACCACTTTTCGCTACAGTAAAGCTGAACTCACCGTTTACAACACCGCTATCATCCTCGGTAAAAGTACGAAATTTAACGGTATATTTTCCATCCGAAAGGGTTGTTAAGCTAATAGTAGCCGTATCCTTATCAACTTTGAGATCACCCTTATCGACAACTTTACCAGTTGAGTCCAGTACCTGTAATTTAGTTAGGTCTGTGCTGGTGTCCTCGGTAAAAGTTAAAGTTAAGGTAACCGGAGAACTATTTAAAACTGCATTCGGTAAAATGCTAGAGGTTTTAAGCTGTGAATGCGCTAACGCTATACTAAATTGAAGAAGGAATAGCGTCAACAGTGACAGAGTTGTTGCCAATCCAATTCTTTTAATAAGGCTTTGCCTTTTTTTCCCGATCATAAAGACTCCTTTCAAGTACATCGGTTTACCAAAGATACTTCAGTGTTGTTCTAATTTAGCTCAAGCGCAATAACGAGGAAGAATTAGCCCTAGAATTATTTCCATTTTATATAGCCCTAAGAATAGAGGCTTATAGTTGCTGTAGCCTGATTTCTTGCATTTATAAAAGGCTGTACTGCATAATGGGAAAATATTACAGTAGAAAAAACAACTTGTATTTTCAATAATGGTTTAATTCTACACAAATGTAATGCACTTCCAGATTATAGGTCTTTATCATTAATTTTGGATTAATAATAAGGGCTTGGCAATAGCTCTTTACTGTCACATATAGCTATAAAAGAACTATAACTTACAAGCTCATTAGTAGCACATTCTGATTATTTGTCTCTAATAAGGATCTATGCAGGAGGGTAAAACTATGCAGAATTTTGCAGGCAAAGTGGCAGTTATTACCGGGGCTGCCAGCGGTATTGGAAAAGGTTTGGCAGAGAAATGTGTTAGAGAAGGTATGAGGGTAGTGCTGGCAGATTTTGAAGAACAAGCTTTGCAGCAAACTGTCACAGAATTGCGCGCTTTTGGAGAGCAAGCCATTTTGCCTGTAATCATAAATGTTGCAAAAGAGGATCAGGTTTTAGACCTTGCCTCACAAACCATTGCAGAATTTGGCGCAGTAGATTTCCTTTTTAATAACGCCGGAGTAGGGGTAAACAAACCGATTTGGGAATTTACCCATGCGGATTGGGAGTGGGTACTAAGTGTTAACTTATGGGGTGTTATTAACGGTATCCATGCTTTTCTTCCATTGATGCTCAAACAAGAGCAAGGAGGACACATTATAAATACCAGTTCGGTTTCCGGTTTGACCTCCGCGCCCTATATGGCTCCTTATAATATTACCAAACATGGCATTGTGACCCTATCTGAAACGCTCTATATTGATTTACAGGTAGCAGGTTATAAACATATCAAAGTATCGGTGCTTTGCCCCGGTTTTGTAAACACCCGCGCTTATGATGCCGAACGCAATCGCCCAGCAGAATGGCAAAATCCTTCCCGTGAAATAGCGCCTGAGGAAGTGCAACGTTACGAAATGGGACGTAAAGCCCTTGAGGGTGGTATGGCTCCTTCCGAAGTTGCAGATAAAACTTTTGCGGCAATTAAGGATGAGAAATTCTATATTCTCACCCATCCTCACTTTAATCCGGTAATCCAAATGCGGATGGAAGATATTTTACTGGGTCGTAATCCCATGTCTGCTAGACCTCAAGGTCGCCCTTCCAATTAGAGCTATAAAGAACAAGTAGAGTAAGAGTTGCCAAAATAAGCTTATGCCAACTCTTACTCTACCATTTCAGCTAATTAGAACCTCAATTGCAAGAGTTGCAATCTGGAACGAATCAGCATATCTATGTTATTGAGAGCGCCCTCTAGTTTTGTAGCTTCCCCTGCATGATTCCACAAATCGGCAGTAATTGCGCGAATACGCTGGTTGAGTTCATCGGCAAATTGCACCAACTGACAATCTAATTGAACAAGTTGGTTTAATAAGGGCAACTCATCGCGTATACGACCCCAGATTTTATCCTGAGTCGGAACAGGCATCCCCAATATCCGAGCGCCTAATTCTCTGAGACGCTCTCGCAAGAGAGTTAAATCTCTAAGGCGGTTTATTGCCTCCGAGTTTGGAAAAGGATTTTCGCGGGTTGCCGCAGGAATGTACTGACGCTGGTAATCCATTTCAAGTCTAGCAATTAGCTCTGCCGCTTCATTGAGAGATTTAGTAGCTCTCTGGCGTACCAACAAATCATCGGCACGTGCTTGATTCTTTTTGTCATAGAAATTATAACCATAACCCAACATTAGCAATTCAAGTTGCTGCTTAAATGGGTTATTTCCCTGTAGGTTACTCATCTAGGTAACTCCGGATTTGGAGGCCATGGCTGGTTTGCCGCGGGAGGGCGTGGAGCTTGAGGGGGCATAGGCGGCATCCCGCCTTGCGGTGGAGCTATAAAGCGTTCGGTATTCATAACTGGCGTAACCGACCCAATATTAAAGGGTTGCCCAATTGCCATATTTGGCGCGCTAACAGTGCCACGTTCTGCCATTATCATAGCGGTATAGTAGCGAACCGCATCTAGCTCACTCAAGCCAAAGGCTTTTAAGGAAATGAGCGCTTTCATCCGCACATCGCTTGGGCGCACCAAAACCTTGACCGTATCAAGGGAAATACCATAAGTGGCTAGAAATTGCTGGAGATGGCTATAAACCAATTGAGTCAAATCATGAATCTTTTCATTTACTCGTTCCAGCGGTGTCACCTGTATTAGCTGGTTTATAGCCTGCTCGACTACCGGTCCGGCATAGGCATTTACTTCCATTGTATTTATCATATGACCCCGATAGGGCATATGTTGTACCAGCGCCACTGCATTATCCGGGGTTGCCACATGAACATAATAATCCACATCGTATGCCATTTCAGCCATCTCACGAGAAAGCGCCAAGCCCGACGTTTTAATAACCAGCTTTGCCCGGTTAATGTAAATTGCTTCATATTGCCAAGGACTCTGTCCACCGTAAAAAGCTTGTTGAATTGAGCCGAATAGAATTTTCTGCGGGGTTTGCACCGGATATTGACCGGTCTCATAAACTGCTAGGATTGCACCTCGTGATTTCAATACGCAAAAATGGTTGCTTTCAACGGTAAGCAGAGAGCCGTTGATAATATCGTTGTTCGGATAGTGCCAAAGTAGCACTTCGGGACCCATAATTTCTTGCCCATCATTGGTTAGGGTAGAAATAACCTGTCTAATTCCTGCCATCATAACACCTCTCCTGAAATAATTTTTCTCAAGGTTGAGTTGAGCATCAAAAAAGAACCGGAGTTCTTAACTTACCAATAACAAGAATTGCACTCGCTCATTCAGTTATAACAAAAACGAGAATTAATAAGTATGATACACAGCACTTTTTTCTAATGTTATTTTAATGTTAGCCTTTCAAAAAGCGATAACGTTGTTCAAAGTTTTGCTACCTAGCGAAAAGTAAGATTTTTCGTGAGGTAATCACATGCTCAGTGTTAGATCCTTACACCCACTTTTCTTATTTACTTTGAACAGGGAAAAACGCTATCATCTATTATTCTCTACCCGGCAGCTAAAAAAATTAAGGAGAATGCGAATAGTGCGGCAAACCAAGCGGGTGACCGGAAGTACGGCATAATCGGAAATTAGCTGAGATGAAAGAAAAAGTTGGGAAGCGCAGAACAATGGCATATACCCGATGAATTATAGTACAGAATGACGCTATATTTTATCGCTTGCGTACTGGTACTCTGAATTTATATCTAAAACCCCATAATTGACTAATGGTGCAACATGTTTTATAATCCATTTCAAATAGTCAATAATGAATATTTACAAATGAATATTGTGTTAGTTTGATTATCTCCAACTCAAAAGTACCAAGCACTACCAGAAGTTTGTAGCCTAAATACTTGCTAGTTATCTCAAGGTTCATTATAAGAAATAAAAGGGAAAGATTTATAATTATATCTCGCAAGAAATCGAGAGAAGGGAGCTAGACGTTATGAAGTTCCTTTTTATGCTGGCTGAAGACAGTATGCTGGGTGCTGTAGAGCAGGGCGCAGCGGCTGTTCAGCGTAAACATGGCATAAAAATTGAAATCAAGTTTTGGACAGCACGCATGCTGAAGGAAGGTTCAACCAACTGGAACCAGTTTGAACAAGATTTGAAGGAATGCGATCTATTTCTAGCGAGTATGATTAGCGCAGATACCCAGCAAGTCTATACGCTTGAAAGATTGCTCAAGACTTATGGGCCAGTGCGACGTGATCGCGCCATTATCGTTCTGAACTCAATGCCTAACCTCATGGCTTTGACACGTATGGGTGATTTTGAGTTCACTAATTTCCTACAGTTTATGAAAAACGGCCCGGTAGGCAAAATTTCAGGCTTCGTAGGTGGTATTCGCAAACTGATGAAGCATGATGATGGTAAAGAGGTTGAGCCAGACTTTGACCCTGATGAGGTACGCGGCAGACAGAAGTTACGCCATCATAAGCCAGCTAAAAAAGGTGTGGTCTCTGGTATGATGGGAGTTCTGCGCCACCTACCCACTGTTCTCAAGCTAGTTCCGGGTCAGGCGCAAGACCTACGCGCTTATCTGGTTATTATGCTTTACTGGCTGAACAGTTCGCCAGAAAATTATGAAGAATTTTTCAAATATGTGATTGACCGCTATATGCCTTCTTATACCGGACCGAAGCTGAAGGCAAAAGACCCGGCTATTTACCCGCAACTGGCTTTGTTCCACCCAGATGCGCCCGGCAAATATTTTCAGACTCGCGAAGAGTATGAAAAGTGGCTAGCTAAAGCCCGACCTCAATCGGTTGGTCGCCCTCGTGTAGGCTTACTGACCATGCAAGGCTCGTACATGTCCGGCAACTATAAGCACATATACGAATTGATACGCCAACTCGATGCCGAAGGGGTCGAGTCGATGCCCTGCTTTGTAGGCGGTCTAGATTATCGCCCCGCCGTAGAAACTTTCTATCTGGACGAAGATAAGAAAGGTAATATCAAACCTGTAATTGATCTACTTATCAATACAGTGGGATTCTCAATGGTCGGTAGTATGGCAGGAGCCGACCCAGAAGCGGGTATAGCCGAGCTTAAACGCCTGAACCGCCCTTACTGGTCTATTATGCCTTTGATCTATCAGAACGAGGCAGAATGGCGCAGCAGCCGCACCGGTCTTAGCCCCTTGCAGACTGCGTTTATGGTTGCAGTTCCTGAACTGGACGGTGCCTCTGAACCGCGGGTTTATGCTGCAACCGGGCAACTTGCCAATGATAAAACAATTCAGGCTTTACCAGCCGAAACTCGCCGCGTAGTGGGGCGAGCGGCACGCTATGTCAAGCTACGAAACAAGCCGAACCGTGACAAGAAAATTTCGGTGGTATTGTTCTGCTATCCGCCTAATAAAGGCGCAATCGGCACAGCAGCTTATCTGGGAGTATTTGAGAGCCTTTACCGCATTATGAAACGGTTAAAATCCGAAGGCTATAATGTGGAAGTGCCACAAGATTCGGATGATTTGCGGAAACAACTGACGGATGGTAACTCAGCGGTTTATGGTACAACCGCTAATGTGCATACTCATATGCCTGTTACCGAATATATGAAGCTATTCCCAGATTATGTAGAACTGGAACAATACTGGGGCAGCCCTCCCGGTCATATGCTCAACGATTCGGAAGGCTTCCAGATATTAGGCAAGCAGTTTGGTAATTTGCTGGTGGCGATTCAACCCACCTTTGGTTACGAAGATGACCCGTTGCGCCTGCTGATGGCAGAAAACGTGGGTACTAACCATGCCTTTGCCGCTTTCTACACTTGGTTGAACAAAGTCTATAAAGCGGATGCAGCCTTACACTTCGGGACTCACGGTGCGTTGGAATTTATGCCGGGTAAACAGGTGGGTTTGACCGCTAAATGCTGGCCCGATCGCTTGATCGGTGATATTCCGAACTTTTACTTGTATTGTGTCAATAACCCCTCGGAAGGCACAATCGCCAAGCGTCGCAGCTATGCAACCCTCATCAGCTATCTATCGCCCCCGATGGAGAATGCGGGGTTGTATCGCCAGCTTTCACAGCTAAAAGATGTCATCAATCAGTATCGCAACAAGCTGAATGAGGGCGGTGATGGCGCATTACTCGAATCTATTATAGAGCAGGCTCAAGCGCTCGAACTGAAAGTAAAGGTTACGCCAGAGCAAGGGATTGAGACCTATTTGCTGGAGCTATACGCCGCTTTGCTTGAAATCGAAGAACGCCTGATACCTACCGGCTTGCATTTACTGGACGAATTACCGGATGAAGCTTTCCTGCATGATGTGTTGAATTCGGTTGGTAGTTTCTCACGCGGCAAACCCGGTAGCAATGAAGAAATACCTGCCCTTACCGAATTGGTAGCGGAAGGCTTCGGCTACAATCTTGACGATGTCCGCAAAAATGCTACCCGCGATTCTGAAACAATGGGAAAGTGGGAAAATATCGAGCGGTCACAGCGTGAATCGGTACGGATTTTCGTGGAGAACTGGCAAAAAGGTAACAAAGAAGCAGCCCGCAACGATGCTGTACAATACCTGCGTACGGTTGCAAAGGTTGATCCAAAGCGCAGTACGCCGATGATGGAATATCTTTCCGAAGTGGCGGAGGGGATGTATATCCAGAATGAGATAAACCAAATCGTGCGCGCTTTCAATGCCGAGTATATCGAACCTAGTCCCGGCAGCAACATAGTACAAAACCCGGCGGTTCTGCCTACCGGACGTAACATTCATGCGGTTGACCCTGCGCTCATCCCTTCGCCTTTAGCCCGCCGCAACGCTGAACGCAGCGTAAAAGCAATAGTGGAGAAGGCACGCCAAGAGATGGAGCTACCGGAAGGGCAGTATCCTGAAACCATCGCGATGGTATTGTGGGGTACAGACAATATTAAGACCGATGGTGAAGGCATCGCTCAGTGTCTAGCTATGGTTGGGGCACGCGCCATCAGCGATGGCTTGGGCAAGATGACCGATGTTAAATTGCTGCCACTTTCAGATTTGAATCGCCCACGTCTTGATGTGGTAGTGACGGTTAGCGGTATTTTCCGCGATTTGTTGCCACTACATATGGGATTAATTGACCGCGCTGTTCGCTTGGCTGCTCAGGCAGATGAATCTGAAGAGCAAAACTTTATCAAGAAGCATGTGCGGGTTGAAATGGAAAAAGGCGCAACCTTCGATGAAGCCGTTACGCGCGTCTTTAGCAATGCACCCGGACAATATGGTGCGAGCGTTAACTCAATGATAGATAATAGTGTATGGCAGGACGATAACGAGCTTAGTGATGCTTTCCTCAGTCGCAAGAGCTTTGCCTACGGTATTAAAGCCGATGGTGAGGGTGCGCGCAAGCTAATGGAAAGCGCCTTGAGCAAAGTTGATTTGAGTTTCCAGAACGTGGACAGCGCCGAAGTGGGTATTACTGATGTTGATCACTACTATGAATATTTGGGAGGTATCAGCAAATCAGTTGAGAAACTAACGGGTCGAAGGGCTACCACCTTAGTTGCGGATAGCCTATCTGCCAGTAGTTCAAGCCTCTCTCAAGGTAACAGTATCAAGACTTTGCAAGAGGCAGTACGACTCGAATCGCGTACCAAGTTACTCAACCCCAAGTGGTACGAAAGCATGCTTAAATATGGCTTCGAAGGGGTGCGCGAAATCGAGGTAAGAGTCAGCAACACTTATGGTTGGAGCGCTACCAATGATGCGGTTGATAAGTGGGTCTATGACGGTGTCAACGAGACTTTTGTCCAAGATGAGGAAATGCGCGACAGGTTAGCCGAACTAAACCCCCATAGCCTTAAAGGTATTGTGGGACGGTTGCTTGAAGCAAATGGACGCGGTTTCTGGGAAGCAGACGCCTCTATGATTGAGAAGTTAAAGGAAATTTTTGCAGGTCTTGAAGATGAGATTGAAGGAGTTGGCGAACCGAATTTGATAGCCCGCAAGTGATTTTGTTATAATAATTTGAGAACCAAACTTGTCCTCAAAATTAACTTTGGGGACAAGTTTTTTTATTGCTATCCAATTATCTATTGGATCAATATTCTCAACCAACTCGCTATTCGGTTTGATGGTAGATTTATCCTGCGATGTTTCCACCCATTTTCATTTACACATTTCTATTGGCATACCCCTTTCGGGGTGAGGGAGCAACTATTTCAGAATAGTATCAGTAATTGTGGAAAGCTCAAGTGAGGCTGTTCCAGCTAACTCAATCTTGACTCCCATCTTTTCCATGTCGAGCAACATCTGGCGTGGTTCAGGCAAGTGTGCCTGATAAAATAATCCGGGCTTGCGAATATCACTATTGAGATATTGCAACAGACAAGCCATCACCGGTATAACAGTAAAGGCATAGCCATCAAGATGGCTGATAGCAAGTTCCGCTTTTACGGGCTTGTAATTTTTCCAACCGTTTGCTTCTAATTTCAGAATAGTGATATAAGGCGGTTTAGACATGCTATTCATCGCCCAAGCAGCTAAACGTGCTACTTGAGGCACTGTTTTTTCAGGACGCACTTTTAGGCTGATAAAAGCCAGCGGCAACACTATGTAATCCATTAACCAATTAAAGCCACCCACATAAAATCCGGTTTCCTCCAAAGATGGGATAAGTTCAGGTACAAGCCGCATCTCTTCCATATACATATGGGTGGTATTGCGTTTACCAAAGACCGGACCGAAATCAAATTTCTTCTGATAATAACCTTTTTTCCATTGCCCTCCTACGAAAGCATCCATCCGCCAATCTTTTAAATCCTCAAGGAATCCCTGTGCATTTGATTGAGTGATTGGATATTCTTTAAAATCTTCCAGAATAACACTACCAACGTTTGCGCTTTCAAGACGATCGAAATAAGGCGCAATATAGCGTACCAACAGCGCGGGCAAGCCGGGATGGAAGCCACCATCGGTAATGAAACAAAGCCCGGCTTGTTGTATCTCTTTTTCCATCGCTTTCAGGGCGTTGATTTTGGTTGAGGTGGAAAGTTGTATGTCGTAATAATCTACACCTGCGGCTATAGCAGCTTTGGCAACATTAACGGTATCTTTAGTAGAACCTGCTGCTAGAATTACCATATCCACTTCGTTAAAGGCTTCATTTAGTGAACTAGGGTCGGTGATATCTACTCTACGTGCTATAACACGTGCTTCAGGATACTGCCGATTTAATTCTTCAGCCGCTGCCTTGGCTTTATCACTGCTTCTTCCGGCTAAAATTACGGTTGAGTCGCTTTCTTTTAGGATCAATTTTGCCAGCAATAGACCTGAATTACCGTAGCCACCCAGAATCAGAAAATTCTTTTTCATTTTATAGCTCTTTCAGCTTGTTATTAAATATTTTATTATTTCATATTTATTGTAGAAGGTTTCCGGGTTAGCTACATCAGGCTGAATGTTGAATTTATATGGTAAAGAAGAATAGGTGTTTGAAGGAAAATCTTCATAGCAATGTAAGGATAATTACTATACTAAAGTAGTTCTATCGGCGAGGCTAAGAATCTTATTCCAACATGGCTTGCTGCCCTAACAGGGCTTCACGCATCCGATTTTTTAGATATGCGCCATCTCGTGGAGGTAAAACCAGCGGGTCAACCGTTAGCGCAATTTTTACTACCGCCATAAGTAGTTCATTGGACAGGTGAATGTCACTCTGCAAAGTTTCTACTTCTTCGATGGTATAAATCGTGCGGGTATTGTTAAAGCCACAGGCTTGTGCTACTGCCGCTAAATTAACCCCATTGGCAGTGTGGGTTTGTTGCTGACCTGTTTCGCCATAACGCTCATTGTCCAATATTACAATGCGCAAGTTGGGGGGCTGTTGAACGCCAATGGTGGCAAACGCTCCCAACCCCATAAGTTGTTCACCGTCTCCGGTTATTACCAGCACTTTTCTATCGGCTTGTGCCAAAGCTAATCCTAGACCCACCATTGCCGCGCCACCCATCGCGCCCCATAGAGGGAAATCCAGTGGGCTATTGCCGGTTGCTGCCAAATCCCAAGCAGACGCTCCTAAACCTGTTACTACCAGTAGGTCGCCCCGTTGCTTCAGTAAGTGCTGTACAACCTCACGCCGCTTCAAGCTCGGCACTGCCATTTCTAACTATTTCCTTCCAAAGCTCTTAGAACCAAGCATACGCTGAGAAAGCAGCACTGCAACCGCGCTATAGCTGTTGTAAGCCAGTTTCAGGGCAGCTTCGATAGTATCCGCCACTTCCCTCGATTCATCAACCCGCATCACATGAATACCGCATGCCTCTAGCACCTGTGGGGTGGCTTGTCCTGTTGGAAGTTGCCATGGATTAAATTCGCCCCATTCACCGCGCATTGTTACTATAGTTAAGAAAGGAAATTGACAGGTTTTAAGCAACGAAAACATATTGATACAGTTACCCACCCCGCTGGATTGCATTAGCAACACCGCACGTTTGCCGCCGAGATACGCTCCGGCAGAGAGTGCAACCCCTTCTTCTTCGGTTGTGAGCGCGACGGTTTTTATACTTGAATCCTGCTGGCACAACTCGATTAACCGCATATGACCTGCATCTGGCACATAAGAAACTATCGCAACACGCTGTTCTTTGAATTTCTTAAAAATATCGTCAGACCAATTGACCATTTGATCAAGAACATTATGCTCAGCCATTATAGTTTCTTCCTTGCGGATTATTCATTACTAATTCTCAGGATAGTCGGTCACAATCGATTCAAAACTGGCTAATTTACTATCGAGCGAAGAATAATTGCCGCGCCAATCGTTAATACGAATTTGGAGCAAGCCCTTCAGGGAGCGTACCACATCCTTAATCAATCTAACCTTCGTGCCACGAACATCATGCCAGTGTACTGGAACTTCCTTGATTTTATAGCCATTCTTACGAGCAATAAAGATAATTTCAGAGTCAAAACTCCAATCATACAACTGTTGGGCGGCATAAATCCTATGACCGATCTCACGGCGATAGCATTTAAATCCGCAGGTTACATCGCTCACATGCGAGTTTGCCACATTATTGCTTAACCACGTAAAAACCTTCCCCATAGATTCACGCAGCCAAGGTTGATGCCGTTCGATTGTTGCGCCGTTCATTTTGCGAGAACCCTGCACAATATCATAACCGCTGTTGTCGGCGTTTGGCTCAAACCAAGGCAACATTTTGTCCAGTTCGTCAATTGGGGTTGCTAGGTCTGCATCGGTGAAGAGTATGAATTTGCCGCGACTTGCCAGAACGCCTTGTTTCAAGGCGTAACCCTTTCCTTTGTTATCGCCATAGCTGATTATGCGAAATTCTACCTTATTATGGAGTGTTTCTTTTGCTAGGGTAATGCCCTGATCTTTGCTGCCATCATCTACCAGAAGTATTTCCCATTTAAATGGTTTGTTTTGAAAATAATCTAGAATCTTAACAAGTGAGGGCTTAATACGTTGTTCTTCGTTGAATATTGGTATAACTATCGATAGATGGGGTTCATCCATAAAAATTAGATTCCTCGTTTAAGTGTCTTAAATTATAGGGGCTGCAATTCTTTTTCAATGCTAATAATTGTATATTCGTATGCTGCATTTCACCCCCCGGTTTGGGCATATCATATTACTTATGGCTTCCTTCGTCAAAAATTAGCTGGCAAAATTTGGGAAGTTAGGCATAAAAAAGCGCAACGTGTATCAATCAGATTCTACGTTGCGCCGGGTCTGAAATTTTTTGATAGCGAAATATAGAGCTATAGTGCGGGCATATGGAAACTGGTATTATCCATTTCCAATAAATCATTTGATTTGGTGCTATGCACAGTGAATACCGGTACACTTGCTTGATGCATGACTCCTGCCACCACACTTCCGAATACTAACTCACCCACTGCTCCTCTAGCATGGGTTGCCATTGCCAGCAGCATCGGACCGGTTTGGTTTATATAGTTGACGATTTCCTCATCGGGTGTGCCTACTCGCACTACTTTTATACAATCCAGCCCGCTTGCCACTACCTTTTCCTGAATTTTACCTAGATAATCATAGGCATCTTCGCGTCGGATACGCGCTTGCTCTTCCAGATCGTACAGATACCACGAACCGCTGAATTCATTGTAAACTACAGGCAACACAATTCGGATTAGATAAACGCTGGCGTTAATTTTCCGTGCCAAATCCAATGTCGGTTCAAGAATTGCCTCAGCTTCGGGGGAACCATCCAGCGTAATGGCGATACGCGGCTTTGGAAGGCGATATGCCACCGATTTTGCCATTGCTTCTTCTAACCCCATTGCTTCTTCACCTTTTTTAGGATGCAATAGTATAACCGGAATCGGGGAATTTTTGATTACCCGTGCTGCCACGCTACCAAGCAGTAGGCGCGACAAGCTATTCCGACTATGGGTTGTCATAGTAATAATATTAGCCCGGTGTTCGCGTGCAGAATGAAGTATTTGCTGGTAAGCTTCGCCCATTCCCACGCAAACTTCGATTACCTCAATTTCCGGGTAATATTTTCTTATCAGATCAGCGATTTGATTTAGATACGGTTCAACCTGTGTTACATCCTGAGGCTTAGCCACCCGGAGTAACACTATGCCGGCTTTACAAATTGATGCAAGCCTGAGCGCAACCGGCAGCGATTTTTCCGCAAGGGCTAATCCGTCTAACGGGACAAGTATCTTGTCATACATCGCCCTGTGCTCCGTGATAAAATATTCCATAATAATGACTAACTTTGTAAAATATTACCTGTATCGCGTTAAAAGGGCGGTTAAAAATAGTAGATGGTAGGTAAAATTTGAGTGTAAATGAGTTGGAATATGGTGATAAAAAGGTAAAGAAGGAGAATCATTTTTATGTGTATATTTTGCGGTGCGCCGATAATACGCTTTACACAGGCTGGACGGTAAACCTCGCGGCACGAGTTGCACGGCATAACACCGGTAAAGGAGCTAAATATACCCGTTCTCGTTTGCCGGTTATATTAGTTTACCATGAGGAATGTGCTGATGAAAAAAGCGCGCGCCGCCGTGAGCTTGCTATCAAACGGTTGACACGCGCCGAGAAATTAGACCTAGTTGACTAGAGTTCGTCAGATTCTGGTTCTTCTAGGTATTCCTCGCTCATATCTATTTCTTCTTCGTTATCTTCAGTATCGCGGTCGTCACTATCGCTGTCGTCAAACATTTCATCTTCATCCTCGAAGCCATATCGAAGTACCGAGTCCTTGATGTAAGCTCGATAACCCACTCCACCATGTCGTGCGGGGAAACTCAGCCGCCCGCGCTGGTTGGGGTGTTGGAAAACTTCGCGGATAATAATGGTTAATTGCTTGTCGGTTACGCTGGTGACAGCAGCAGAATAACGATTGCCCCCTTCAATGAAGCGCACCAAGCGCAAAGCTAACTTAGGCTCGACTTGCCCTAGCATTTCACCTTCGGCATTTTTGACGTAGAGAGCCTGCTTTTTTGAATCCACTTCAAGATAAACCAAATCTCCGGCGGTCAATTTTGCAAGCACAACTGGTTTTCCCAGTTCACGTAGGGTAGTCAACCCGGTTTTCCCGGTTTCTTCGATAAAGCTACTGGGGTCGGCTGCCGAACGCCCACTATTATGCGCCGGTGCGGGAGTTTTGCCGTTCTTGGAAAGAGCCGCATTTTCCGCAATTGCCTGCGCTAATCGTTGCAGGTTTTTCTGGGCAATACTGTTACCTGGATCATTTTTTAAGGCTTTTTCGTAAGCTTCTTTAGCTTCACTGAAGCGTCGCAATTCAAGGCAGGCTTTGCCAAGACGGTTCAACGCCTCCGAGTCATCCGGGAATACACTCAACAGTTCTTGATTAACGTTTACTGCCTCTTCCCATTTTCCCTCACGGGCAAGGCGAATAGCCAGTTCGGTTTTCTGTCGTTTAATTCGGTGTTTATCTTCAGGTTGGTACTGGGTCAATTCTGTTCCCCTGTCTATTAATTACGCGCCATTGTCAGCGGAATCAAGCGTTTACCTGCGACCGGTTCCACCTCGCAAACTTCTGTTTCCACTTGAGTTTGCTCGATGATGGTCGGCGTACCTGCTACATGCCCGACCAGTGACCAGGCGCCTGCCTTTTCAATAACCACATCTACCAGTTTTCCATGCCAATCAAAGCCCTCATATTCAGGCAAAGACGGGTTATCAAAGAAAACCGGCTTGTTATTGCGAGTGCGACCATGCCAGCGTCCCTTTTCCATCCGCTCTACCAAAATTTCTTGAGTTGTGCCGACTAGCGCACGAGAATACTCTAATGCTATCTTTTCTTGTATCTGTTCTACTGCCTGTAATCTCTCGCGTTTTACCTCTATTGGCACATTATCTTCCATTTGTTCGGCTGAAACCGTGCCGGGACGCGGAGAGTAAGCCGCTACATGTACCTCGTTAAATTTCATTCGTTCCAGAAGCTGATAAGTATCTAAAAACTGCTGTTCGGTTTCACCCGGAAAGCCCACAATTATATCGGTGGAGATTGATAAATTTGGAACAGTTTTGCGAATAGTATCAGCGAGTTTTTCGTAAAAAGCTACGGTATAAGGACGTTTCATCGCTTTCAGAATCTGATCATCCCCGTGTTGGATGGGCAAGCTGAAGTATTCGCATACTTTGGGCAAATCCGCAACCGCCTTAATCATCTTGTAGCTCATCATTTTGGGATGGCTAGTCAGAAAACGAATACGCCATAGCCCTTCAATTTCGTTTACCGCCTGTAAAAGATCGGCAAGGTCTGGACGAGTAGGCAAATCGTGACCGTAGGCATCTACAGTTTGCCCTAGTAAGGTGACTTCGCGTACACCGCGCCGCACATAGCCTTTAATTTCCTCAACAATTTCTTCAACCGGGCGACTCTGCTCCTGACCACGCCGCAGCGGTACAATGCAATAGCTACAGGTGTAATTGCAGCCATAAATCACCGAAACAAAAGCGGTAACTCCGATTTTATTCTTGATACTGGCTCCAGCTTGGGGCTGTTCGATACGATCCGGCAAAAGCTCCACCAACCGTTGGGGATCAAGCGTATCAAACAGTAGGTCGATAACCGGGAAACGTTTATATAATGCTGCTTTACCGGCTTCTTCTCGCGGCACCATACAGCCCGTCATTGCTATCAACAGGTTCCGATTTTGGCGTTTAAATGATACCAGTTGCCCAAGTTTTCCTGCTGCGCTATCTTCGGCTCTTTGGCGCACGCTGCAAGTGTTGACAACTACAACATCTGCTTCACCAAGTTCATCTGTAAAGGTGTAACCGGTTTGTTCCAACGCGCTACCGATGCGGATAGAGTCGGCAACGTTCATTTGGCAACCGATAGTATGTATATGATACTGCTTCATTAAATCTTTCTTCTATAATTTATAGTGGGGAAAACCCCTAACTCCCACCTTAAAAATCGCGCGTATTATACAGTCAATTGTTATAGTTTACAAGTGTTACAAGCGATAAAATCACTACTATATAGTAACCGGATTTTTACATATAACTCGCCAGCTAGTGTTATATCTAAATTCAAGCCCATTTCTGGTTATAACAGATAGATTTAACTGCCTGCTTATTCGGAGATACTCCAATCGACCTATTGTACCTGATAAAGAACTTTGATAGGATAGAAAAAGGTTTTAGAAATTATGTATATATTTGTGAGCGCTATTCGTTGAATAGGTTTCAGGAAAATGTGGGCAAGACCAAGCAAATTGTATAGCAAGGATGGTTTGAGCGTTAAAGGCTTTATTTTCGCCCTGTCCATGCCGTACTATGCCCATTTTTCGGTGGCGCTTGTGCGTGAATTACAGGGCTTAAAAGCGATGAATTAACCGCACATTAGCGAAATCTCTCGAAAACGTCGTGGGCTGGTTGGCAGGCTCGCGGCGTTTTTGTTTTAATTGATGACATTGCCTTTACGCCTGCCCTAGCTCACCTACATAGATTTCATTAGAGTTCTGTAATATGGAGGTTTTAGAAAATGTTGATCGCTCGACTTGAACAGGCAGGCTTGAGCTATGGTACTCGCATAATTTTTGAGCAGCTTAGCCTGAGCTTGAACGATGGTGAGAAAATCGGTTTGATCGGTCAAAATGGGACAGGCAAATCGAGCTTGTTAAAGGTACTGGCAGGGGTTGAGGGTTTGAACAAAGGTGAGCGAATCTTGCGAAAGGGTGTTAAGGTTGCTTATCTACCACAGGAATTTAACGGCGAAGATCAGACTAGTGCGCTTGAGGAAGTTTTAAAAGGAAAACCCGAAATACAGGCGCTTGAACAAGCTTTGGAGAAAATCGAGGCGGAACTTGCCAAACCGGAAAATGCCGCAGATATGCAGCATTTTGGCGAGTTATTGGAACGACAGGCTGAGCTACTTGAAAAGCATGAAGAAATTGGCGGTCCTCGTTTGTTGAATGAAGCGCGGGGTTTTCTGGAGCAATTGGGTTTGCCAGCCGACATGCACCAATATCCCGTATCGCTGCTCAGTGGTGGTCAGCGCAAAATGGTGGGCTTGGCGCGCTGCCTCGTCAGCCAACCTGATTTGCTTTTGCTGGATGAGCCGGATAATCACCTTGATTTGGAGGGTAAGGCGCGACTGGAAGAAGTTATTCAGGACTTTCCCGGTGCGCTGATTCTGATTTCACACGACCGTTATTTGCTGGACGATACCATTGAGGAGATTGCCGAGCTTGAGAATGGCGTTCTAACGCTCTATCAGGGCAATTATTCCAGTTATACTGTTCAACGCGAGTTGACCCTTTTAAAGCAACAACAGGACTATGTTTCTCAGCAAAAAGAAATCAAGCAACTGGAAGAGGCAATTACACGCTTTAAGCTATGGGCAAGCATAGTGGTAAATGAGCGCCATATTAAGCAAGCCCGTAACAAGCAACGCCAGATTGACCGAATGGATAAAATAGAACGTCCGGTGTTAGAGCGGCGCAAAATCGGTTTGAAATTCAAATCGGCTGAGCGGGGAGGTCAGAAGGTGCTGGAGGCGCGTCACCTTGCCAAAGCGTTTGATGACAATCTGGTTTTGCTTGATGTGGACTTTACCTTGCGTCGCGGTGAGCGGGTAGGTTTGGTTGGCAAAAACGGCACAGGTAAATCAGTGCTGTTTCGCCTGTTACTTGGTTTGCAGGAAGCTACCGAAGGCGAAATCTGGGTTGGTCCCTCAATTCGGCTTGGCTACTATTCGCAACAGCATGAAACGCTTGATCAATCAATTACACCGCTTCAACTCATCCGAAATTTGCGCCCACTCCGGGAAAATGAAGCTATTAGCGTACTTGGCAGATTTCTTTTTACTTTCCGGCAGGCGCAAGAACCAATTTCCAAGCTGAGCGGTGGTGAAAAAAGCCGTTTACAATTGGCGAGCTTGATGCTCAGCGGGGTCAATTGTTTGTTACTGGATGAACCCACCAATCATTTGGATATTACCTCAACCGAAGTTTTGGAAGAGGCTTTGAATAACTTTGATGGCACAATGCTGACTATTTCGCACGATCGCTACTTTCTAGACCGTAGCTGTAGCCGGATTCTTGAATTAGAAGAGGGTATGGTGCTGGATTATCCGGGTGGCTACAGCTATTATACCGAGCAGAAGCGTAAGATTATTCAGCCCTCCATAACGGCTAAAAGGTAAGGATACCAGTTTGGAGAATACTCTTTTTGAGGCAAGCGGCTCACCACCCTATCATAGCAAGTACAATGCGGTGGAAAGGTGCTGGGGTATTCTAGAACAGCACTGGAATCGCGACATCCTGGACTGTCTGGAAACAGTGAAAAGATTTGCACAGAGTATGGCTTGGAAGGGCAAGTTTCCAGATATTGACAAGCTGTATCAAGCGTGGAGTTAAGCTTTCCAGGGAAGCTATGGCTACAGTGGAATGTTCATCGTGAATGTCAGTTGGAAGCCAATGGGGTAACCGAATTTAATGATCCGCGTAGAGAGTCGTTAAAAAGCGGTATTAAGGATTGGATTCTCCTTTTACAAATCAATTCAGATGCTGTTCCAGATACCGAGTGGGGGGATACCGGACGTATTTATTACTTTATCCGGAAACAAGATTTGGAAAAGTTAGATTTTAATAAAGTATGGTTAATCATGCAGTGTACATAGGAAACCGTCCCAAACCCGAGGTCGGAATCCAGTGCTGGCAAATTCCCATCAAATATGCTCTAAAAAGCGATGTTCAAAATTTCCTACTCGTAAAGTTTATGAAAATATCAAAATTAGGCTCAAATTCCTTTTTCTACGTTTCTCGTGGAAAGCACACTGCGCTTATTGGGGTAACTATTTCTTTGGCTCACAGTCCTAACCTTGCTCCCTTTCATGCCGTTGCTTAACCTGCCAGTATGGGGTCACAGGAATGTTCACTAACCGCTACTACCTTTTATCGTGGGCAAGGAGGTGAATTGTTACTTATAAAAGCAAAAGAGACGTGGTTTCCCACGCCTCTTGCCATATTTAATATGGAATGTTCTTAAAATCCCGCATGTGTTTTGAACGCCAGTCTAGCTAGCACGAATTAGGTTAACTGGGTCTGTCTCGAGGGAAGTGATACACTAACCGCCTGAGGACCTTTGCCGGAGTTCTCAATATCAAACTCGACTTCTTGACCCTCGGTTAAGGTCTTAAACCCTTCCATCTGAATCGCGGAGAAGTGAACAAACACATCTTCGAGGCCGGGGCGCTCAATAAAACCGTAACCCTTGGCATCATTAAACCATTTAACCTTACCTGTTGTTCTCACCGGAGACTTCCTCCCTTTCTTACATCTGTGTACTACGTGCTAGATCTGGTAAAGCACGATCGGGTACAGCAACTACTATTAACGCATAGATGCTCACACCAGGGGCTAAAGATACACCTTGTCAAGTTTTCAGGCAAACAAAAACCAGTACCGACCTCGTTTTCGCATTAATACTGCCAACGATAATGGAGGAAAGATGTAATGGATTCTTGTGGTTTGTAAACTTGCAGACGTGGTAGCCTTTAAGGTGTTACCTTAACTCATAGCTCATGCATCTATATAAGATATTATCATATTTTGAGTTCGATTGTCAAATTTTTATCAAACTTATTTTAAACATGTATAATATTTTACTTTTGTTCATCTTTATTTACCTATATTTAAGTTAGTATATAATTATTGCTAAAGTTTTCAGTTTTTTAGGCAGAAAGGAAATAAAATGAAGTATCGAAATCTGGGACGCACCGGATTAAAAGTTTCGGCTTTATGTCTTGGCACGATGCAATGGGGCTGGACAACCGACGAGAAAAGCGCATTTGAAGTTATGGACGCTTTTGTGGAAGCAGACGGTAATTTCATCGATACCGCCGATGTTTATTCCAAATGGGCAGAGGGTAATCCCGGTGGGGTGGCAGAAGAAGTTATCGGGCGATGGCTGCAAGAGCGTGGTAATCGCTCACAAATCATCCTTGCTACCAAACTGCGGCATCCTATGGGTAGCAGTCCCAACGATGAGGGGCTTTCTCGGAAACATATAATCGACGCGATTGAGGCTTCCTTGCGCCGCCTTCAAACCGACTATATCGATCTTTACCAAGCGCATGCATCCGATGAAAATACCCCAATTGATGAAACCTTACGGGCTTTTGACGATTTGCAACGTGATGGCAAAATTCGCTATCTCGGTGCATCAAATTACAAAGCGTGGGAACTGATGGAGGCGTTATGGAGCGCCGATAAAAATAATACCATCCGGTACGACACGCTTCAGCCTAAATACAACCTAATTACGCGCGCTGAATACGAGCGTGAGCTAAAAGCGGTCTGTGAAAAATTTGGTGTTGGAGTAATCCCCTACAGCCCCTTAGCAGCAGGCTTCCTGACGGGCAAATATCAGCGCGACAACATGCCGGATAGCAAACGCCTTTCCAGTGTAGCAAACCAATTCGCTACCGAACAGGGCTGGAAAATCCTAAATGAAGTGCTGAAAATAGCCGACGAAACCTCCAGCAACCCTTCGGCAGTTTCGCTGGCATGGCTGTTAGCTCAACCTGCCATCACCTCGCCGATTATCGGAGCAAACTCGGTTGCCCAACTGAAAAGCTCGCTGGCAGCCCCTGAGATAAGGCTCAGCGAGGAACAAATCAAGCGACTCGACTCAGTTTCCAGTTGGCTATAGTTCCACAAAATAATCCTAAAGGGATGGCACGTTTATGCCATCCTTTTTTCTATTTTGGTTCTAAAACCCCTTTTAAGATTTGATATTATTTGTTATTATGTAAATACAAGGAATATTATGTCGAGTTTTAGGCTGCACAGAATTCAGATAATTGCTCGCAGTTTTTTTAATCAAGGGATTAACACATAATTGTAAGGACGTAACGACATGAAGGTTTCAAGGCTCACCCCCCTTTTGCTGGTTGCGCTTATTGCAGTAGCAAGTTTGTTGCTAGTTATCAGCGGCTCAACTGCTGGTGCTACATTGATTTCCTGCCCTTTCGCCGTCAATACTAGTGACAGTACTCAAGTTGCTCAGCGCGCTTTAGGACTAAGCCAATGGAACGATGCACGTACCAAGCTGAATATAGGAAATGGCGGTACACAGGTCAGACCGGTAACTGAAAGTTCCACTA
Organism: Candidatus Chlorohelix allophototropha; assembly: GCF_030389965.1. Classification (NCBI taxonomy): domain Bacteria; kingdom Bacillati; phylum Chloroflexota; class Chloroflexia; order Candidatus Chloroheliales; family Candidatus Chloroheliaceae; genus Candidatus Chlorohelix; species Candidatus Chlorohelix allophototropha. The sequence continues at coordinate 1,175,739 of NZ_CP128399.1, forward strand.
CTTTATTTAGTGCTGATGTACTGGCACATGCTATATATATATATGCGGTCAGCGATAACAGCGCTAACGACCCTTTAACTGAAAATGTTGCCACTGGTTGTAGCACATCGCAGGGCGTACTAGGGGCATTATGGGGCGTAAGCCGCCCTGGTCAACCTTGGCTGGGCACTACAAACAACTTTTCTAGCATGGATCAGGGAATCAATGCCTTACTGAACAGTGTATTTGATCGCCTTTATGTGTTAAACCCTCGCTTGGGTGGAGTTGGTTTGGGTATATCCAATATTGGCTCCAATGATGCTAAATTTGTCGTTCTTGCGAAGGGTGGTGCTGCCATGATCGACGACACACCTCCAGCACCAATATTCCAGCCATTGGTATGGCCCGCCCGAAACCAGCAGTTTATACCTACAACGATGTCTCAAGGCGAATATCCACCCAGTAATATTACAAATCTCGGCATAGCCTATCCAGCCGGTTATCCTGTTACAGTTATTTTTGACCCAACCGACACTGTAAGTATTACTAGTGCTACGATTACACCTGCGGGTGGTAGCGCCCTTGCAGTTACTCGAATTAATCCCAAATCAAGTTCCTATCCTTCGTCAGTAGTCTCTGATGCGTTGAATAACGCCCTTATACTTGTTCCTACCGCACCGTTAATCGCAAACACCACTTATAATGTGTCAGTTAGCGGAACAACTAGCCTAGAAGGGTCTTTGAACCTTAGCTGGTCATTCACAACCGGCTCAACCGGAACGGGTGTGGCTACCACTGTGGCAGCTACTACCACTTCAGGAAGTGGTACAACACCCCTTGCAGACCGACAGCCACCTGTATTAATCCCATCTCAAACCCCGGTTGCCGTACCCACCCCAACACCGGGGATTCCGGCATATCCGCAGCCAAAACCGTTGCAGCCTGCTCCAGTTGGTGGCGGCTACTTCCCTCTTGTTGCTGCCGATGCCACTAACCCGCTCTTTTACCAACTTTGGCGCAGAGCAGACGACCCGGTATTCAACGGCAAGGCAGCGCGTTCATGGACATGGGGCGACCAACCTTACGGATTCTCTATCTTGCTTGAACCATACGATGGGCAATTTCGTATCGTAAATTACCATGATAAAGCGCGTATGGAGGCAAACAACGCCGATGCTACCAGCACCTCCAACGGCTTGTTAGTACGCGAAATGATTTCCGGCTTGGCGCAAGTAGGCGATAACTCGTACATACCGCGTGTGCCTGCCCAAATCGCCATCGCAGGCGACCAAACCGAAACCAATATTAATGCGCCTACCTATTACAGTTTTTACAATATCGCTTCATTGAACAACGACAGACGCGCCCCTAACCAGACGGGACAAAACGTAATTGCCACCATCTCTAAAGATGGCATTATCAATGTAAATCCCGGTGCGGCGGTGTACAACATCATAAACGTTTACTATGACAACAACCTCGGTCATAACATCCCGCAGGTCTTCTGGGATTTTATGAATCAGCAGGGAGTCATCAATCTGGGCGGTAGCTATCTGAACGGCACTGTTTCCGATTGGCTTTCCACCTACGGCTTGCCGCTTACCGAACCATATTGGACACATGTTATTGTTGGTGGTGTTGATCGTGATGTACTGACTCAACTCTTTGAAAGGCGAGTCCTAACCTTCACACCATCCAACGCTGACCCGTTCAAGGTCGAAATGGGCAACGTAGGGCGACATTATTACAAATGGCGCTACGGAAACGGTTACTAAACATTTAAAAGCGAAACCTCCCCGCATTTGGGGAGGTTTTTTATTGGACTTTGCGCTTCAGGCTAAATTTCTTACTACGCCCCTTGTCCTTTTGTTCTTCTACGGCAGCAGTACGCTCTGGCTAGAAGAAGTAGCACGGAGAGAAACGGATTTTACCAAGTTGGCAGGAGAGTCGCCGTAGGCTGCTACGGAGTAACTGCCATTCTTATAGTAGCTCATCATCCAACTTTTATTTGGAACCAACTTGATAGTAAAAGAACCTTTATCATTGGTGGTAAAATCTAACGAACGCCCTTTAGGTTCAAAACCGTTGGCAGTTTTAGTCCAGCTTTCATCTAGCTTCACCTTAAGACCTGAAAGCGGCTTGCCGTTGCGGTCTAACACCGTCACCGTCACATCCTGAGAAGCTTCCAGCTTATTCTTAGCATCCTGACCTTGGCTGGTAATTCCGAATTTATCCACCAATTCTTGATAACGGGTGATAGCGTTAGCATAATCCTTATCATCGTTCAGCTTATTAGCCAGCGCCAGCAACACACGCGGTTGAGCATCACTGGCTTGCTTGGTGAAATCCACCTGATCGCTATAATCTTTCAAAATAAGGCGATAGCGATCTAGCGCGTTCTGAAAATCGTTATTCTTCTCAAGTTGCTGCGCCCAGTTAAAATAAGAACGGGCTAAATTCGTGCGGAACTGGGCAGTTAAAGGTGGGTTCGGATAATATTGCAACGAACGCTGATAAGTTTTAATAGCGGTTTCAAACTGCTGCTGGTTAAACTGGTCATCGCCGTATTGTAAGTGCAGATTGGACAGGCGCAACTTTAAATCGCTGGTTACATCTACCTTATTGACCACATAGGTCAACGCCTTTTCATAGTTATCAATGGCTTTTGGGTAATCTTTGGCGGCTTCCGCACTGCTACCTTGTGCCATCAGCGCCTCTCCAAGCAACCCCTGTAATTGACTACGGCTATCATAACGCCCGTAAGCAGTAAAAGCAGGAGTAAGTGTGGCAATTAAGTCGCTATAATTATTTTCTGCTAACAGTTTCTTGCCATTAGCGGTGTAACAATCCACAATGGCGAGATTATAAGCACCTACATCGTTGCCATACGCAAAGTTCAAATCCAACTTTTTCAGAGCTTGTTCATAATCACCCTGCGTCAGCAACATTTTACCCCACGCCAAATACGCTTTGGAAATATAGGGTTTCAGGTCGGCTTGCACGCCGCCATACAGGTCAATGGCGCTCTGGTAAGTGGCTACCGCCTTATCGAATTCACCGTTATCAAATTGTCGGTCACCTACTTGGAAAATAATACCCTGTGCCTGATAGCGTGCCTTATCAATGGCTTCCGAATTTGAGCCGTCCTTAACCGTGTCATCGTATTTTATCAACGCTTGATCGGGGTTTTGCTCAAAATCCTCAAGGTATAAGCCCCACTCCAGATAAGCTTGCCCGATGCTCTTACGCGCTAAATCGCCCTGTCGGATTCCCTTATACTCAGGTGCAGAACCGGCACGATAAGCGACAATGGCTTTTTCAAACTGTTTGTCCTTTAGTAGCCCATTGCCCCACAACAAATACGAATCGGCTATGTTAAGGCTTCGATTGTTTTCTATGCCTTTGCGATATTCGACTATTGCCTGCTCGAAATTACCTTCTTTCTTAAATGCGTCAGCTTGTAAGGTATGTACCGGAGTTTCACTCAATATACCTGCTGCCCCAATCGCCACGAAAAAAACCGCCAAGATTAAATAGGCAAGCCCATTAAAGCCCAGAAAAGTGCGTTTGCGAACCAGCGTAATTAAAAAGCCAAGCACACACGCTCCGGCAATAACAGCCGAAACCCAGCCGGCTTGCCCCAAGCCCGAAGCAGCATCCTGTCCGGTTAGAAAAACCACCGTAAGCGACACCAGCGCGATAGTAACCAGCGTCATAGGTACCCAGATAGGCATCTTGGGCGGTTTCTTAGCTTTGGGAATAATAATTATTTCTGGAGCAGTTGCAGGTTGCGTCATATTTCCTTAGTCAAATTAACAAAATTGTATGATTATAAAACAAAAACATCGGGCAGATTATTCTCCCCGACATTTATTTTACCACAAACGCTCTAGCCTTTATTTTTTCAGTGTGTGTTTAACATATTCCTGGATAGACTCAAGTGATTTTTGGCTTGCCCAGCAATCAATCACCGCTTTATCAAATTCTACGCCTTCTTCGCGTAATCGTTTAAGTACCGGAGCGCGCATTTGCTGCTTGGTCAGTGCAAAAGCCTCCGCCGGAAGCGCCGCCATCTTCTCTGCCACACCGATAGCATATTCCAGCAATCTCTCCGGTTCTACCAGCCTATTCACCAGACCAAGCGAGTAGGCGCTCTCCACCGGAAAGGTTGCGCCACCGTATAGCAATTCTTCAAAATGCTGCGGGTCACACACAAAGCGCATAATTTCAAACGCAATCATCGGGAAAGGCACGCCCACCAACAGTTCCGGCACACCAATGCGCTCCTCGTCCAACGCCATTACCTTGTAATCCGCTAAACATGCCAGCACACAACCACCCGCTACGGCATGCCCGTTTATCGACGACACCACCGGTTTTGGATAGAAAAAAAGGGTTTCATATAACTGACTTAAAACCGGCAGAAATTCTCGGATGTAAGGAGCGCCACCGGATATTACGCGCTTTAAATCCACCCCTGCCGAGAAAATCTTCCCCTGCCCGGTTAGTACCAATGCCCGTGCATCGGATTCGCGCAACTCTTCCAGACAGCGCAAGAACTCCTGACAAAATTCCAAATCCTGAACATTCGCCTTGCCATACTTGATATGTACTACATCCACTACTCCGTGGCTTACAATCTCGATCATCTCCATGCCCTCCTGGCATATATCCGGGTAGAACGGGCTACCCAACCCAAAACTCTTACCGAAACTGAAGCCCCGCCACCCGCTTATAACCGCTTAGCCGGGACGAAAATTCTTCACTTTTCATTTTACCTGAAATCCTCGCCCATATTGCTTTGAGAGTCAACCAGAATAACCCTAGCAAGGTCAGAAACTTTGCGGCGAGGCGAAAAGGTAAAGGGTGATGCTTCTGGTAAAACAAAGCGCGACTTTTATGAAGTTGGAAAAACATCTCATCGCGAAACTGGCGGCTGCTTGCCCCGGCATGATGTATTATTTGAGCGGATGGTACGCAAAATATCTCCCAGCCTGCTTGCCTGACCCGGTAACACAGGTCAATTTCCTCCATATACATCCAGAACTGCTCATCCATAAAACCGTTCTGTTCGATTACGGTGCGATTGAAGAGCATGCAAGCCCCTAGTGGGAAATCTACCTTGAAGGGTGCCCCCTCGAACATCCAACGCGGGTACCGCCCGTTCAAACCGCTTTCAGTGAAACGCCAGTTGAGGGGAATAAAATCAAAGAAGATTTGCCATAAACTTGGAAATTTGAAAACACTGTGCTGGAATGAACCATCAGCATATAATAGCGAAGGCGCTACCACTCCGGTATTTGGCGTGCGCTTGCTGAAGTCCAGCATTTTCCAAATGGAATCGCCGATAACCTCCGTATCGGGATTGAGTAGCAGAATATAGTCCCCTTGCGCCTGTGCATAGCCCTGATTATTGGCAGCGGCAAAGCCCCGGTTAGCGCTGTTCGCCACCAACTTAACCTGCGGGAATTCCTCCCTCACCATTAAGGGGGTAGCATCTCGGCTGGCATTATCAACCACAATAATTTCAAAGGTATAATGCGGATGCGGATTAGAAAAAACCGAGGCAAGACATTTGCGGGTCAGATTTACGGTATTGTAACTAACCACAATTATTGAGAGATCCATGCTGCTTCGTTTATCTCAGAAAAGCTACGGCTTGCTTCGCCCATTCAAAAGCCGGTCCGGCTAGAATGCCCAGCGTAAGTGTGCCAATAGATGTTACCATTAATACAAAGACCAATGCCCAACCGGGTCGTCCTTCTACTACCTTGCGGGTACTGTCACCAGCCATATACATTTGTACCACAATCCGAAAATAGTAGAAAACGGCAATTACACTGGTTGCTACCCCTACCAACGCCAGCGCCAGATACCAACCACCCGCTTGAACCGCCGAACCGAATACCAGCGCCTTACCGAAGAAACCCGCAGTCGGTGGAATCCCACCCAGCGAAAGAAGGCATACGGTCATTACGGCAGCAAGACCGGGGTGATTTCGTGCTAGTCCGGTAAAGTAGCTGATATCCTGTCCTTCTCCACGAGGACCTTCCAACGCCAATATCACTGTAAATGCGCCCAATGTCATAAGCGTATAGGAAAATAGATAAAACAGAACGCCCTCTCGCCCTAACGAATTGTCAGAAGCAATACCCACCAGCAAGTAACCCGCTTGTGCAATTGCTGAATAAGCCAGCAAACGTTTTACGCTTTGCTGTGAAAGCGCCATCATGTTGCCAACAATCATTGTCACGATTGCCAGTACGAAGATAATCGGCTGCCATTGCAACTTAATGGGTTCCAGCATTCCGGTATAGACTCGCAAGAAAGCGGCAATAATCGCGGCTTTAGTGCCTACCGCCATTAATGCGGTCACGGGTGTAGGAGAACCCTCATATACATCGGGTGTCCACATATGGAAGGGCACGGCGGAAACCTTGAAGGCAAAGCCCACCGACAGCATTCCCAAGCCCACCAAGGCTAATATGCCATAATCGCCACTGACTCCATTTTTGGTGAAGTACGCAGCGATGCCATTAAATTGAGTAGTACCGGAAACTCCGAATAATAGCGCCATACCGTATAGCATAAAGGCAGTGGCAAAACTACTCAGCAAAAAATATTTAAACCCCGCTTCGTGACCACGCAAGCTACGTGGCAAGAAACCCGCCAGCACATATAACGGCAGCGAGAACAGTTCCAGCGCTACGAAAAATACCATCAGGTTAAGGGAAACTGCCAGCAACCACATCCCGGTTATGGCTGCCAGCATCAGCGCGTAATACTCGCTGCGTGCCTCAACCCCGATGCGGGAAAAGTAATCGGGCGATGCTAGAATCACCAAAGCACCCGCGCCGAATATAAGGGCAGCCATATAGCGGCTCAAATCATCCGCCGCTACCATACCCTGAAACGCCGATGCTTTGTTATCCATCAAGGTGAACGCACTGGCAACGGCAGCCACTAAAGTGATAAAGCTGAGTATTGCCAACGCATTTTTCTGCGATTTTGGCAATATCAAGTCAGCTAGCAATATCAGCAAGATACCGCCCGACACAATCCATGCGGGCCAAAGAGCACCCCACTCGATTTGACCCAGTTTATCCAGTTCGGCTTTATCTATTTTTACCTGATACAGCGCGTTAATTGCAGACAATCCCATAATATAATTTTCTGAAATAATAAGCTTATTTAAGCAGCGTGCTTACGCTACCGTCGAAAATACTTGTCACCAGCGCCGGTGCAAGCCCAAGCAGCACTATTAAAGCCACAAGCGGCACAAACACTAGGTACTCAACCGGGCGCATATCTAGCGCTTTTGCCAACGCCGGAACTTCATTTTCAGCGCGAGGTCCGTGCCAGATTAACTGGAACATCCTGATGCTATACCACGCCGCCAACACAACGCCCACCGCGCCGATTACCGCATACCATGCCGAAGCTTGCCATGCCCCCCCCAATATCAGGAATTCACCCGCAAACTGATTCAAGCCGGGTAAACCCAGCGAAGCAAGGCTCAAAATCAGAAAGAGCGCTGCCAGTCGGGGCATACGACTTTGCAAGCCTGCCATCCCCGCCAATTCGGTAGTTCCGGTGCGATTGGAAAGAGCGGTTGCCGCTAAAAACAGCGCGGGAGTGGTGATGCCATGATTAATCATTTGCAACACCGCGCCGTTCACCCCCTGATTGTTCAGAGCGAATAATCCTAGCACTATGAAACCAGTATGGCTGAGACTACTGTAAGCCAGCAAACGCTTCAGGTCGGTTTGTCCTAGCGCCGCCAACGCCCCATAGATAATACTTGCAAGGGCGAGAATACAGATTAAAGGCGCAAAAGTCTGCGAAGCTGTCGGAAACAGAAATATACCAAAACGCAAGAAACCGTATGTTCCGGTTTTGCTCATCACCCCTGCCAGCACAATGGTTACCGGAGTGGGCGATTCAGCGTAAGCATCCGGTTGCCACGCTTGCAACGGAAACAGCGGGACTTTTACGGCGAAAGCAGCCGCGAAAGCCAGAAACAGCCATTCCTGCGTGCTGCGATCCAACCCGCCAATGCGCTCCTTTAATACCAGTAAATCAAGAGAAGGTTGCCCACCCGCCGGAACGGTCAGGAAAGCCAACGCTAGCATCGCTACCAACATCAGCAAGCTACCCACCAGCGTATATATTACGAAGCGTATCGCGCTTTTCACCCGCTCACGAGTGATGCCCCAACGCCCAATCAGAAAATACGCTGGTATCAGCATTACTTCCCAGAAAACGTAGAAATTGAGCAGGTTGGTAGCAGCAAAAACGCCGAGAATCCCGGTTTCAAGGGTCAGCAGCCAAGCTCGGAAATAGTTGTGACGACCTTGTATTTCACGCGCGCTGAAAGCCGCTACCAGACTCACAAAAGCGGTTAAAGCTATCAGCCACGCGCTGATTGAGTCCACCGCAACCTGATAGTTCATGCCTAACGGTTTGAGCCATTCCAGCTTTTCGCTAAAGGCAAAACCGGAGGTCGATCCGTCCGCAAAGTTCAGTAGCAGCCCTACCGCTATCGCAAACACTACCAGCGACCACACTACGCTCAACCAATAGGAGGCTTTTTGAGGCAGCCGCAACGCCAGCAACAGCAAGGCACCTACAAATGGTAGGAATATTATTAGACTGAGTAACGGAATTTCAATCATGCTCATTAGTTATTTCACCGCTGTATTGCCGCTACCAGCACATATGCCAGCAACGCCACCGCGCCTACCAAAATTCCCAGCGCGTAATTTCTTACATAGCCTGTTTCAGTTTTTCGGATTAGCTTACTACCCGCCCAAAGGCTGCCACCGATGCCCCAGTCCAACGCTTCCGCTACATCCTTATCCGCCTGTTTGGTGAGTAACTTGCTCACCCACACCACCGGAGTAGCTACCACCGCATAATAAAGTTTGTCGAGATACCAGCCGTTTTGCAGAAATGCGGCAAAACCTCTTACTTCATTAGAAGGTGCAACCCGTTCCGCTCTCCCGAAAATTCCGTAGGCTATAAACCAGCCGATTATCGCTGCTCCCACCGCGCCGATCACATTTGTCCATTCGATTGTCTCGTAAGGGATGGAGAGCCAACGCGAGGGAGTGGTTGCACCAAAATCGTGAGCCTTTTCAAACCACTTTTCCAGCAAGTTGTATGCGCCCGGCACATACACAAAACCGCCCACCACCGATAATGCGCCAAGTACCACTAAGGGCAGTTTCATGGTTAGCGGTGATTTGTGCGGATGATAGTTCTTTGCCTTCGGTCCGCTGAACACCAGAAAGTACAGCCGGAACATGTAAGCAGCAGTCATTATTGCCACTAGCAACGCCACCCAACCCAGTATAATATGTCCGGTTTCGTTTAAGCCAAAGCCCACCTGCGCTTCTTTCCCGCCAAACAAAGGATAAGCGGCGAAAATTGCCTCTTTGCTGAAGAAACCGCTAAACACCGGAATACCGCTGATAGACAACGCGCCGATTAAGAATGTCCAACGCGCCAGCGGCAATTGCTTGCCAAGCCCGCCCATTTTGCGTATATCCTGCTCGCCCCCGATGGCGTGAATGACCGCACCCGCCGAGAGAAACAGCAGCGCCTTGAAAAAAGCATGGGTGAGGAGATGGAACATCGCCGCTTCGTACGCGCCCGCGCCCGCCGCCATAAACATATAACCTAGCTGACTCATAGTTGAATATGCCAGCACTCGCTTAATGTCAGTCTGGGTGATAGCGCAAGTGGCAGCATACACGGCTGATGCCGCCCCGATTACGGGTATAGCTATCAACGCTACCTCAGAGTAGGCAAAGATGGGATGCGCCCGCGTTATCAGATAAACCCCGGCTGTAACCATAGTTGCGGCGTGTATAAGAGCCGAAACAGGGGTTGGACCTTCCATCGCATCGGGAAGCCATGTATGCAAAGGCAATTGTGCCGATTTCGCCACTGCCGCAATCAGCAACAGGATTGACGCAATATCGCGCCAACCTCCATCGGCGGCAAATTCCGCCCCCCGGAAAGCGTTGTAATAAGTAGCCGCTCCGGTATTAAGGATTATTACGAAGATGCCCAGCAGCAAACCCACATCGCCGATAGTATTCATCACCAACGCTTTGCGCGCTGCTTTAACCGCACTCGGCTTGTCCTTGTAGAAACCGATGAGCAGAAACGAGCTTAAACCTACCCCTGCCCAACCTACCAGCAGGAAAATAAAGTTGTTGCTTGTTACCAGCAACAGCATCGAGAATACGAATAGGTTCATGTAGGCGAAAAAACGGCGATAATCCGCTTCCGGCTCGCCGTGTTCTCCGGTCATATAACCGATCGAATAGAGGTGGATGAGGAAGCCGACTCCGGTCACGATGAGACACATAAAGACCGAGAGCGGGTCTGCCAGCAAGCCAAAACTGAATTTCCAGTTTCCTGCTTGCGTCCATGTATATGAAAATACATCTTTAGGGTCATATACGGCGGGTATAGATGCCAGCGCCGCGAGAAAGGCAAAGCCCACCGCCGCACATGCCAGATATGCCGCCCCTTTTTCACTTAAAGAATTTCCCAGCAGGGCAATCGCCAGAAAGCCCAAGAGGGGAAACAGTACTACCAACCCGATAGCTTCAGCCACAAAATCCTCCCAGAAGCGCCGCTTATTTACCCATCCATCGAGTGGACATCATCCACGTCAATCCGGTTGCGCTTGCGGAACAAACCCACAATAATTCCCAAACCGATTACTGCTTCTGCCGCCGCCACCGTCAGCACCATCAGCACAAAAATATGTCCTTCTTCGGTGCCGAGGCTGGCAGAAAAACTGATAAGCGCGAGATTTACCGCGTTCAGCATCAGTTCGATAGACATAAACTGTACGAGGGGGTTACGGCGCAGCAACACGCCCATAGCCCCCACCGCAAAAATTACCGCACTAATCAGCAGCCCGAATGTTACATCACTCATCAGGATTTACTTTCTTTTCCCAAGCACCACCGCGCCGATTAACGCGACCAACAACACCAACGAGGTCAGTTCAAAAGGCAACAGAAAGCGGGTGAACAAGTCTATACCGAAGGCTTCCACCGAGCCAAACGAGCCGTTTGTGCCGTCAGTTGACACAAAAACAGGCTGTGTCTTATTGAAAGCCGCCAGAAACGCTCCCACCAGCATTGCCCCTAGAAACAGCCCAAAGCTGATAGTGGCAGCACGTTGCATACGCCGCTTGTCTCTAAAAATATATTCACCTTCCGGGTTGAGCAGTGTTACCACGAAAAGGAATAATACCAGAATCGCGCCCGCATATATAATCAGTTGAGCCGCAAACATAAACTGGGCATGCAGTAGCAAGAAAAGAGTTGCCAGACTCAACAGGTTTAACAGCAACATCATCGCGCTGTAAATCGCGTTCGGCATGAGTACTACCCCCAACGCGGAACCAACTGCTATAACACCCATCAATAACAGAATGACCTGTTCCATTCTAAGTTATTCTTCCTCCCTTTGTCCCGGCAAGCTCTTTGGCACAGCCTGACCCGGTGGAATGAGTGGGGCTTCCTTGCGTAGCGGCTTGGGAGTATCTACCTGACCGGACGCTTCCGGCACAAGGTTTCCCTTGCCAACCGCTGCCGCCGTGGTGCGCCAGCCATCGAATAGTCCTTCAAAATCAGGGATTAATGCCTTGGCTTCGGGTGGTGGAGTAGGTTCCCACGCCAACGCCGCGCCTCTAGTGGCTGTCCCTTTAGGCTCTATAAGATCTTCCTTGTTATAAAGCATCTTTTCGCGAGTGTAGCTGACCAGTAAATTATTGCTTTCAAGAGTTATAGCGCCGGTTGGGCAAGCAGCCTGACAATAACCGCAGAAAATGCAGCGCAGCATATCTATCTGGAAAATTCGCGCATGCCTTTCGCCAAACGAAACCGGTTGGGTAGGATCATTTTCTTCCGGTTCGATATAAATCGCATCTGCCGGGCAAGTTCCGCTGCAAAGCATACAGGCAATACACCGTTCCAAACCGTTTTCATAGCGGTGCAACACATGTCTGCCGCGCTCGCGGGGCGGTAACTTGCGCATATGTTCCGGATACTGCACCGTAAGCGGCTTGTGAAAGATATTCTTGAGGGTAATACCCATACCTTTAAAGGTATTAACCGTAACTTTAAACGGATTCGCCATTACAACACCTTTTATTTGAGAGTTTCAGGTTATAGCCCAAAACTTATATAGCTTAAGAAACCAGTGCCACTACTATGCTGGTAATTACAAGGTTCAAAACCCCCAAGGGCAAGAGCCATTTCCAGCCTAGTTGCATCAAGCGATCATATTTCAAACGCGGTAAGGTAGCGCGCAACCATATAAATCCAAAGAGAAATACCAGCACTTTTAGCACAAACCATAGTGGACCCAACTCGACAGGCAAGAACCATAGCGGGGGTTGCCAACCACCTAGAAACATTGTGGTGGCGATGCTGCTAACCGTGACCATATTGATATATTCTGCCGCAAAATACATCGCAAAGCGCATACCACCGTATTCGGTGTGATAACCTGCAACCAGTTCTTGTTCCGCTTCCGGTAGGTCAAAGGGAGCGCGGTTTACTTCTGCCACTGCCCCGATACAGTATATGATGAAACCGGGTATTTGCAGGAATACAAACCAGACCGTTTTTTGTGATTCTACAATGTCATTCATGCGGAGCGAGGAAGCAAGGATTATAACTCCTAGCAAACTCAAGCCCAAGCTCAATTCATAGCTGATTATCTGCGCAGACGAGCGGATAGCGCCCATCAGCGAATATTTATTGCCGCTACTCCAACCGCCCAGCGTAATTCCGTACACCGCCAGCGAAGAAATCGAGAGGATAAACAGGATACCAATGTTAATATCGGCTACCCAGAATTTTGCCCCGAATATTTCTAGCGATGCGGGACCAAGCGGTATCACAGCATAAGCGGTAATTGCCACTATCAGCGACAACATAGGCGCAATATCATAGAGCGGGCGTTGCGCTTTTTTTGGAACGATGTGTTCTTTAAATGCCAGCTTCACCCCGTCTGCAATCGGCTGTAGCGTACCAAATGGACCTACCCGGTTTGGTCCGTAGCGGTTCTGCATGCGTGCTATTGCCTTGCGCTCAAACAAGGTCATATAAGCAAACGCACCCAACAACACGGCTGTAAGAATAAAGGCTTTTATCACAAATTGCAGAAAATCAGTCCAACTCATTCAGGTCTCCCTGCTACAAGGATTTGGAAGCGAGTTCAGCCCGCCCGCTAATTATGCCCTGCTCGCCAAGCGCCTCATAAGTTAAGCCGGCAAAGGCAGGGATTGTCTTTGTAATCTCGCTAAAAATATCCGCAATACTCAACGCAGGGAGTGCTTTACCCAAACGTGATGACATTTCGTATATTATCGCTATATTGGGCGCAGTACCAGTGATGGGCGGGATGGCAGGCTCTATTTTCTGCACACGCCCTTCCAAATTGGTAAAAGTGCCTTCGATTTCAGCAAAACTGGCAACCGGTAAAACCACATGCGCCAATTGTGCCGTCTCACTCATAAACATTTCCTGCACTACCAATAGTTCAAGACCTGTCAGGCTTTCTGCCTTGCCACCGTATAGCGCTATATCAGTAAGGGGGTTTGTACCCATCACCATCGCGGCTTTCAAATTGCCTTCGCCCCTTAGAAACCCGCTATAGCTCAGGCTGCTTTTGGCAACAGCGGAGATATTGCGCGCGCCCACACTGTTGTTATCCTGAGAAAGCGCCCCCAAACCAACTCCGGGTTTGCCAAAACTTCCGGTTGCTTGTGCTAGTTGTACCAGCATCTCAAACAGCTTTTCGTTACCGGGAGCAAGGGTGTCGGCTTCATCAAACCAGATTGCCACCTCACCTGCCGCCTTGAGAGTGGACATTATATCCGAATTCGGCTTGCGTAATAATTGCTCCACCGTCTGCGCCAGTTTCCCAGTTTCGACTGTCTCAATTTTAGTGGCATAGCGGCTTAACGCGCCGGGGTTTCCACCCAGAAATAGCAACTTAGTGCCGTTTCGATGGGCTTTTTTCAGGCGCAGTTCGAGAATCGGCTGTCGCGCGCTGATGTCCGCCCCTACCACCAGAATTGCGGCAGCTTTTTCCATTCCGGCAATGGTTGCGGTCAAGTATTGGGGAAGGTCGGCAGTTGCATATTTCCCGAAATTTCCACCCCGATAAACCAGCTTATCCGTCCCGATAGTTTCAAGGGCGAAACGCTGTAAGGTGAAAATCTCCTCATTGGTAGCATGAGAACCGGGTAGCACCGCAACTGATTGTGCCCCATTTGCTTTGATAATCTCGCCCAACCGTTTGGCAAGGTAATCAAACGCCTGTTGCCATGTAACTGCTTCCAGTTTACCGTTGGCGTTTCGCACATGAGGAGATTTGAGTCGCTCACGGTTGTGGATAAAACCGTAGCCATAGCGCCCGCGATCACACAACCAGCCATCATCAACTGCTTCATTGTCACGACTCATGAAGCGCACCACCTCGCGACTGAGGCGAGTATCAATGGTGATATTGCAACCGACCGAGCAATGAGCACAAACGCTGGCAGAGTGACGCAATTCCCACGGGCGGGCTTTAAAGCGATAGGTACGCGCGGTAAGCGCCCCCACCGGGCACATCTCAACGGTGTTGCCCGAAAATTGTGAATCGTAGGCTTTGCCGGGAACGGTAGAAATTTCGGCTTTCGCCCCGCGTTCCGCAATAATCAAGCCTTCATCCTGAACAATTAGTTGCGAAAAACGAGCGCAACGTTGGCACATGATACAGCGTTCGCGATCCAGCACAATGGTAGGTCCAAGTTCAACCGCCTTATCAAGGTGGCGTTTGTGCTCGTGGAAGCGCCCGGTTCCCTGCCCAAATTCAACCGCGTAATTCTGTAAATCGCATTCCCCGCCCTTGTCGCAAATTGGGCAGTCCAACGGGTGGTTGATCAGTAAAAATTCCATCACACCGGAACGGGCATCGCTGGCAAGTTTACTTTCAGTGTGAACCACCATTCCCTCCGACACCTGCGTAGTACAAGCAGCCATCGGTTTGGGCATCTTCTCAACTTCCACCATACAAATTCGGCATGCGCCCAAAGGAGGCATTTTCGGATGGTAGCAATATATAGGGACAAAGATTCCAGCATCTTTAGCAGCTTGCCAAATAGTTGCGCCTTTGGCAGCAGACACCGTTTTGCCGTCAATAGTGAGCGTTATTTGCTCAGACATTTCAAATACCTATCTATAAAATTTTCAGCCCAATATAATTTAATACAGTGGCATATTATCTTACGGGCAGCCACTATATGCAATTTGTTATTTGATTATTGTGCAAAAGCGCCACCTGCAAACCTGAATAGGTTAATACTCCTAGAGTATAGGCGTCTGCGCTGAAGCCAATAATAAATTTAGTGTAAATTTTTGGAATATCTCCAGTGAACTGCTTTTGTATTCGCACTATTATATACACAAGTTACAAAATTCGCAATATTGCAGCTTGTATTTCAGTTGATAACCCCATCTGTTAAGGATTTTATATTTACTTTTAGGGTTATAATAGATAATAGCGAGACTAAGAAATTTTTGTGGAGCAAAATGAAATGGTGAGCAATACTAAAACTGGGGATAATCCCTTAAAATTCCGTGAGGTGCAACGCTTCATGCAATGGTGGATTTGGTTATTATTATGCTCAATTGCTGCAATGATGTGGATAATGGCATTTGTACAACTGGTATTGGGCATCAAATTGGGCAACAAACCTGCACCCGATTTCATACTGGTAGCTTTATGGCTTGTATTTGGAATTGCTTTCCCCTACTTCTTCCTGTCAAACCGTCTGATAGTAGAAGTGCGTGGGGATGGTATCTATTATCGCTTTACCTCTTTGCAATTTAGGTTTCGGCAAGTCCAATTTGACGAACTGGCAGCGGCACAGTTGCGCCAGTATCATCCGCTACGCGAGTATGGTGGTTGGGGAATACGTCTTGGCAAGGGCAGCATTGCCTATAACGTCACTGGCAATCGGGGAGTAATGTTGGAACTGTTGAACGGTAAAAAGATTCTGCTCGGTTCGCAACAACCCGAAGAACTTTTACAGGCAATCGAACAGGGGCGAAAGGGTTAAAACAAAAAAGAGCGTGGGTCGAACTTTTTGTCCACCACGCTCAGATCTAACTATTTTTTATGACCAATCATCTTGACCTCACCGGAAGTATAATATACGCCGGATTGGTCTTCTGGATAATAGGGCGGGCTTGGTATCTCTATGCGTTCCGTATATTTCTTACGTCGAAAAAAAGCAATAATATAAGGTAAATTAACCAACGCCAATATCAGCAAGCCTACAAGAATAATTGTTAGTTTTTTCTGCCTCATATACGATCCTCGTAACATTAGAAAAGTAAATTTTATCACTCTTTTCATTCTTACTATACTAACCTATTGCCATAATGACAAGGTACAAAAGGCTTATTTGAGTTTCCTCTTGTTATACATTTCGGTCAGGAAAACAATAAACGCCAATTTTTAAGCATTTCTTACAACTTACTTTACTAATATCTAACATTTGTAAAGATTTTCTTCATTACAATTAGCAGAAGAATTAAAAGCAGTATTGTATGAAATGAGGTAACTCTTGCAACCGAAACTTAAAGAACGAGAACCGCAGCGAACTAAACCTGCGCCTGCTCCGATAACCCCCCCGGTTATCTCAGCCAGCGCCGCCGTTCTGCCTCTCCGCCTATTCCTATCGATATCCTTTCTCTACGCCGGTATAGATAAATTATTCGATCTAGATTTCTTAAACCCTAACGCTTCGGGATATATTGGCAACCAGCTTACCGGGTTCGCTCAGAATTCGCCCATCGGTGGGTTCTTGACCTCAGTAGCAGTACCCAACGCCACCTTGTTCGGCGTTATGATGCTGGCAGGTGAGCTTGCTATCGGTCTTGGTACGTTAGTGGGTTTGTTCAGTCGCACAGCCGCCTTCTTCGGCATGGTTATTAGCCTGACTTTGTGGGTAAGTACTACCTGGAATGTAACTCCCTTTTTCCTTGCCTCGGACTTACCCTATGCGATGGGCTGGCTGGTCTTGGCATTAGCAGGGGCACATCCCGTATGGAGTCTTGATGGACAAATACAGCTATGGCTTAATGAGCGCAAACGTCAGGAGATACTGAAACAGGGTAAGCGCGCAGTAGTACATCCACCCAACCCTGAACTGGTCAGAACGCAGGCGCGGCGGCACTTTCTAGCAGTTGCGGGTGGGACTCTTGTCGCCGGAAGCTTAACCGGAGTAGCTTGGTTTAATTCAGTTTCAAATCGCAATGCCAACTCGACAACACAGAGCGTTCCGATTGAGACTAGCCCGATTATTACTTCCACGCCTGTCACCAATCCATTTGCCAATAATCCACAACCTGTAACCACCACCGCTCAAGGGCAATTCACCGCAACCACTTCTACACCCGCAAACGCGACAAAGACAACCGCTGTAGCTAATACCAGCGCGCCGATAAACGGTAAAGTGTTAGGGGCTATAGCCAGTTTGCCTGTGGGAGGTTCTTTGAAATTCATAACGCCCGATACCGGTGACCGAGCTATCGTTATTCATAATAGCAATGGCTCGGTAAAAGCTTTTTCCAGTATTTGTACTCATGAGGGTTGTGAGGTCACTTACTACCCAAACCAACAGTATTTGGAGTGTCCTTGCCATGGGGCGCGCTTTGACCCCAATACCGGGGCTGTTTTGCGCCGACCTGCTAACCGACCGCTCAAAGCCTATAATGTTTCGGTAGATAATAGCGGCAATATAATTTATCAGCTTAAATAGTGCTTAGAGCTTTCGCCTATAATTTTGAGCAAGGGGTTTTCAAGCCCCTTGTTTCAGTCAAAGCGTAAGTTCTGATTACCTAAAACGTCAGGGTGTCAATTAGCTGACGCGCTAAGGGGGCAGCTTTTTCATTGCCAAAACCTGCCTCTTCCAATGCAATCACCACCGCATATTTAGGTTTATCGGCGGGCGCATAACAACAGAACCAAGCGTGGGGTGTCTCCTTACCGCTTTCTGCCGTACCGGTTTTGCCTGCCACCCTAATACGCGAACCGGCAAAAGCTTGCGCCCCGGTACCGGATATTGTCACATCCGCCAAGGCGCGGCGAATTATATCGAGGTTAGCAGACGAAATGGGCAATTTCTGCTTAACTTTAGCGGCGTAGGTTTGGGGATTCGCGCCTTTCTCGCTACGCGCTACCAAACGAGGCACCGGGATTTGCCCACCGTTACCGATAGCGGCATACAAAGCTGCCATATGAAGCGGTGTAACCAGCAAATAGCCCTGCCCAATGCCCAAATTTACCGCATCGCCCCGCACCCAAGCTTGTTGGAGGTTGTCCTTTTTCCATTGTGGGTCTGGAACCTGTCCGGGCGCATCGGTCAAGCCTACCAACCCGGTGGAAGAACCTAACCCAAAACCTTTGGTTACTGCTGGTAATAACAGTGGGTCGGTTTCATCCAGCTTTTTGCCAAGCTCGTAAAATACTACATCACACGATTGTACCAACCCTTGATAAAGGGTAATGTTGCCATGCCCGGTTTTAAGATAACAATCTTTGGCAAATTGCTCTCCCAACCCCGTCCAATGTCCGGTGCAGGTAAAACGGTCATCGGGCTTCATCCCAAGTCTTTCCAACGCCGCCGCCATCGTAATAACCTTGAAGGTTGAACCGGGAGGAAGCAAGCCTGTAACCGGACGATTTTGGAAAGGATGGCGCGGGTCATCATTCAGCGCTTTAAACTGGCTACCGCTCAACCCTAGAATAAACCCATTCGGATCATAGCGGGGGTTGCAAGCAAGCGCCAACGTAGAGCCGTCGTTTACATCCAGCACCACTATGCTACCCATCTTGTCGCCCAAAATCCGCTCGGCGTTCTTTTGAATAGTCAGGTCAAGATTTAGCACCAAATTAGAACCGTCAACCGATGCTTTCTCCGCCAGTTTCTCGGAAATACCACCGTCCGGTGTGATAATGGTCAGCTTGCCGCCCTTATCGCCTGCAAGCAACTCTTCAGCCCACGCCTCAACTCCCGCCCGTCCGATCTGGTCATCTTCGCGATAACCTTTAGCTGCCAGCGTTTTCAACTCCTCCGCGTTAACCGCCGAAAGATAGCCCAACGTTTGGGCAGCGGTAGTAGCAGCCGGATATACCCGATCTTCTGTCTCAGCTATGCCCACCCCCTTGATAGCCTGCAAAGTATTCAGGGTAGCTTGCGGCGTACTGCCCGGCAACCGTTTTATATCCATTCGCCAATCCGGTTGCCCGTTCTTGTACAAATCCTTTATGACGTTCTTATCCATCGTAAGACTCTGGCTCAAAGTATCCAGCAATTGTTGCTCATTATCGATTTTACCGGGAACAACAAAAACCGTGTAATAGACTCCGGCTTTTGCCAGCGGTTGCAGCGAACGATCAGAAATTGTCCCGCGTGTAGGATTCAAAGGTATCATGCGTACCAGATTTCCGGTTGCCAACCCTGAAAAAATATTGGTGGGTTGCCAGTCTATTCGCCAACGGTTATTATCCTGCACCAATCGCAAGGTATTTTGCTGAGTGAAATCCCCTGCTCGGATAGTTTTAAAGTTTGCCGTGAAATTAAACCCATAAGGGTCATTCGGAGTGGCGGGAGGCTTTGCGCTACCCAACTTTGTCTGTAAATTGGAAAGAGTTGCCTCTGCTGCAATATTGGTATAGCGGGCAACAAATTTATCACGCTCAATAAAGCCACGCGCTGAAACCGAAAGTAGCGCGTACATATCCTCGTAGCGCTGTTCTTCCCAAGCTTTGAGAAAATTCCCCGCTATATCTTCGGGTTTTTCAGGAGCAGTAGGAGTAGAGGTAGGCATGGGAACTGTACCGGAACGGACAGCCGGAATTGTATCGGAGCGACCCGCCGAAGTAGTGGTAGGATTTGCAGTGTTAGCAGTCGGTTCATCACTGCATGCCTCCAAAAATCCTCCAACAGTGATAACCATTGCTGCCATTTGTAGAAATCGTCTCCGCCCTATCTTCATGCTGTCTCCCTGATTCATAAATAACCTCCAGTTCTT
The DNA here is from genome assembly GCF_030389965.1 of Candidatus Chlorohelix allophototropha. Classification (NCBI taxonomy): domain Bacteria; kingdom Bacillati; phylum Chloroflexota; class Chloroflexia; order Candidatus Chloroheliales; family Candidatus Chloroheliaceae; genus Candidatus Chlorohelix; species Candidatus Chlorohelix allophototropha. The sequence goes on from NZ_CP128399.1 coordinate 1,195,847, forward strand.
AGAGCGATAACATAACCCCTGTTACTACTCTATGTCAATCCCGGCTACGGCGATTAGGCGGGATATGTACCCTTAAGTGCGGACGGGGAAATAAAAAAAGGTCGGTTTTACACCGACCCACGCGCCTACCAAAATCTAGGAGTAATAGCCGTAGCAATCCACAATAATATTGCAATCGCGTTGTGTGGCTACATTCAGTTGCCCGGTACTGGTATTAATTTTATTGAGAAAGAAAGAGGTGACCACATTATTTGGCGAACTACCGATAGTTACCACCCCACGAGTCGCATCTGCCTTCGGGTAAGACGCACCAGTGGGCCACAGCGTAACATAACCAAATAAGGCTCCTGCATAAAAATAATATATCGAAATTACCCCGAATATAGCGGTGGCGCTGGTTGGAACCCCTGTAGCTGGACCGTTTACTCCTACGGTGCGAGTTTCAAAGGTCTTAGTATAAGGTACTATACTTGAATCAGTAGGCACAACCGTGTTGAAACCGGGTACCTGCCCGGCAGTAGACATACCAACCCCAGCCGCCGAGTCAAATACGCGCACCGGTGCTGGAAGTAAGGTGAGTTGCGGTCCCAGCGACTGCGTTACTTGAGACATCAAAGCCCAGCCCCCACTAGTACGTATATAGAAAACCCCGGTATGGTCAACAAACATTTCTCCCGGAATTCCAGACCAAGATGGCACACCTGTTACAGTAGGATGTGGCTGTACATATAGCTGAGAACTGGTTGAAGAAAAAGTTCTAAATTGACCACCATAAGTGGCAGAGCTAATCCCTAAAACTCCCGGTCCACCTTCGGATGCGCCGAACACACCTGCCGCACCGGTGCTGCCACTGAAACCCGCCACCCCGTGCGAACTTGCGCTGGCACTACCCGAAGAACCTGTCACAGCCCCGGTATTTGAAAGCAAATTGTTATTAATGGTAGGAGTGCTACCGATTAGCCCCTGCACTGCCGCTTTGGAAGTACCTTGAGTTGTACCGCTAATTGCCACGTCATTGGTGGATGCACCGTTAAGCGCCACACCACTCGCAACCGTAACCTTAACGCCATCTAAAAGGGTGCCAGTGGTGGTTGCATTAGTAATATCCAGTACAGGCACAGCCGTACCCGGTGTACTACTGGCGTTAACCACAGTCCAATAAGTTGGAGCATTCGACTTGTTAGGGGTAGCGAAAGTGCCATCACCTGAAGTGGCATCTGATTGAAAATTCAAAGCCCCATACGCATACGCGGGACTAGCCGTCTGTGAAAGGGTAGCCGCGCTGGCTACAGCAACGCCTGCCGCCGCTGCCCCCAAACGTCTGAGCATTTTGCGGCGACTGGTACGCGCTTCTACTACCGCCACTTCTTGCTCGCTGTGCTTCTCTTGTAGGGCGTTCTCCAGCTTATTGATTTTAGCTTCAAGCTCATTTTTCTGAGCCGTAAACTCAGCGCGCTGTTTATCCATCGCAAGCTGCAAATTCTGTACCAGACTTAGCACCTGCTCCAGATTGGGCTTGGAAGAATCCAACGGTGAGTCGTTATTCGACATTTCAGACAACTCCTCTTATCTGTTAAAGTTTTGGTCTAATTTCGGGTTAAAGCTCAATCAAGCAATTTTTTCGAGGGAAACAGTAAAAACTAATCTAGCTTAGAGACAAGGGGCTTAAGCCCCTTGCCTGAAATCACCTTTAAAATCCGGGCGGGATATAGCCGAAGCTAACGTTACCGCCCACCCAACCGTTATAGTACCAATAAAAGATGCGTTCTGCTGAAATCGAGATATCCGAGTCCACTTGCACCGCCACAATACTCTTACCCGCGCCAATGCCCGCTTGTGTGCCTGCGGTAGAAGCGGCATTTACCGCAACACGCTGGTTTGCGCCCACTGTTAGTGTTTTAACGGTGGTTGACCCGCTTGAATCATAGTAGGTCAATGTTACGTTCGCTGCCTGCGACGAATTAGTGTTTGCAATTATATAGCTCAGGCTCGACACCTTACTACCGGGATTCTGAAGAGTATCACCCCCTGCAAACAACCAACGTGTAGCAGTTAGGCTGTTACCCGGTTCTGCAATAATACCGTCCCAGCCTTGCAATGGCAATAACATATAGGTTGCATAACGCCCTACCACAATTTTGGAACTGGCTCGTATCTGCACGCTAAAGCCATAAAGCCTGCCCGGCTGGTTTAGATTAGGATTCTTCATCTGAAAAGCCAAATGCGCCCCTGCCGGGATTGATGTTGTTGTTACCACAGGTGATAATGTGCTTTCAAGCTGGTAGGTGAGCGTGATTACAACCGGAGAGATGTTATTGTTAAGGAAAGAGTAGGTTTCATAATCCACCGCCCCATTCATACCATCGGCAAAGTTCCAGTTGGTTTGCGGCGTATTCAAGCCAAACATGCCGCCAACCCCTTTGCGAGCGCCATTATTGGTGATAGTGGAAGAATACAATTCTTGTTCCACCACCAAGGGTAATTGCTTAGCAGCGCCACAGCCAATAGAATTGTCTGCCACTATAACAACCCCAAAAAGCGAAGTAACAGCCGCAGATGTTCCGTAAGTTAGATCCTGTATGGAGAAGCGCAAGCGCGAATTTGGCGGTATCGTTTTCGCTGATATAGAACGACCCAAACCGCCACTACCATCATTGTAATATCTTATGCTAAAACAACCCGTTATTACATTCGGATTAAAAATCGTAAAATACTGATCGCTTGTCTTATTCGCCTCCGGGAAATACCAAGTGTTACTCGGTGCAGTTGCGCCCGCTATGGTATAGCCGCCGTTAGCCGAAGAGCCGGTTAACAAGCTTCGGTTGGTATATATCGAACGCTCTACCGCTACTGGTGGACTACCGGAAGTAACCGTAACCACTGTAGAATGCTCGGTTCCGGCTACAATTCCGTTGACGCTAATATCGCTGCGGCTATGCGGTTGGACGGTAAATGGTTGCGAACTTAACAAACCGTTCGTACCATAAATCGAAATCAATCCGGTAGCAACCGCCGCCGGGTTGCCATCATTGCCCGAAGTGTTCAAAATGTGCAACACTTCATCGGTTTTATTGACAGCTGAGTTCTGGGTATTACCGACAGCAAAATACCATGCCTTGCCGTCTGCCGCAGTACGTGCCACAATCTCACTAGGATACGAAATTTCGCTCGTAGGGGTAACCGGAGTGCTGTATAATTTTAAATAATAGGTTGTATTTGGCTGTAAAAAGTTAGAGCCAGTACCAGTAATAGTTACACTGTGATCCAGAACACCCGATGGACCAACGAAAACTAGCCCAGTACTCCCCGGTACAGCAGTCCATGTCACACGGCTGCTGGTATCAGGACAAGTGGTATGAAAATTGATATTTACAGTGTTAGTAGTAGGTGTTCCAAGCGTATAGCCATCAATGGTACAGGGTATTGTTGTGAAAATATGATCAATACCAGTGATAGTGCTCGGAACGGTGGGCACAACCGCTGGTGGTAGCGGTACCGGATCAGCATTTGAAAAACTGTTTACTAAATGATAATAGCCGATTTGGGTTGGCTGAAGGTTAGAAGCAACTGAATAATAGTCGAACTCGATTTTATATTGGGCAGCCGGCACGTTCAGGGTATAGGATTTTGTAATAGTAGAACTAGCTATAGGTACTATAACTTTACCCACATATTCAGAAGTATCGAATTGCCATGCTTTTACTACGATTTGACCACCTGCCGGAATAGTCGTGGGGAAGGTAATAATTCCGGTGATAGTAAGCGGCGACGACATTTTTACCGTCAAATCAGTATATTTCCCGGTGGTAATCGGTTGGCTACTAGCATCCGTAATTGTGATCTTATTTGAGTAAAATATCGTCTGTTTGTTTGGATAACTAAAACCTAAATAGTAACTTCCGGCTGGAAGCGGCTTGTGTGTTACATAGCCGTCACTATTTGATAGATTATCTCCGCCTAAGTCTATAGGCGTGCTAGGGAGAGTATTGGTAGAGTAAAGATTCAGCGTCACGCCCGGAAGCGGCGCATTATTATTATCATCTGCATTTAACACCCGCACCCTGAATGCACCGCCCGAAGAGAAAGAAGCGTTGATGTTGTTATAGCTCAGGTCAGGACTAACCGAAAGCAAATCTGCGCCACCAATATCACGATTATATTTAAGGCTATACCATTGCGGTAAATAAGTTTTTGTAATTGTCGGTGTAACAGTAAATTTCAATTTGTAATTTCCGCCCACCAGTTTCGCAACATAAGTATAACTATCATCAATGTTGTGGATCAAGCTGGTAAGTTGTAGAGTAATTTCCGTTAGGTTGCTGTTGATATCATAAGCTTGTATTGTAATATTTGGAGAAGATACCGTGCCGAAATCATAGTGGGGTATATCGCTATCGCTTAATACACCCGTGATAAATGCGGCGCGCTCAACTATTATAGTTTGCGTAACAATACCTGAACTCAATGTCACATTGGGAATAAATTTAGGAGCGCCATTACCCGGTGGTAATACTAGCAGACCATAAGTACCCGCTGGCAACGAGCGGAAGCTGGCAATACCATCATTAATACCGGTCAGGGTTGAAGCAATAATCGGGTAGGGCTGGGCTTGGCTGGTATCCAGCACCCGCACCTCCACCGTACCATAAGGTTTATTAGTTCCTCCTATATCGGGAGTTTGCACAAGCACATCCAGCCCTACTCCCAACGGCAATTGGACATTAACCGAGTTTACCGATGCGCCCAAAATAGTAATTGGCGTAGCTTGTGAGGCATTAGCCACCCAGTTCCCGTTACCACTCTGCCCAAAATAACCGCTAATATAGCCCGGTTGACCTGCAGCAGGTAGTGGGGCAGTAAACTGGATCCTATAAGAGCCATTTGGTAACGGGTTGGTAAAATAGCTATAGGGGCTATTTACAAAAATATCCTGAATAGGAATCGTCCCACTATAAACTGTTACTTTTACCAGACCATTGAAACTACCCGAACTAGGCGTAATTGTACCCTGAATAATATTTCCGCGCGGTATTGTGACCGAAGCAACCACATCATGACCGGTAGGCGGCTCAAAAGTTAATGCAGGAATCGCCGCTGCCAGAGTCGGGTCGGCAACCGCTGTACCGCCGGGAGTGGCATACCATCCCTGAATAAAGGGGGTGGGATTATCAGTCGAGCGGAATCTAACCTTATAAGCTGCGCTGGTATTATAGATGTTATTTTCCAGAATGCCGGATATAGTATAAATGCCCGAACTACCAGCTATATTGACAACAGTTGAGGTTAATACCTGCGCTTGAGTTATCGGAACACTGCCGTCAACCACTTCTACTGTAATGTTTGAGGGACCGCCGCCCCCCAGCGTTATAGTACCGGTAATATTACCTCCGACTATAAATTTCCCGTTTTTGCCTGCTAGGGTTTCATTAACCACGGTTGAGGTAATTGCAGCGGCAGCAGTTATGGTACGGGCGTAATTTGGCGCAGTATCGAGATACCATGTACCCACATAAGGCGCACCGGTAGGCGGATAGAATTTCAGCTTATAACCGACAAACGGCGCGAGTTTCTGAATATCATAAGTGCCAAGCCCATCAGTACTAATATCAGCAGACGACGCGAGTTTTCCATTAGCCCATGCTTCCACCTTGCCGCCGGTGGCAGCGGTTGTACCATCGGGTTGATAGACCGTTCCTTGTATGTGGTTATTGGCAATCATCTGCCCTAGAATAATAGTACCGGAACTTTGCGCGCCCGGTGGATAATAAGTCTCGCTATAATCGGTAGTACTGGTTAATATAATGCTAACCAAGTTTGATAGTTGTAAAGGGGTAAAATTAATGGGGTTAGCTTCAGAGTCCACTTCATAACCCGGTGGATTATAGGTGCCATACCAATTGCTGGTATAACTTGTCTTGGAAAACTTTAGAAATAAAGTGGTACCATCTGTTATCGAGCCAATACTATTGCGGTCAATAATAAAGTTGCCGCGTGTATTTGTCGAAACCGTTCTCACTAATCCCGAAGCAATATCCGGCACGGTGGTTTCGGTTACCAAGCCCTTCACCAGAGTGACTTGAGCAGCACTAATAGGAACTCCATTAGTTATCACGCTGGAGCTGTTACGCACCATCACCCGCCCCGCTACCGAACCTTTAGTATAAAGGAACTGCCCCGCTCCGCCTTGCGAACCCAACGGAAGCCCGGTATCCAAATCAAGCATTTGGCATGAGGCTGAATCGACAAAAGAGAGTGTATCCGCCCCTTCAAAGGTGGGAGAATCCGGATAATATACAATGCCTCTACCCGTAGAGGCTCCGTTAAACCTCAATTTATAATTCAGCGTGGCTGCAATACCGGAGCCAAAATAAAAGATTGTATCGCCATTGCCAAGAGTTTGGGTAGTAGTGGTAGCGATAAGGTTACCGGAAGTATTTAATAAATCCACCTGAATATTTGGGATACCACCAGTACCTACATTCGCGTTACCAAAGATACCACCCGTTGAGTAATTATTCGGGTCAAAATTACAGAAACCGGAAGGGGAATTCAGGATAGGACCTGAACCTGTACCGGGGGGAGTAGTAATACCGGTAGTGGCTAAATTCGCTTGCCAACCCGCGCCCCAGACTTGCGCAGGTGAGAACCACTCCGATAGCAACGGCAACAAAAGCATCATCCCGGCAAGGATAACGCGGCACATCGCTCGCGGTGTCATTCTATTCTGTTCCCTTTCTGTCTTTGCGGCTTGGCGCTACTCTTAATGAAATAAAGAATAATTATTACAGGATAATAGATATCGCTGCCGCAAAGTATTTTAGACCCTGTTCACCGAACTACGCTCCCCTATCTAGCTAAAGAAAGGGGCAAATTTAGAACTTACTTGAACCGATTAGTTACCCGGTCAGGATGTTTTCCTGACCTTGGAGCATACAATAACTTGTATAAATGCAAATATATAAAGCTATTAAAAACGGGGAGGAAATCGCTCCTGAATTTCTCAAAAGCAGACTCCCACCCTGAGCTTATTTTATTGGATCAAGCGAACCGGTTGGTTCCTGATGTTTAATTGCCAAGTTGTAGTATCCTGTGCCGTCAAACCAGCGCTACCATTTAGCAAGTAGTTAACTTGGAAATAATTACACAAGAAATCAGGTACATATTGTAAATTACAGGTGGCTTGCCATGTATCATATTGTGAAGCCGACGGTACTCTAAAAATTAAGAACAGCCATTGATCGTTAAAGAAAGCCCCACCCGTCTTAATCGCGGTACTTGTAGCCGAAAGCGAGCCATAAGCACAACCAATCGAAGGTACACCGACATATTCCATAGGACAAGCCACTGCACGTGCCGACAAAGCCGTACCAATCGGAACAGTGCCATCCGCCTTCAAATTCTGCCCGTAGCCTGAGGGGGTAAGAATTTGAACGTTCAGGTTTTCGATACCAACGTCACCGGCATCAAATAATTCTAGCGTAGCCAACGAATCAGCGTTCTCCACAGGAATATATGCCAAGTCAAAAATAACGTTCAAGGCACCGGCTTGGGTATTAATCGCGTTAACATAGATGTTCATTGAAGAAATACCGTACACCTGTGGCACCGGCGGTATCTGTTTTGTTACGTTATTGCCGGAAACATCGGTAAACACCGCCTGAATTGGCTTGGGATTATCATATTCAGCTTTGATTGAGTAACGGTTCGTACCGCCGCCGCCAAAAACCTGTGTCTGCAACAGATAAACCCCATTGCGTACATTGGGCGGATCGCTAACAGTCGCCGCCAACCGTTGCCCATCAACATACTTGATGCGTTGGAGTTGTCCGCTACCCGGTAAATAACCGTAGTCACTGATATACAAATACGGATTATTATTCACACCCTCTGCCAATTGGCGCAAAATGTCTTTTCTGCCCGGCTGTGAATAGTCACCGTTAGGTCCGGGATTCAACGTATTGCTGGAGTCAAAATCCCACGAACAACGCCAGCCATGATAACTCTGATAACCGCCATTATAAGTTTGATTTCGAGTGTCATAGACCGGTACAAAAGTGCCACGGGTTGTCCATAACGGGTCATAACCACGCATATTGTAAGGAATCCGGTCACCGATATAAGGTGGATCTATCCAACCGTTCAATGCAACGGAATTGGCATAATCGGTACTATTATTGTAAAGCATCGAGTCACCCACCGCGCGGCAACTCTGGCTTGGGTCAACGTTCAGGTTTTCATTTGCATTACCGACCCCATTCACCCCTGAAGCATTCAATGGGCTTATCCGGTTAGTATAACTTAAGGGGAAAGACGCATTTGGATAAGCATTCCAGTATATATCATTAACTGTACCCCCACCTTCACCGCTTGGACAAGCAAAAACTAAGGTTGAGTCAGGGCTTTGCGGGTTAGCGTTATTGGGGTAATTAACATCGGCAAAGTAACAATGTGCGTTAGTAAGCGGAGGATTGGAAGAAGGAGTGTTAATAGCTCCACTATTACTCCAAACCTCATTCTGAGGAGTCAATTCCGTAGCATCGAAAGCTGCTACCAAACTGCCCCTACTTTGCCAAGTAGTAGGCGTACCATCCGACAAAGGCGGATAATAGAGCGAGAAACGAGTGCGCATCCCATTCTGGCAATAGCGGTTTGGCGTGGTAACTGTGCCACCCTCTACCAGTTTGCCGTTTTCATAACGTGATTGAGAGCCAACCGCCGGTAAATTGGTGGTTACACAGTTTAGAGAAGCTTCGTCAGTTCGGCTAGAACTTGAAGTAGGCAATTTCCTAGCAGTATCACTATTAGTTCCAGAAATACTACCATAGGGTTTGACACCGTAACTGTTTGGCGCACTTGTACCCCAATAGTTATCGCCGGAGCCGAACACTTCCTGACCGCCAACATCTGCTTCAGCCGCATCATAAATCGAAACGCGGAAACTGGTATAACCGTTTGCATCATATGGGTTTCCGGTATAAGGTTTCAAAGCCTGTGTACTTAGCTGCACCGCCACCGAATAGCCAAACCCTCTCGCTCCATTCCCGTCTGGATGGAGGTCTTGATTTGCTACATTCGGTACTGCAGTTAAATCGCAGCCGCTACCAAGTGTAAACCACCACGACTGCGTTAACACCCATGAAGAATAATCATTTTGGCGTACACATGAAGCGCCGGCGTTATAACCAGTACCGGCGTTTACGGTTACGCTATTGGTATATGGATTATTACCTGAGTTGCTTACTGCGGTAGCGCCATCACTCACAGGTGAATAAGCATCCCCGCTGGAATGGTTAGTCTCTGGTCCTTGCGTATTTAGCCAGAAACCGCCTATACATGGATCAGGGCGGCTAGGTTGGTCGCAGCGATTCTTGACATAGCGATTCCAAAGGGTGCGATAATAGTCCTTGTAGTCAATACCCTGAAGGTCGCCACCGCCATAAGTAGCTTGATCGCGGATAATCCAGTCATATTTCAAGGAACTACTGCCAAAATAATTGAAGCTACCTCCTAAACGCGCCGGAGTAGCATACTGAGCAGTCGATGTCCGCTCTATATAATAATCCCCAAACCCAATCACAGACATAAAATAATGTGGAACCTTTATACCAAGTGTAACCTGATATGAATATATTGTGGGCATAGTGCCGGAATAATATACATACTGGTAAGGAGTTCCGGTTTGTGTTTGTGTTTTGGTATAACTGGCTTGCTGGTTACCAGATTCAAAGAAAGCGTTATAGCCTTGTGCCTGCACACTCAAGCGACCGCGAGCATCGGCAACTAAAGGCTGACTAGGAACCCAAACCACCCCGGCGAGGGCGGCTGAGTCAGCCGCGCGTTGGAGTTTCTGTGCTTCCCAGTATGACATTCCGCCGTCTACTGAAAGACCAACTATTGCCACCATTGCTACTGCGGCAGCCGCGATAAGAACCATTGCTTGACCTTCTTCGCGTCGCCGTATAGCTCTATTCAGTCTTTTCCATAGTAAAGGAGTTATAAAAATTGTATTCATAAAAACTCGACCCTCTCTCAGCCCTTAGCCTTGAAAATAGTCCGGATCAGACGCAGATTCCTGGCGATACTTGAGTTCCTTGAAAGAACAATGGCTCGATTTTTCCCGGTACTCGCCTAGTCAGATTAATTGATGAGTTACTGCCTGTCCAGGGTACCAAAGGTGTAATCCATTTATGTTTATAGGATATTTCTACATAGAAACGGTCAGTTGGTTCGCATACATTCCGACCGTTAACCCAGCCCTTTCCGGAATCATAACCTTTTGAAGGCCAGCCACGATAATTATAAGGCAGTTGCGAAAGACTTACTCCTGCTGGCACATAGGAATCATCACTAACATAAGGAGCAAACGTACTCTGCGTAGTTGTATAAACATAATGCGCATAGAAAGGACGCATACCTAAACGGTTTCCATCAGAACCATACGTGGTGTAAACATCTACCGGTAGTGAAGAACCTTTACTAATATAGGTTGTACCAGTTAGAGAAACACTAAGAGAACCGTCAATACTTGTGCGTTGTAGATGTATATAGTTAATATTCTCTGGGGTAAGCGGGGCAGGGTTATCAGAAGCGCTGATAAAAGCTAACGCCGCTATATCATATGGAATTGGCTTTCCTGACGATGAAGAAGCTAGATTGTAATTGTCGCTTGAATCACAGCCATTTGAACAAATCCCTAAAATACGAGTTACCTCACGGGTTGTAAAATCGAGCTTGGCAACATCATTGTATAACAAACCGAATTCGAAGATACCGACCATAGTTATAAGCATTGGAATTGTAACCAACACAAACTCCAGTAAAGCCTGTGCAGAGGTCGGTCTGAAAGCTATACTAGCACCATGCCCGGAAGAACCGCGTATAAAACGAGCGGTTCTGTGTAATAATTCCTTTATTTTTCCACTATATTTATAATTCATAATCTGGCAACCTTTGCATTTGCACTATCCCTTGCACCCGAAAGCCTAACATATAGCCGGGTTTGGCTCTAGTATCTTTATCGCCCGATCAGACAAAGTGGTTGCTGGGAGAAACCCTAAAACTCCGGTTGTATTATTCCAGTTATAGCTGTAGTCAATCCTTACTGCCAGCCAATGTGCGGACACCTGCGGATTATTATAATAATTGGGATTATTCAAGGATTGCGATATATCACTGGTAATCCCCTGTGTAATATCTCGACATCGCCGAAAAGTGGGATACCACGGATCCATGTTATCCTTGGCAGTAGCAGTTGTAACAGTATATGCAGTTGCCTCTATTTTGCGAGGCGGCAATTTTGTAGTATCGGTGGAAGTAGGAATCCAATTATAACCACATGGATTTGAGCCGGCGGTAGGCATACCGGCAGCTGTAAGGGCAGTGGTACAAGCTGTACTTGTCAGCACTTGAGTAGTGTATTGGGTTGAATTGGCATTTTTTGCAAAAACACGTTGGAAAGGTACTCCGCTAGTACGTCCACCTTGTGCTACCGTAGTAACAACAGGCCAAACTTTGGCGGTGCCGTCATTAGTACCTGTGCCGGTTCGTCCGGCGGTAGAATCTGCCCGATAGGTTGTAAGTAATTTAATATTGCCTATTTGATCGCTGAGGTTAGTATTTACCAAGCTTACAATCAGATAATCACCATCTTGCATAGTTGGTTTATAGTTCGTATCATACGGATCGGCGTTACCGGCAGCGCTCGCATTACGAACAGACTCACGCACAGTAGATACTACACTGGTGTGAGTGCGTAGTAGAAAGCCAACTTCTACCATTACTACAATTAACATCAGGAGAAATGGGAGTGCGATTGCAAATTCCAGCAACGATTGCCCGGATTCAGAACGGCGCAGACCCTTATCTAACGCTGGCTTGCGCAAGTTTTTGAGGTGAAACATTAGTTTACTGCTCCCCAATAGTACAAATGACATAGCCCAACTATAAAGATAATCATGAATCTATATAGTATTATATGTTTAAATAGTAGTTAAGTATGCGCTTTGAAACAATAGCAAGATGGTACTGTATCTGGGTATAAGCAATACTTATACCTTTTGTGACAATAACGCTTTCACATTTATTTATTTCTATGAATAATTCTACGACTATAGCTAAAAAATAGGAACTACTTTTTTCGCAAAATTAAGTAATTGTAATTTTGAAAGGGCTTTTTCTATTTCGATTCGGATTATATCATGATAACTTCACATAATTATATGATATAAAACACTGTATGTGAAGTAAGAGGTAATAATTGGCAACAGAAATTATTAGCGGTGAGGAGAATATTTTATGGGGTCTTGAACAGAGATGTTGTGATGACTTTATCGCTTTGCCGCGCGATTTTCGTCTCCTACCATTTACGTAATCTAAAGCAGCGAATCCATGTTTAGATTTCTCATTCGAGATTGTATTTTACAAAAGCGGCTGCCATCGTAGATTTTAGCAAGTTCATAAAATAAGTGGCTTTAGCAACTAATGTTTCTCGTACTTCTGCGCTTGTAATCCCCTTTTTGCTCTCGATAAAAATAGTATCTAGCAAGAGATCGACAGTAAGAGTCATATATTCGATGGTTAAGCCATGCTGCAACGCCTCGAACATCAGGAGTTTCTGCTCGTCTAAATCAAAAGGTTTTGAGTCTAAGCGGTTAATCATGGATTTAAGGCTTTGCGCAGCCAATTTGTGGCATTCCTCGAAAGGAAGAGTTTCCAAACTCTCCAATCGCCTGGCGGCTAGCATATCAGCAAAGCTCGAAATAAGTTCATAATGATTTGTTTTAAGCCAATTTACGCCCTGCTTAGCTAAATCAGCTTTTGTGCTGAAGGATAATGTCATAATTCTGTACCGTTTGAATATCTATACTAACCCTAAGCCCACTTTATTAACTATAGCAGGTTTATATAACATATAAGATTACGAGAGCACCCATGCTATAATCTTTAACCGAGAATAGCTTTGGAATCGTGATTTTTGAAAGGCGCAAAGTGTCACTAAATCTGGCGGGTCTTTTACCCTTAATTACCGATACAGCCTCGTTCAAGCGTCTCGTTGCCGAATTGTCCGCTGGAAACGCGCGGGTAAAAGTGGGCGGGCTTAGTATGGCAGCCCGCCCCTTTTTCTATGCCGCTCTGCAAGTGTATCTCAAACGCCCATTACTGGTCATCGCGGCACGCCCGGCGCAAGCGCGTGTGCTGGCAGAACAGATTTCGATTTACAGCCAAACTCCTAAAAGCGTTTTAAATTGGCACACGCCCGATACTATGCCCTACGAACGCATCGGGCTTGACCCCGACATCAGCGCAGGCAGGCTCGCTACCCTTTCCGCGCTGCATTACTCAAACATGCAAGAACTGGCGCAACTTGTGGTGGTGAGCAGCGCCAAAGCCCTGATGCTACCTACGATTTCGCCTGCCGATTTCCAAAGCGCCAGCTTTACTCTCAAAAAAGGGCAACGTATAGAGCTTAATCAGCTATTGCGGCAACTGGTACGCATAGGCTATAACGCCGAGTCGCTGGTAGAACGCCCCGGACAATTCTCGAAACGAGGCGGCATCCTCGATCTTTTTCCCAGCACAGCCACCGACCCAGTGCGGCTTGAGCTTTTCGGTGACGAGATTGAAAGTATACGCTTGTTTGATACTGCCAGCCAGCGTAGCCGTGAACAAATAGAGCAGTTTGGTATAAACCCACCCGGTGAAGTACCACTGTGGCGTTCAGCTTCGGTTCTTGAGCAGCTTGCGAATATTGAGATTGGGGAGTTACGCAGCGAAGTAAAAGAGGAATGGCAGCGCATCCTTAGCCGTCTCGAAGAGGGCGACTATTTCGAAGGTGTCGAGCAGTTTATGCCCTATTTCGGCGAGAACGGGCAAATCAGCAACCTCACGCATCACTTACCGAACGGCACATTGGTAATAATGGACGGCGAAGCTCAATTTGAGTTTGCGGTGGAAGAACTTGTGGGACAGGCTGAATCTTTACGCGCCGAATTCGAGCGACAGGGTGAAATGCCCATCGGGTTATTGCGTCCCTACTTTAATCGCGCCGAATTGGAAAGTTGCGTGACCGCTTTCACCCAACTAAGCGTAGAGCGTGCCGATGAAGCGGATGATCGCCTTTTTGAAACAGCGCGTCCTATCTATACTCCTACGCCTGCCACCTTTTCAACCAATCTGGATAATTTCCGCAATCCACCCGAATATGCCGGACAAACCGAGCGTTTGGTGGAAGATACCGCTGAATATCTCAAAACCGGGCAGCGCGTGATTATTGTTAGTCAGCAAGCCGAACGCCTACTCGAACAATTCGAAGATCATGACCTGTTTCCGGTGCTACAAAAGAAAGGTAGCGCAAACACCCTCACCGCTATGCCTTCACCCGGCTCTTTTAATTTGTTGGCGGGCGGGTTGCTATCAGGTTGGCGCGCCCCCGAACTAGGCGCGGTGGTACTAACCGATCGTGAGATATACGGCTGGAGCAAGCAAGTTCGGCGCGGCACCGAAAGAGCCGAAGGCACACGGCGCACGCAGAGTCAGCGCGAAGCATTCCTGCGCGAACTCAAGCCCGGCGATTACGTGGTGCATGTTGAGCATGGCATCGCTCGCTACGAAGGGCTGGTAACTTTCAAGCCGGAAGGGGGACAACCCGGCGCGGTGGAACGCGAGTTCTTGTTCCTAAAATATGCCGAAAACGATAAACTCTACGTACCTATCGAGCAAGTTGACCGGGTTTTGCCCTTTAGCTCGCCCGGACTGGCACATCCCACCTTACACCGTTTGGGCAGCGGTGAGTGGACTCGCACCAAACGCAAGGTGCGTAGCGCGGTAGAGGACATCGCCAAAGAATTGCTGGAACTCTACAGCCAACGCGCCATTCGCCAGCGCACCCCCTATTCCATTGATAACTCGTGGCAGCGCGAGATGGAGGATGCCTTCCCCTACACCGAAACGCCCGATCAGTTACGTGCCATTAACGATATGAAATCGGACATGGAATCCGAGCATCCGATGGATCGCCTCATCTGCGGGGATGTGGGCTATGGCAAAACGGAAGTAGCTTTGCGGGGCGCGTTCAAGGCGGTGGTGGACGGCAAACAGGTGGCGGTACTAGTGCCTACCACTATTCTGGCGCAACAGCACTACCAAACTTTCAAGCAACGCCTTGCCGGATTCCCCACCAACATCGAGGTGCTCTCACGCTTCCGCAGCAAAAAAGAGCAAGATATGGTGGTGGAAAGGTTGCGACGCGGCGAAGTGGACATCGTAATCGGCACACATCGCCTATTGCAAAAAGACATCGCCATTAAAAATCTTGGCTTGCTGGTGATAGACGAAGAACAGCGTTTTGGGGTCAAGCATAAGGAAAGGCTCAAACAACTCAAGCACGAGGTGGATGTGTTGACCCTCTCCGCCACGCCGATTCCGCGCACCCTTTACATGTCCCTCACGGGCGTTCGCGATATGAGCGTAATCGAAACGCCCCCCGAAGCGCGACTGCCCGTAAAAACCTATGTCACCGCTTATAACGATTCGATAGTGCGCGAAGTGATTTTGCGCGAACTCGAACGCGGGGGACAGGTCTTTTTTGTGCATAATCGGGTGCAATCCATCGCGCAAGTAGCACACCATCTCAAGGAACTTGTGCCTCACGCCCGCATTATCGTTGGTCACGGGCAAATGGAAGAGCATGAACTAGAGCGGATGATGCTAGATTTTACCAGCGGCGAAGCGGATGTGCTGGTGTGTACCACCATTATCGAGTCGGGGTTGGATATTCCGAACGCCAACACCCTTATAATTGATAATGCCATCATGTACGGTCTTGCCCAACTTTACCAGCTTAGAGGACGAGTGGGACGCGGCGCGAACCGGGGTTATGCCTACTTTCTCTACAAACCCGGCACTGTTATGACCGAAGAGGCACAGAAGCGTCTCGATACCATGCTGGAAACGCAAGAGTTAGGGGCAGGCTTTAAAATCGCTATGCGCGACCTTGAAATACGAGGCGCAGGCAACCTGCTCGGTGCAGAACAGAGCGGGCATATCAGTGCGGTAGGCTTCGAGCTTTACGTGCGATTGCTGGAAGAAGCAATCGAGGAGGCGAAAGGTTCAGAAGTGCGCCCGATCGAGGCGCTGGTGGATGCGCCCACCGTTTCGCTGGCGCTGCCACTCCCTGCTTTCCTTCCCGAAGAGTATGTGCAAGACCAAGCCATACGCCTCGATATGTATCGTAAATTGGCGGCACCGCTCAAATCCTCAACCCAAATTCGCGAGCTTATGCGCGAAATGGAGGAGCGTTTCGGCGCATTGCCCGAACCCGCCCGAAACCTCATCTACCTACTCGACATCAAAGTGTTGGCAATTAGGGCTGGCATCGAAAGTATCATCGAGCAAGAAGGCGAAATCTTCTTGCGCTGGTCTGCCCCAACTCTTGAAACAGAAATGCGTCGTAAGGTGTCAAAACAAGCACAGGCAAATACGAAGCCTCATCCCACCGGGCGCGCTAATGTTGACCCGCGCCGCCTGATGAAAGAATTTGGGGAGGCATTGCGGATTAGCCCGAATCAGATACGGTTGAATACCCGTATTCTTAAAAATAATTGGCAAACTCGTTTGAAAGAACTTTTGGAAGAATTAACCGGCTAAAAAAACCGATGGATCAAAGTAGTAAAGAATGTGAAGGGAGCATCCTATGAGTGAAGAACAGCCGAAAGACTATACTGCACTGGTTGAAAAAATTAATCGGGAGTTGCGCGAGCTTGAAACCACTTTGAACGACCAGCAGCACGCGCTATTGACGCGCTTGTTTGCCGAACGTGGCGTATTAACAGCGATGCGTACCTATCCCAATACCTCTGCCGCCAATAACGACAGACCGAGTCAAGCATAAAGGAAGGCACAAAAAATGGCTCAGGCATGTTTTTTTGGTACAAACGGGCTTCCCGTGCCCGAACTATCCGGCGTTGCCGCTCAGTGGTTTCAGTCGCAGGGTTTTAGCACTTACGTTTATACTGACCCAATCGGGCGTATTTTTGTAGACGCGCACAAGGAAAGTCTTGGACGTAGCATTTTCGGGCTTTCGTTAGCGCTTACGGTTGCCTTTAGTCAGCCGCAAGAAGGGCAAATGCTGGTGGAGTTCGGCGGAGGAATCTGGGGTGATAAACTTGTTAGCGGTGCGGTAGGGCTTTTATTCTTCCAACCGCTGTTGGTTACATCCATTGTAGGAGCTTGGCAGCAAAGCAGATTGGATGACGATGCAAGTTCTTTCCTGAACACTTATATTTACCAACGAACCGGACGGTTTCCTACCTATGCACCTGCCATACCGCTTTGGCAAAATCAGGGCATAGCAACCCCACCGCCACCACCCAACAATTATTACCAGACCGGCTATGCCCCACAAGGGTTGCCTTTGGCGCAATGGCCCGAACCGGGCTTCATTCCACCTCGCGCAAGTTGGTTTGACCCAGAATCGGCGCATCAGGTTTTCTTTGCCACCTACTCACGCATGCCCACTTGGCAAGCCGCTATTGCAGACGGTGTGATTCAACCCGAAGAAATAAAGGCGCAAGAGAAATTGATTGCAGAATTGCACGGTCAGGCAGAAGTCAATCTCAGCAGCCCGCAGCGCATGATGCTCAACGAGATTATGGCGGATATGGACGCGCTGGAAAGCAAAATGCAATAAGCGTACTGGAATCTGGCGTGGGCGTAAGAAACCCACGCTTTTTGATTTATGCTGTCTTCTTTGCCAGCAGTTCCACCACCTTATCGAGAATTAACTCTGCCACTGCCCGTTTGGGCTTGCGCTCAAACTCGGTAATTATCCCGCCGCGTTCAATCAACGTCACCTGATTATCGCTGTGCCCGATGCTACTCACCGCTTCATTCGCCACAATCATATCCAGATTCTTATTATTCAACTTCTTCTCAGCATTGGCATGCAAATCATCCGTTTCGGCGGCAAAGCCCACCCGCAACAGTTTCTCCAGACCGGGCGCGTCTTTCAAGCCACCCAGAATATCAGGATTTAGGGTTAGCTCAATCGTGGGTGCAGTTTTATCCTTCTTTATTTTGTGGTCGCTAGAAGTCACCGGGCGAAAATCTGCTACCGCCGCTGCCATCACCAACACATCAGCAGGCAATTCGTCCTCAAAAAGAGCGCGTTGCACCGCTGCTTCCATCTCACGGGCGGTTTTTACGCTAACGAACTTGCAACCCACCGGGGGTTTCAGATTCACTGGCCCGCTTATGAGCGTGACATCTGCGCCCCGTTCCAACGCTGCCTGCGCCAGCGCGTAACCCATTTGCCCGCTGCTGCGATTGCCCAGATAACGCACCGGGTCTAACGGTTCTTGCGTCCCGCCTGCCGTAATAATAAGGCGCTTGCCTATCAAATCGCCGGAGTTTTTCCCCAACGCCAGCCTGATATAGCCCAAAATCTCCTCCGGCTCTGGCATCCGCCCAACCCCACTTGCCCCACTCGCCAGCATCCCTACCCCCGGTTCAAGGATAAACGCGCCGCGTTCCCTAAGAGTGGCAAGATTCTGCTGAGTGGCAGGGTGCTGATACATATTGCTCTCCATCGCCGGGACAATTATCAGCGGGGCAGTGCAGCCTAGTATGGAAGTAGTCAGAATATCGTTCGCCAGCCCTTGCGCTAACCGCGCAATTATATCGGCAGTAGCGGGCGCAATAACCGCCAGTTCCGCCCGGTGAGCCAACGTCACATGCCCCTTTTCCTCCTCCGTCCATTCCTGCCACAAATCGGTATAAACCTTGCGATGGGTCAACGCTTGGAAGGTAAGCGGAGTAACAAAACGGGTGGCGGCTTCGGTCATTACCACATCCACCTTTGCCCCCTCTTTAGTGAGGTCGCGGGCGAGTTGCGCCACCTTATAAGCCGCGATTCCGCCGGAAACGCCCAGCAAAATGTTTCTGTCTTTCAGGGTCATAGCAATTAACCTGTTCTAATGAGATTTTTAGGATTTGCGATTTCAGTCTGCTCATATTCTATACGCAAACGCGCCGATTAGACAACAAAAAGAACAGGTGGGGTTGGTAAAATACACCCACCTGTTCTTTCACGTAAGAAAAAGGTTATTTCAAACTTAGCGGAAGGCTGTATTCCGCGCCACGCCGAAGCGCGAGTCGGTTAGAAACCAACGCATCTTGGTGGCGCAGACTCAGGTGTTCTTCCAACACCTTATCCAGCGTTTCAAATTTAACCACGCCAGTAGCTGCCACCAACGCCCCCAGCAAAACAAGGTTGGCAATTTGGTCAAAGCCTAGCTCTGCGGCAATAGCTTTAGCCGGAATCGCCACCTCATGAATATCATCGCGATTAGAGCGTTCAGAAATCATGCCCTCATCCAACACAAGCAAACCGCCCGGTCTAACCAGTGGCATGTAACGCTGGAACGAAGGCGGGTTCATTAGTAATACCGCAGAAGGATGGCGTACCAACGGCGAGCCTATCTCCTCATCGGATATACAAACGGTGCAATGCGCCGTTCCGCCGCGCATTTCCGGTCCGTAGGATGGAATCCAAGTTACGTGGCGCTCTTCCGCCAGCGCGGCATATGCCAGCAACTGCCCGGCAAACAGAACGCCTTGCCCCCCGAAACCTGAAAGTATAATCTCTTCATGCATGGCAAAGCCTCCTTACTCCAGCGCCTTTAACTCGTCAGCTACCTTGAAATCGCCGAGCGGGAAATAGGGTATCATTTTTTCTTTGATAAACTTAAGAGCATCGGGCGGTTCAATACCCCAGTTCACCGGGCATGACGAAAGAATTTCTACCAACGCCAGCCCTTTACCCATCAACTGCGCCTTGAAAGCGGTCTTAATCGCCTTTTTGGTCTTGTTGATGTTGCCAGGGTCATGCACCGAACGGCGCACCACATAACTAACGCCCTCCAGATTTGCCAGCAATTCCGAAACCCGCAAAGGATAGCCCATCGTTGCCACATTCCTACCCAAAGTAGAGGAGGTAGTACGCATACCCGGCAGAGTAGTAGGAGCCATTTGCCCGCCCGTCATGCCATACACCGCGTTGTTGACGAATATAACGGTGATATTCTCGCCCCGTGCCGCCGCATGAATAATTTCAGCTATGCCGATAGAAGCAAGATCGCCATCGCCTTGATAGGTAAAAACTACACTATCGGGATGCACTCTTTTAATGCCCGTTGCCATTGCCGGAGCGCGCCCATGCGGAGCTTGCGCGAAATCGGTATTGAAATAGTTGTAGGCGAAAACCGAGCAACCTACCGAAGCTACCCCGATAGTTTTGTCCCTTATTTCCAGTTCATCCAGCACTTCCGCCACCAAACGATGAATCACCCCATGGGTGCAACCGGGGCAATAATGGGTCAGGGCTGGTGTCAGTGCGTCCGGTCTTTGGTACACAACCTGTAAAGTATCGGTTGACATTTTCCATCATCCTTTCCCACTATGCCATTAATGCCAGTTCTGGCATTTCAGGTTGAGCCGTAACCCGGTAAGCCGATGTTGTTTCATAGGTTATTATCTCGGTCAGAATTTCATCGGGCAGCGGCACAGTCCCGCCCATCCTACCGTAGAATTTAACCATCGCCTGCGAGCCTACCGCCAAGCGCACATCCTCAACCATCTGCCCGGCGTTACACTCCACCACCAGTATTTCTTTGACATGCTGCGACAGTTCTTCCAAACGTGTATAAGGAAAAGGCGAAAGGGAAATCGGGCGGAAGAAGCCCGCCATTATCCCACGTTCGCGCGCTTCCTTAACTGCCGACCACGCGCCACGCGCTGCCGAACCAAACGCTACCACCAATAACTCAGCATGTTCAGTCCAACGTTCCTCATAGCACACTTCATTTTCCCGAATCAGGGCTTCCTTCTCCCGCAAACGCAGGTTTTCAGCTTCCAGTTCTTCGGTTTGCAGATAAAGAGAAGTAATCCATCGGCGCGCGCGCCCTTTAGCTCCGGTTAGTTCCCAACCTTTGTCCTTCTTCTCCAGCGTTTTCATCGGAGGCATCTCGGCGGGTTCCATTATCTGCCCGATATTGCCATCCCCCGCAATTATCACGATAGTGCGATATTTTTCGGCAATTTCAAAAGCTCTATAAGTTATGTCAACTGCTTCTTGCACTGAGTTGGGCGCGTACACAATCGGGCGATAATCGCCATGCCCGCCCCCTTTGGTAAGCTGAAAATAATCGGCTTGCGATGCGCCCAAATTGCCAAGACCGGGACCACCTCGCATCATATCGACAATCACGCAGGGTACATTTGAGGCTGCTATATAGGATAAGCCTTCCTGCATCAAAGACATGCCGGGGCTAGAAGACGAAGTCATGGTATAGGCACCTGCCACTGCCGCCCCATACACCATATTAATGGCTGCCAGTTCGCTTTCCGCCTGAATAAAGACCCGTCCCAGTTCGGGCATACGGCGCGATAAATATTCCAGTAATTCGGTTTGGGGAGTGATTGGATAGCCAAAATAAGCTTCCATACCGGCGCGCACTGCCGCTTCCGCGATTGCCTCATTCCCCTTCCAGAGTTCTTTAACCATAGCATCCTCCTCATCAGGAAACTAAAGCCGCGGCGCTCTGTTTTCGGGCGCTTTCGCGATAAACGGTTATTGCAGTATCAGGGCATATAGTGGAACAAAGCAGACATCCGGTGCAAAGATTCTGTGGGTCTACCAGATGAGCGGGGTGATAACCACGCGGAGTAATGCAATCCGCTATATGGATTATCTCTTTGGGACAGACGGTAGTGCAAAGCGAACAGCCTTTACACCTGTTTTCGTCAATGACGATTGTCCCGCGCATTCCGACACCTCCTTGTGTAAGAACGAAATGATTTTGTACGGAACGTTGTATAGGCGATAAATAAAGTAAATATTGTCCGTACTTAAGGTAGTTACAATTCCAGCATACTCGATTAAGGTTTAAATAATCATAAAATTTGGTAAATATGGGGTAAATTACCGAGTAGACAGCTTAAAATTTTGTGGGGTTAGCGGTTTAAATAAAGGAGAGCGATTGACCTTTTATGGTTAACCGCTCCCTTAATATAGAGGCTAGTTTTTACTTCGGATTATCCCGCGCCAGCAAACGAGCCACCGTTCTCAAATTCAGCCACCATTGGTCTTTAGGTCTGCGACTGACCGGATCAACCATACGCGGCATTTCCTCAATATCAAGTATCTCTACTTTACCGCCCTTAATACCGATGAAAGACCCATCAACTTTGCCGGTTTCGAGTTGCTCGATCAGATGTTTCACACAACGCGCCGCCAGCCTTGTAGCCTGAATCCGGTCAAAGGGGCTAGGGTTGCCGCCCTCTTGCAAATGTCCCAGAATCGCTTGCCGTACATCAAAAATCCCGCGCCCTTCTTCTTCGAACAGCGAACATAAGAAACTGGTAGTGTACAAAGAGTTGGCGTTTTCGTTGCGGATCATTAGACTCAAGCGTTTCCCATGCTTGAAACCTTCGGTCATATCTTGCAAGTCATTTTGCAAATCTTGCAGTCGAATCCCCTCTTCATGAAGATAAACCCGTTCTGCTCCGGTTGCAAGCCCACTCATCAAAGCGAGATAGCCGCAATAACGACCCATCACTTCTACCACGAAGCAACGGCGCGCTGCTACCGCCGACTGCTTTATCTTATCCACTACCTCGACAATATTATTCAGAGCAGTATCCGCACCGATGCTGAGTTCAGAACCGGGTAGATTATTGTCGATGCTGGCTGGCAGACAAATCATCGGGATGTTGAATGCCGGAAAATTAGACTGCTCGGTGTGTAATTTGTATATGGTTTCGTAACACTCCCAGCCGCCAACTACCAATAAAGCATTGATATTGTACGTCTCAAGGTTGCGGGCAATGGAATAAATAGCCTGACCGCTTGGAATCAAGCGGCTGGTGCCCAGTTCCGCCCCACCCGTCGAAGTCCAACCATCAACATCGCCCCATTCCAGTTCTCGAATATCGCCATTGATCAAGCCTTCAAAGCCGTTGTGGATACCCAGTACCGAATGTCCGCGATCTAGTACCAACCTTACTGCCGCCCGCACCGCAGTGTTCATACCCGGAGCAGGCGCACCCGCATTCAAAATGCCAAATCGAAAAACCTTTTCCGGGTGAGTCACAGATGGCAAAGCCTGTGCCAGCGCCTGGAAAGTATTGTACATCTCGCGGAAGCTGCCGCCGCGCAGTTCCATTGCTTTGGCATATTCTTTTTCAGCGATATGTTTTGTAAGAGCGCGGGTTTGCTCGACATCCTGCATCAAGGGAGTATGTGTGATCCGATTATAGCGAATACCGATAAGTTGTGGCTCGCTCTCAGGCGTACTGTTGAGCAATTCCTCAACTGCCATATAGCCTACCAACGTACTCATCCAGCGATCGAAAGCACTCGGAGAACCACCGCGCTGCACATGCCCAAGAATAGTAACGCGGGTATCTTCACCCAAACGCTCTTGCAACACTTTGCGAATATAATCGCTAGAAATCGAGCAGCCATTCTTATCACGAGCGCCCTCTGCCACCACCACGATACTCTCGCGCCTTCCCGCTTTTCTTCCGGCGCGAATCAGATCGCACATATACTGTTCCCAGTCATCAACATCCGGGGGGTTTTCCGGTATCAAAACCCAGTCTGCGCCCCCGGCAACTGCACTCATCAGGGCGAGATAACCACAGTTACGACCCATCACCTCCACTACAAAAGTACGCTGATGACTTGCAGCGGTGCTGGTCAATGCGTCTAGTGCCTCGGTGATACGATGCAGCGCTGTATCTGCGCCAATAGTCATATCGGTTCCATACATATCGTTATCAATAGAACCGACCAAACCTACAATTCCAAGAAAAGGATGTTTGTCTGCTTCCTCTTTGGTGATTCTTCCAGCGCCAACCAACTCCGCTACCAGCGAAGACCATTCCTGGCGGAAAATGTTAGCTCCGGTGAGGCTACCATCGCCTCCGATAATAACCAACCTGTCGATGCCCCGTTCAACCAAATGAAAAGCCGCTTCTAGGCGACCTTCTCTAGTGCGAAACTCGGCACAGCGAGCAGTTCCGATTACGGTCCCGCCGCGCTGCAGGATACCGCCAACATCGTTCCAAGTCATCTCACGGATAAGATCGCCACCTTGCACCATACCCTTATAGCCTTCGTAAATGGCATAAACTGTAGCGTTCCTGATAATGGCTGAGCGCACAATTGCCCTCAGTGCAGCGTTCATACCCTGCGCATCCCCGCCACTTGTCAGTACTCCAATTGCAATTTCCTGTGCAGTGGTCATGAAAAAAAACCTTTCCAGCGCGTGCGTCGCGTTTTAAAACCATGCAGATGCTAAAATCATCTGACTTTTAATATTATAGCACTTGCCAAGTTGTTCCGAAGCAATCGCAATGCCCTCCTCAAGCAAAGTTCTAATCATATGAGATTAAAATTTTCTTAGACAACTATAGGTATATCTTTAAACTAATTTGCGTTTGGTAGTTCAGGTTACAGCGATTAGCCTATTTTAGTGGTACTTTCTATGTAGTAGTCTGAATCGGGAACTACTTTTTCCCCACGTTGAACTATTCCGATTTAGTCCATAGGGTTTAAACAGCCCGTTGTTCTATCAGACAAATTTTAAAAATAGGAGGAGTGAGATTTGAGAAACAGACGTTATTCTCGGCTGTCAGTAGTAGCAGTATTTTTGATGGTTGTTACTGCAATCCTCGGAGCTTGCGGTGACAATACTGCAACCCCCGTGGCTACTACCGCTAGCGCCACTACTGCTGCCGCTACCACCGCTGCCGGTACTACTAAAGCAGCTACTACTGCCGCAGCCGGTGCTACCACTGCTGCCGCTACTACCGCCGCTGCTGGTGCTACTACCGCTGCCGCTACTACCGCCGCTGCCACCGCCGCAGTTGCAAGCAGTGGACATCCCGGTATTTATCGCGAAGTTTGGTTTGGTCCCGATCCGACAACCCTTGACCCGCAAGCCGTCCAACCCGCCGGCTACACTACCCGCTACATGTATGGT
The DNA here is from genome assembly GCF_030389965.1 of Candidatus Chlorohelix allophototropha. NCBI lineage: Bacteria > Bacillati > Chloroflexota > Chloroflexia > Candidatus Chloroheliales > Candidatus Chloroheliaceae > Candidatus Chlorohelix > Candidatus Chlorohelix allophototropha. Next base: position 1,220,890 of record NZ_CP128399.1, read on the forward strand.
AACTTATACATTGGTTTGTCTGATTACGATGAGAAAGCCAACATAATACCGGGTATCGCCAAGGAATGGAAAGTCAGCGCGGATAACAAAGTATGGACTTTCACCCTAAACCCTGCTGCCAAGTTTTCAAGCGGAAGACAGGTAACCGCCGCAGACGTAGCTTATACTTACGAACGCGCCGCTGACAGCAAGCTGAAAAGTACGTCGGCTTACAGCACCGTGAGTGATATTGTAGGCGCAGCTGAAAAATTTGCTGGTACCGCCGACAAAATCAGTGGTATTAAAGTAATTGATGACACTACTATCGAACTCACCCTGAAAAGTTCCGTTCCCTTCTTGCCCAGCAAGTTGGCTAGTAGTGCCGCTTTCATTCTGAACAAAGATATTGTTGAGAGTGACCCGAAATGGTGGGAAACCAAAAGCGCCGGTGCAGGTCCATTCCAATTGGCAGAGTGGCAGCATGGGCAGCAAATTGCGTTGACCCCTAACCCCAACTGGTTTGGTAGCAAAGTCAAACTGACCCGCATCGAATATCTGTTGGTAGGTGATGCAACCAATCGCCTCAGTGTATTCGAGAGCGGCAAAACTGATGCCCACTGGTCACTTCTTACCGATGAAATTAATCGGTTGAAAAAAGACACCGGCGAAATGGGCAAGATGTTCAAACAGTGGGACATCGGGATGGGCTACATACTGTATGTGGGTATGAACGCCAACGGTTACGAACCGTTCAAGAATGCTAAAGTTCGCCAAGCTGTTACTATGGCACTCGATTCACAAGCTATCAATGATACTCCGTTGAACGGCGCAGGTTTCACCGCCACCGGTCTTATCCCCAGTGGTCTGCCCGGCTATGTACCCGGACAGATGAAACTCAAGTATGACCCTACCGCAGCTAAGAAATTGCTGGCGGATGCTGGTTATGCCGATGCTTCAAAAATGCCTGAACTAGTATTGTCGCAGGTTGGTTCCGGTCCCGATATCGCCGGTACTACCCAGTTCATTCAGGAAGCCCTGAAAACCAACCTCGGTATGAACGTCAGAATTAATGTGACCGACCAGCAAAGCTTCATTGCCCAATTGCAACAGGGCAAGGTAGCAGCTTGGGCATCTCTGATGATTGCCTCTCTCCCTGACCAGTATTCGGTGCTGTCCCAGTTCTCCAGCAAAAACCCGCAGAATGTGTTCGGCTACAACAATCCTGAATATGATGCCCTTCTTCAGCAAGCGCTTACTATCTCGGATGACAAAGCCCGCAACGCGGTTTACAATCAACTGGAAACCAAATTGATGGACGATGCTGCAATTATGCCGGTAATGTGGGCGAAGTTCTACACTTTGCAACGCCCTTACGTTTCCGGTTTGCGCGTCAACGTATTAGGCATCATGCCCTACACGAACCTTGAAGTGAAGTAACAAAAACTAGACAGGGGCACAGACAACCGCGTCCCTTTCTAACAAATAACAGGATTGTTACCCTCTGCGGGCAATAGTCCTGTTTTTGTTTGTGCATTCTACTATCATAAATTTTGCTGTGAAATAAAAAAAGCGGGACTCGCGCCCCACCCCTAAATTTCGATACTCGGGCTATTTCACAGGTAATTTGATTTGCGCCGGAACGCCCACAGCGGTTGCACCCGCCGGAACATCTTTAACTACTACTGCGTTTGCACCGATTTGAGCGTTATTTCCAATGCTTATTCCACCCAGTACCCGCGCACCCGCCCCGATAAAAACATTATCGCCAATCAAGGGAAATTCGAAGGTGTTGCGCATGCCGATGGTTATGCTGTTGATTAGGGTTACATTTGAGCCAAGTTGACGCGCCATTATTACAATCCCTACCGGATGTGGTACATAAAGACCGGGACCTATCTCTACAGAGGACGGTACATCGAAACCATGCAGGTTTATATTCATCATGCTGATGATACCCGGCACAACTGGAACACGCCGTTTTTTAAGAGCATAGCCAACACGATGTAAAAGAGTGGCGCGCAAACCCGCATAGTTCCAGATCAATTTAGCAATATCAAGCGAGGTGATTCGTTCTTCAGCATACTTCTGGCGCAACCAAAGTTTAGCCCAGGCCCGGATGTCGCCCATTGCAAAATCGCGGAAGGATAACCGACTATAATCGTTGGGTTTCTGCTCAAATTCCAACATTTCAACTTCGGGTAACTTGGTTGACATCCTGAACCTCTATTTTAGCTCGTTCGGTTCTGACCCATTCACTAGGCAGGCGACGGGTAACCAGTATAACATATACCCACAATTTCCAAGCAATATAGAAAGGAGCGCGAGCCAGCGCAAGATAAGCGCGAGCAGGCACTCTGGCAACCAACAGACCACCTAGCACGAATATTATTATGCCAACCAAGCTCAAGCCAAATAATGAAAGTGTCCAACCAAGCCAAGCCCCACCTACAAGTAACCAAGCTAGCATGTTCAGAAGACTACTAAATATTAGTAAAGCTACGAGTAAGCCCAACGGAGGGATTATCAAATCCATTGCGCGGTCAAAAGCGGCAACGTTACGTTTTAACAGGGCGGTTTTTAGCAATCCGGGAATATCCTTGCGCGCTTGCGCCCCGCGTCCGCCTTCCCACCGCAAACGCTGGCTCAATGCCTGTTTGCTGCTGGCGGCTGCCTGACCGTATAGCTTCGCTTCCGGTACATATTCAACTTTCATGTCTGCTTGAACTAAACGGCTGGTATATTCTATATCTTCAACCAGTGAGTAGGCATTCCAAGGCAATTTTTCCAACACTTTGCGCGATATAAGCATGCCGTTTCCTTTAAGCCCATCGCTCAATTTCAGAACGGCACGTCCGAGCGGACGCACATGGTTGAACAAAGCGAAAGCGACATAGGTTAGGCTACTGCGCCAAGTTTCATGAGGATCTAACACATCATAGCGTCCCTGCATCACCGAAACACCTCTGCTATAAGCGGCGGCGGCTTCGATCATAAACTCAGCATGCGGCACGGTATCAGCATCAAATATTACTACTGCTTCATAAGCGGGGAAATCCTGCGGCAATTTCTCAAAAGCCCAGCGTAAGGCATGTCCCTTGCCACGATTCTCGGTGTCAAACCGTTCATACACCTCAACGCCAACTTCACGGGCTAACTCGGCGGTATTGTCGGTGCAATTATCGGCAATAACCACAATGCGCGGTTTTACTTTACCGGCGCGGTCGAGGCTGAGCATATTAAAGTGTTGTAAGGTAGCCGGAAGAGTAAGCGCTTCATCGTGAGCAGGAATCATAATAACAAGATTGGGGTACTTACCATTACGTTCCAGTTCAAGAAGGCTGCGCTTTTGGGAGTTGGGTTTGCGGTAAAACGCGCCAGCAATTACCAGCATTATCAGATATACCACCAGCGGGAGCAACAGCCCCAACAGAACGGTCATTATCAACCCAAACACGATTTCGAGCATTCACGGCTCCTTCAATCTGGAAATATATTAGTTCGCAGCGTACTGTGTTTTCAACATAATACAAGGCAAACTCAGCTATCATAACCGAGCTTGCCTGCCACTAACAAAGTCTAATTAGCCAACCAAGTAAAGGGTGTTTTTAATGCCACCGCTCCGATAAATTTGGGAACAAATATCGCACGCTTCCAACGATTTTTCTGAGTGAAAATCCGGTAAGCCCATTCCATACCCATTCGCTTGACTGCTTCCGGGGGAGTAGATACAATTCCGGCAATGTAATCGAATGTGCCGCCTATGCCAATACCGACGGCTGCGCCAGTTGCTTTCAGGTTGCGTTCAATCCAGTAATCTTGCTTGACCATACCATAGGCAACCAGCACCACATCAGCGCCACTCTCTCGAATTTTTTCAACGCTTTCAGCATCGCCTTCAGGACCGGAGAACCCGCTAAAAGTTCCGACTATTTCTACGCCCGGATACATTTTGTGCATTTGACAAGCGGCTTGTTCAGCAATGCCGGGGGCAGCGCCCAGCAAAAATAAGCGCATGTGTCCTTTTCCAGTGTTGTGCAATTCGGCGGAATGTTGTGCCAAAGCGTGGGTCAAGGCAACTCCGGTAACGCGCCCTCGCAAGGGGTGGCGCATAATCTTACTAGCGTAAATCAAACCGACACCATCTGGAGTAATAAGCCCGGCTTTGTTTATCAGACTAAGGAATTGTGGGTTGCGTCGCGCCAATGTTACGTATTCAGGATTTAAGGTTACAACTTGCTGTGATACAAAATAAGGATTTGTTTGTTTATTTCTAACCCAGTCTGCAATGATACTAACGGCTTCGCCCATTACTATATCATCAACACTTGCGCCCAGAATTTCTACTCTTTGGGGTTTTACTAATGTTTCTACAGTCATTGCTAACTGCTCCTATCAATAATTAAGTATGCTAGGTTATTTATATACTCCACATACTATTATTCTAGGATTATGTTCTGACAAGAGGTTTACTATATGCGGCTAGTTGATTAGAGTTTGTTCATATTAGCTTTAACGGTGGGAACAAGTCAATAGCTATTCGCATTTATTATGCCAGAAATAAAAATCTCTCTTACCCAAAACAGGATAAGAGAGAGCAACAAATTCACGAACCTAGCCTTGAGCAGGCGACTCACGTTTGAATAGCTGGCGGGGCATAGACAATGCCATACGCATATAGGAAAGCGGTATCAAACCAACAATTATTCCTACCAGCCCATATACTATAACGCCCACCCCAATCGGTAGCAGGAAAAACAGTTCGCGCAAAGGCCAAATTACCAACACCATTACTCCAGTAGTGATTAGGGTTCTAAGCAATACCAGCAAAAACGACCGATTGATTGTGCCTTTAGAAAGCAGCTTTAAGCCAATGCCGGTGGTTACTATCTCACTGATGAGCAAGGTAATACCAGCGCCTACTGCGCCATTATTCCAAAGGTTCTGAGTCAGGGTAATCAAGCCGAGGTTAAGCACAAAATTGACAATGGTGGAAACAACATTAACTTTAGCCCACACTCCTTGTCGATCCTGCGCAATCAGCGATTGCACTACCCCAATACCTAAATAGGTAGGAATGATACACCACCCTAAAATAATTAAAATCGGCACTGAAGGTTCAAAGGCGCTACTATAAAGTAAATTAATTATGGGTAAAGCCAACACGGTAGTACCTGCCGCCATCGGAAAGCTTATGCCAATGAAAAAATTCAAGGTGTTACGGGTCATTTGTATCTGATTGTCGCGGTCTTGTTGTGCCATACGGCAAAGCGCCGGGAGAATAGCGTTTCCTACGATTACGGGTACAAATAATAGCGTACCGAACAAGCGAGTAGGTACATTGTAGTAACCGACCACCGTCTCACTAGTCATTACCGATAACATAAGAGCATCTAAATACAAATATATTTGGAAGGTTATATCCATTACAAAGAAACCAATACCACCTTTTACAACCTCTTTGATGGTTTCTCGCCCCGGTTTCAAAGTTATATGGCTAACACGTGAAAACCACCAGTAATTGAGCAGAACTGAAGGGATTACGGTTATCAAACCTACCGCTGCAATAGCTACTACTCCGAAACCTAATATAGCAAATAAAATGCTCATGCCGGTGAAAAGCCCATTGGAGAATATCGAGTCGTAAAGACTATATTGCATTTTCTCCATACCCTGCAGTGCCGCTCGTATCGGTCCAGTTGATATAGTAAGTACACTGGATATGGCAATGAGGAGTAAAACTGTTTTAAGATCGCTGCTAGTTACAAATAAACTATAAACCAATACTACGCTTGACCAACAAAGCGCACCCAGTACCACGTTTATAACAATAGCCGTACCAACCAGCAGATGTGCTCTCTCAGGATTACGCGCTACTTCCTTTACCAGAAACATACGGTTGCCAAGGGTTGCAAGCACCATAATTATCTGTGAAATAGACCAGCCAATTGCCAGCACCCCCACGCCCTCCGGTCCCAAAAAACGAGGCACGAAGATGGCGTAGGCAATGCTCATTGACCAGGTTACACCTTGACCTGAGCTGAGTAGAAGTATATTTTTAAAGACCTTATTTTTCATTTCAATAACATACCCTTTTTTTGTTTGGTGCGATTAAATAAGAATAGCTTACGACCACCAAACTTATGCACCTCTGGCAAGACTTTTTGATAATGCAGGTTAATAATTGCCAAAAAGACACCCATCAGAGAAGTCAGTCGATACCCGCTGAGCGCGACATCCACAAAGGCAAATACCAAAATCACCACAAGGCTCAGACCCGCAAAAAGGGTAAAACCCAGTTCTGGACCGGCACGGGAGTATTTAATAATCTGTGCCAATTGAAAGAAACCGATACACTGTAACAACCAGAATAGAGCAAAACCTACGATACCTACTTTTAACCAGATCCATAGAATATTTACATGGGGGGTATATAGCTGGAATATAAAGCCATCGAGGCTGATAAGCTCTACGGGTGTATAAAAGGGTTGCCCGAAACCAACACCGAATATACGGTTTTGCATTATAGTGTAATGCACATCATATTTTTCGACCAAGCGATACAGGTCGGAACTGGCATCGCGGGCGGAAGCCTGACCGGAGAGTTGCGAGCGAATTGCGCGCGCCGGCATACCTAGAGGGCTACTCTGATTAGTCCAGAAAACCGCCATGTAAGGAGCACCAATGAGAACCGTAATTACTAACGTTATCCAGAATGCCTTACGCTTGCGAATAAATAAAATAACCAGATAAACTCCGTAGGCTACTACCAGACTGACAAAAGCAGCGCGCCTACCTGAGATCATCATGCTAAAAATGGAAGGGAACAGTAATAGAAAGTTGAAGAATTTATGCCATTTCCAAGTACCAAAACTTATCTGGCTGAGTAAATACATCGTGAGCATTGCAAAGAAAAGCGCGGTGTCATGGTTAGAGCCATTAAGCGAGTCCACATTGGAAGTGTCAAACCCTACAATCGAGTAACGTACTATTGAGATTAGGATTAAGCCGAGTACCCCAACCATAAAAACCCAGCTTACATGCTTCAGGCGTTTGAAATCTTGCAAGAAGAAAGTTCCCAGAAAGTACATTAATATGGCATAGACTAAACCACGCACTTCAATGATGGCAGTATTGAAATCGCCGCCGCGTCTCCAACCCCAAACGAAACCAAAAGCTATAGTTACGGCGAAACCTATCCAGAGCTTATTGGAAGCAGTTTTAATCCAGAATCTATCCCCGTTAGCGCGCGCCTTACTCCAGCCTGAGATAATAGTGGCTAACATCAGAATTTCGAGGGGTGTAAATTTCAGAGGAAAGCCTCGAATTTTGATCATCATCTGGAAAGTAATCATGGAAATCGGGTCGCCGGTAGTGAACATCTCACAGAAAGTGACGGCAAATATAATCAGGCAGAAACCGACAAACGGTCTGGCTAAAACTATGCTGATTACCGCAATGCAGGCGATCAAGGTTATTGGGAGTAGTAGCAAGGAATCAGTTGCCATCTTATAGCGCCCTACCCACATACATATATGCGACTATTCCAAGTATCACCATAACAGTCAAAATGGTGATTACACGCCGATCCAAACGCTCGTAGAAATAACCGACTACTAGCGAACCAAAAATAAGAAATAATACTACTTGCAAAACGACACCCCTTGGAAATTTTAGAGTTGAGAGCTACGAGTTAAAGGTTGGCAACTCGTAGCCCAAAGCTGAGTTAAACACCCAGGAGATTTTTAAGCAAACGTGGCATATTCTGTTTGGTTTTGTTAAGAATTACGCCCGCTTGTTTTTCGGTGGGGATAGTAGCCAACGAACTTTGGATCAAACCTTTCGGAGTGCTACCAGCCAACGCCACCAACATTATACGATCAATGAAACCGGAAAGGCGGGCTGCCTGAGCAGTCTGTTCGATTGGTGGCATATCCACAATAATAGCCGCATATTCCTGCCGTAAATAGCTGAAAAGTTTAGCTAAGCGTTCACTGCGCAAGGTTTTTAAATCTTGCCCCAAGCAATCCCCGGCAGGAATAATCCACAGGTCTGCCAACGCCGTTAAACGTGCCACAGATTCCAGAGCTATCTCGCCTCTCAGATATTCGCTCAACCCGACATTCTCAATACCAAGTTCCTCTGCCAAGTTAGGTCGCGAAAGATCACCCTCTACCAGTACCACCGGTTGCGGGATGCTTTGTGCGATAGCGGAGGCAATCCCCACCGAAGCAGTGGTGCGACCTTCTCCACGGACAGAGCTGGTGATTCCAACTACCAACGGGTCGCCTACTTCAGGAGTAGCTCTGAACTCCTGCTGGATACGATGATAGAATTCTTCATTTAACTCTATCTCGCGCTTACCCTTGCCGAAAAGGCTAAACTTGCTGTTATCAGTTGCCTTTTCTGGTTTTTGAGAGCCGGATTTTGCTGTCAAATTGCTTTTAGTAGTTCCACTTTGTACAGGCTCAATAGAGAGTTGAACCCCTGTATTGGAAGCTTCACCTAATTTGGTTGGCTGGTTGTCGCCTGACATCAGTTTACCCCTCCCTTGTTGTCAAGGTTCCTATCTTCCTGCGCCCATTTCAACTGGGACAACATCCGTTGCTTAACGTCAGGAGATTGAATTATCTGTCCGCTTCGCAGTTTGCGAGGCTTAGGAGTTTTAATGCTGGGCAGTTCAAAGGTTTTAATGTTTTCGAACAACTTCGCAGCGTGTGCCCGCATCCGAACAGTATTGTCAGTCCAAGTCAGTGCTACAATCGCCAGAGCAGAGAGGACTACACCAACTAGGAAACCACCCAGACCAAAGATCAAAAAGGTTAGCTTGTTATTGGTATTAGCCTCATAGGTTTCAGGCTGATCAACCACCCGTAAGGAAATATCTTTGCCATCTAGAGCAGCGTTGTACATATCTTCAGTAGATGACAACCGATTAACCAAGCTATTGTAATTGCTGTTAGCGGTATCGCGCTTCTGAAGTAGCACTTGGCACTGCAAATCTTCTTCTGACACTTGATTATTTTGTGTAGCTGAGGATGTAGTGCAAGGGTAGCGAGCAAGCATGTCCTTCAAGTTGCTTTCAGTGCTATCTAGGGTGCGTTGAGCGGCGTCAATTTGGCTTTTCAAGAGAGAAATGGTGCTCTGCCCGGTACGTTTGATTTCCTCCCGCTGCTCATACAAGAAACGCTCTACTATCGAGCGAGTAATATCGTAGCTGCGATCTGGTGAATTGTTAGAGTATTGGATAGAGAACGAATTATAACCGTTAAGCTTAATGTTATAATTGTCCATAATGTCTTTTATCAGGTCGCCTTCCTTAACAGCATCGCCAAGAAAGACTTGATATGGAGTACCCTTGATAACATCCCTGACGAACGTTCGTAACATCAGATACTCGGAAAGCACGCTAGATTTGCGGCTAGCCGGTGATGCATAGTTACTGCCATCATTTGCAGAACGCTGTAACTGGGAGTCTAGAAATGAAGATTGTTCTACCCAGACTGTGGCGCTGGTAGTGTATTTGGGCTTGATGGTAAAACTAAAACCTACCAATAAACCAGCCATTAATAGCGAGATGTACAAATAGATAGGCCAGTGCCTGAAAAATGTGTTGATGTAACGTGGTAGAGACATTCCTTTTCTTTCCTTCTTGTTACACTACGAGGATAGTCTTTTGTGCCGGTATTTTGCACATGACGCTGTGGCTGTTTACCTTCTATTAATGCTGTGCCACTACCCTCTGATACTTATAAAACTCCTCGAAATTCTTTTTCGTGCCAGACCCCTCTGTCTGCGCTTTTCGTAACAACTTTCACATTACCTATAAAGATGATACAACCAAGCCCTAAATATGATGTGACATTAACCAAAACCTTATATTACATCTTTATAATTGAGGCTTACTACTTTTTACGGGCTTCTGCTGCCTATTTATAAGGGTTTTAGCCCTAATAAGGATTTCAGGTAAAGGGTATAAGCCCTTTAATCAAAATAGCGAGGTTCATTTTTTCTGAGTTTCAAGCAAAAAGCTTTGATTGAGCTACAAAACTAATACTCTTACATTAATTGTAATTTTAGCAGTTTATGCAATAGGCTCTAGCAAGAAAAAAGTACCACTTATTCGAATTTAAACCTGTTGTTCCCGTTAACTAAATGTAATTTTGTCGTCAATTACAGGATGGGCAGGTTATTCAGATTAAAATTGCAAAAGTCGCACCGCCAGGTTGCTTTGTCTTGAGTCTGCGCACTAATTCGCATTGGCTTTCCGCAGTGACATACAAAACCCTCTAAACGAGCTGGATTGCCTACTACCAATCCGTATGCGGGGACATCTTCACTAACCACTGCCCCAGCGCCTACCATTGCAAAAATCCCGATGCGTACCCCCGGTAAAATGACCGCTCCGGCGCTAATAGTTGACCCATAACGCACTAGGATACAATCCATTTCATTTAATTCATCTGGCTTGGGCGCACCATTAAAGTAAATAGCGCGAGGATAACGATAGTTGGTAAAGGTAACATTTGAGCCTATAAAAACCCCTGTCTCAATCATTACACCCTGACAAATACTTACCCCATTCTGGACATGGACATTGGAGCCAACGATCACATCGTGATCGATATAGCATTGCATATCAACAATGCTGTTTTCACCAATTGTAGTTCGTTCGCCGATTTGTGTACCAGCATGAATTTGAACTCTACTACCGATATAAGCAAGCGGTGATATATGGGCACTAGGATGAATGAGACGCTCATCTTGCACCGTCGTATCGGAATTGCTAATCAGTTTTAGGTCTTCTCCCATAGCGTTTACTAAGGCTGCACTTATTATTGTTGTTCTTGTCATTGACCCATCTTCAGTCTTGAGTGGGTGAATTGTACTCTCTGTCGCTCCCATTAAATCACCATTTGTATCAATGTAATTTGTAAGTCACTAGTGATAACCCTAAAATGTCACTAATTTGTTGAGCAGGACTATACATCCCCTTATAATATTTCAAGTTTAGAGCTAATAATTTACAAACACATTACTCCGAAGTTACCTATCATTACATTTTCCTTAATTACTAAGCAACCGCTTGCATGGGCTTATTACAAGGTTGTAATCTCGCTGAAACTATCGGTTACTCACATTTCATTGACTTTTTGAGCAGGGGTTTATAAGCTATAGGGGTGAACTATTTCAAACAAAGATTTTATTCTGAAATCACTTCTGAATCGAAAATCGTAAAAAAAATAAAAATCTTGGGCAGTTTGCTTGTTAAAAATTTAAAGTCGCCTTGTGCGTTAAATTCTGGGGAATGCTGAATGGCAACACATTTTAGGAATACAAGTGGGATCAAAAATGATAGAAAAGCGTACAATTTCTGGCAAGAGTTTGCACTCTTTCTCTGGAATAATGCGCTGCTTATCGGCTTATCCGCTTTCTTTTTTTACCGCACCTTTTTTGAAGGACGGCTGAACCGGGCATTGCTACTGTTTTTGGTGGCATTGATCGGATTTTTAATCTGCCGCCTTTTAACTTTTGGACGCGGCAAGATTAATCAACTGGCTTACCGAATAGTAATGCTAACCAGCGTCAGCTTATTTATGGTAGCACTTTTTATTCAAACGATGCGCTTCATTTTCGTTTTCAAGCCCGGACTGGCAGAACCTACCTTGTCAAAATTGCTGGTACGAGTTGGAATTGCCAGCCTAGTGTTGTACATTTTTGGTCTGATTATTGCCACTGCCTATTATTTGCACGCGCACGACATGTTCAAGCGCATTTGGAATCCTTGGTTACCTAACTTGCTAGAAGCAGTATTTTCGCAAAGAAACTGGAAACAGGTGCGGCGCAGTACCCTAATCCTTACCCGCTTGTTGGTATGGGGTGGAATTATAACAATAATTCTACTGGGAATTGGGTTTGCTGCTTGGATATTGCGTGACTACATTTATGTTCAAATCGGCTAAAGCTTCCCAGCAAAAAATTAAATCGCTTCAAAAAGAGTAACCACATCAGTTGCTCTTTTTTGATTAATTGGCTAACGTTTCTGTAATACAGATGGTTTTTGATTTAACCCACTTTTTAGCACATTAATTAAGAATAATGGTAGTGATAGAATTTAATATTTATGGTTAAGCGGACGTAAAGGGAAATATTGGCAAGTTCGGTTATACTAGAAGTTAGTCGCTACATTGGATTGGCGCAATGAACTTGCCATGGGGCAACCAATAAAAGGAGTTCTTAGTAAATGCCGGTAGTCGATAAAACCCTTGAGACACTCAAGCAATTGAAAGGGCAAGCACGTCTTGCAAAATTGAGACGGTACTTTAGAATCGGGACTAACGTGCTTAGAGCAAAGATATATCTAAGAAAAGCCAGTTTTCTGGGCAAGTATGTACAGGTGTTGGGTAACCCCAGAATCGGAGTATGGGGTGGCGAAATGATAATCCACAATAAGGTGGTTATCGACTCAATTGTAGCACGGGTAGAAATTGTAGCGAACAAGGGTGGCAGGCTCGAAATCGGGGAAGGCACTTACATAAATTACGGCACTTCAATTGCGTGCAGCAAATCAATTGTAATCGGAAAAAAATGCTTGATTGGTACATACTGTAATATCATTGATAATGATTATCATGGCATTTTAGATCGAGATAAGCCCGCCCCATCACAAGAAGTAGTGCTTGAAGATAACGTATGGATTGGCGGTAAAGTTATTATATTAAAGGGAGTAACTATCGGGAAAGACTCGGTGGTTGCCGCAGGCAGTGTCGTAACCCGCAGCATCCCGCCACGATGTATAGCTGCGGGTGTTCCGGCTAAAATCATCAAAACATTCTAGGTAAATTACTTTTTGAAAGTATCAATAATTATGGATAAATTTGAAAATAGAAATGGGCGCAACGACGGTAAATTTTCACTACCTACCGTAACTTTTATAATGCCCAGCCACAACCGTAAAAACCAACTTGAACGAGCGCTCAAAGCATTGGCTGTCCAGAATTATCCTAGCGAATTGCTAGACATGGTTTTGGTGTTGGATGGCTGTTCGGATGGTTCGGCGCAAATGGTGGAAGCAATGAAGCCCGCCTTGCCATATCGTATAACCCTAATAGAACGAGCGCAGGGGGGACCTGCGGCGGCTCGCAATACGGCGGTACGCGCCGCTACCGGCGAAATTATTCTCTTCATAGATGATGATATTGTAGCTACACCTCAACTGGTAACCGAACATATACGTTTGCATCTGGAAGATGACCAAGCAGTGGTACTTGCGCCAATGGCTACCCCGAACGACCATGTACGACCTATCTGGGTACAGTGGGAAGAATACGCGCTGGAACTTAAGTATCGAGACATGGAAAACGGTCGTTATGAACCAACGGCACGCCAGTTCTTTACCGGCAATTGTTCACTCAGACGGCGCTGGTTTCTTGCCACCGGAGAGTTCGATGAGGAATTAAAGCGGGCAGAGGATGTTGAATTTGCATTTCGCCTTGAACAAAAGTGCAAAGTGCATTTTTATTTTAATCCGAGCGCAATAGGCTATCATTATGCCTACCGCACCTTTGAATCTTGGAAACGCGCCCAATATTTATACGGTCGCTATGATGTAATTATGGATCGGGAGAAGGGGCATACTTGGATAAGTAAGGTTATTTTGGAAGAGTTTTTGCAAAGAGATATAATTGTCCGTATGCTTGTGCCGCTATTCGTTAATTATAATTGGGTAAAGGGTGTTATGGGATATGTGTTCTTATTTGGAGCACATGTTCTTAAATTTATGGGCTTCAAGCGACTGGCTTTTAAGAGCTTGAGTTGTTTTTCCAATATTCTATACTGGCAAGGATTAAACGAAGAAATGATTAACGGTAGGAATACTAAACCTACTGAGCCTGCTCTAATGGAGGTTAAATCATGAAGCGAAAGACGCTTCGCAAAAACATTGCTCGTCCCAAATACCTGCTGCCCCTGGCAGTATGCTCCATAATTTTAAGTTCAATGCTCTTGGGCGCTTGTACTGATAATAGCGTACCTAGCTTACCACCGGGAACACGCGGTCCAATTATTTTTGAGTCCACTCCTACTGAGACAGCTAGTACTACAGCAGCAGCTACTACCACAGTCAATCGTGGAATTACCATTGATATTGACCAGACCAAAGTCTTGCACCAAATCAGCCCTTACATCTACGGTATAGCCGGTACAGATCAATCTACCGAGTATCTGCAACAATTACGCCCTACCCTTTTTCGTTGGGGTGGCAACCCTTCCACAAGATATAACTGGGTGCTAGGCAATGCCTGGAATACCGGGCGTGATGGCGGTTTCCACAATACCAGTTATAATAATCCAGCCGACCCCAATACGGTACGCAATGTGCTGGAAGAATCATTGCAAGTTACGAAAGACCTGAACGCCCCAATGCTTGTCACCATTCCCACCATAGGCTGGGTCGCCAAAAATAGTGATCCCCAATTCTTTTCTTGGCAAGTACCCGATCTTGGAGCAGTTCCTGATAAGCCCGGATCCCAAGCAATCATCGGCTATGACCCGACTGCCAACCGTCAACGTACTAGTGTGATTTCTAAAGCTACCAAAGGCGCACCCTTTGTTTTTCAACCCAATCCAGATAGCCCCGTTATCTACCAAGACGAACTGATTGCAAGGTTGGTGAAAAAATTCGGACGTGCTGATCAAGGTGGCGTGAAATTTTACGCAATGGATAATGAGCCGGAATTGTGGAGTACAACCCATACCGATGTACATCCCACCCGGGTGGGTTACGATGAAATTCTGAACCAGTTCCTAGAATATTCTAGCGCAGTAAAGGCGGTTGACCCAACCGCACAAATAGCCGGACCCACCACTAGCGGTTGGACATACTATTTCAATTCGGAGCTTGACCGGGGTAATGACAATTTCCGTACGGCTGCCGACCGCAAGGCGCATAATGATATGGCATTCCTGCCTTGGTTCCTTTCTAAAGTACGTGAATATGATGAGAAAGTTGGTTATCGTACCCTCGATATACTTGATATTCATTATTATCCGCAAGCTAGCGGAGTTTTTGCAGGCGATACCGGCACTAACGCAAACGACCTGCGCTTGAATGCGGTGCGCTCACTCTATGATCCCAATTATGTCGATGAGTCTTGGATTGCTCAAAGAATCCGCTTAATACCGCTTATGTACGAGTGGATAAACCAATATTATCCCGGTACCAAACTGGCAATCAACGAGTGGAATTTTGGAGCAGATCACACTTTGAACGGAGGATTAGCTATAGCCAACGCACTTGGAATCTTCGGGCGATACAATCTGTATATGGCATCATATTGGCAGTCTCCCGAGTCTAACGGAGCAGGTTTCCAAGCCTTCAAAATGTATACCAATTTTGACGGCAACGGTACGCGCTTCGGCGATCAGGCGCTGGATGCCAAAAGCAGTAGCCCTTTGTATATCGCCAGCTATGCGGCGCTAAATAACACAACCGGACATATGCAGATTATGCTGATAAACAACAAACCCGGTCGTAATGTTACAGTAACTGTACAACTGGCTAAAGCCATTGCAGAGCAGGATGCCGATGTTTACGAATTGAGCGCCAATACTAACGACCGTCTTGTTAAACAAACCCCGCTTAAAATTACCGGAGATAACTTCCCGGTAAGCGTTCCCGGTTATTCTGCTATCCTGATTGACCTGAAACCCTAAACTTGACAGTTCTTTCATCCTCTTGCTGTTTACGGGCAAGAGGATTTTTATTATTGCCAGCTTTGCTGCAATCAAGTCAACATAACTATTGATTTTACGCTAATATGCCGTTATAATACGCTGGAGTAAACATAACTCTATATCCTAATGTCTATTAATGTGGGGAATAATCGGCAGATTAAGCGGGAGTAAAGGGGCGCAACAACTATGAACCCTAGTGATTTGTTGCAAGAAGGCATTACCGCGGTGCGCAGCGGCAACAAGAAGCAAGGTGCCGAAAAGTTAATGGAATTGGTTAAACAGGACTCACGCAATGCGGAAGCGTGGTTCTGGCTTGCCGCCGCCACTGATAATCAGGAAGAAGCTGCTCAGTGTTTACGACGGTCACTGCGGATAGACCCCGGTCACACCCGCGCCAAACAAGCGTTGGAATCAATCGAGCAAGGAATGAGCGCGCCTACAAACACACCTTCTTCGGTGCCTCCGCTGAACTTTGACGCGACCGATTCTTCATCTCAAAGTATGCGCCCGCTCAACACCGGCGAATTGCTCAGTGGTTCTATGGGCTTCGATTCTCCTTATACTTCTTTTTCGCCCACGCCACCGCCACGCCAAGAACAACCCACCCGTAGCATGCCTATCGTTTCAAATGATCCGGTATCACTCATCGGCGATTTAAATACGCCGCCGCCGCCGCTTACCGGCAACGAACCGACCCCGCCGCCGCCTTTTGGAATGCCGGCATGGGCTAATCAGGCACCTCCTGTTGCTACAAATCAACCTGCCGCAGCACCTACACGTCCCAATCTTCCCGACCCTTATTCAGCTACGCAAGGTGCGCCCGGTATGCCACCGCCTTTTCAGATGCAGTCAGGAGGCACAGGGCTTTCTTTCGCCCAACTTGACCCGGCTGCCGCGCAAGCTCAACTGGAGGCTGCTGCCAAACCGCAGCCTGTGTCAGACCCTAACGCAGATTTGCGTGCCCGGTTACTTGGAAATATGTCCGGTGGTGTTGCGGCACCTCCCCCTCCGGTTCAACAAGCCGGTCAGGGACGTAATACCTTTACCCCTGATCCAAACTTAAAGCAGGCAAACGTGCAAACAAAAAAGAAAAAAGGCGGGATTAAGCCTATTTACCTGTTGATTGCATTTTTGGTGATTTTTGCGACAGTTGCAGCCGCCGCTTTACTCTTGCGCAAAGGCGACACTCCAATACAAATTACTGCCGATAACCAAACTGCTACTGCGGTAGCCGGAATTACCCAAACTCCCGCAGCAACAACTACGGCAGCGACTACAACCGCCACTGCCACCACCACTCCGCAGGTGGTAGCAACTACTACTGCCGCGGTGTTGCCCACTGCCACAACTACTACTACCGCCACTTCTACAAAGGCTGCGACTACAGCAACAGGAGCGACCGCAACCGCAACTTCGCGAGTCGTTATAATTACTACGGTGGCTTCACAAACTACCACCAAAGCGTCAACTACCACTACCGCACCTGCTACCCCTACGGTTGCGGTACCGACTCCATCCGCCGCAATTACCTTTGGAGCGGAGGTTCCCGAATCGGTACAAATTTTTGTACGCGATACCAATAGTGTGGTTTCGGGGCTTGGCTTCGTGGATACCAATATTGAGCGGCTGATTTTCAATCCCTTTAGGGCTGGCAAGTTGAACACGAACAGCGCTTCAAACAATGAAGAGTTGAATTATTACCTAGTAATTGCCGGGCAACTCTCACGCAAGCTCAAGGACTCTACCCCACCGGAGGGAGCACTTGATCTTGGCACAATCGCAGGCGATTACGCCAACCATATTACGGACATGCTGAATATGATTGACCGCTATAAGGTCACAGGGCAAGATTATTATATGCAGCAAGCATCAGCGCTATTGGATAAATCGCGCTCTGATCGCGCTCAATGGGCTAAGGTTCTGGCAGGTGGTTATCCCTACAAAGCGCTGCTTTCCTAGAATCCTGAAAACGCGATGGGGGCGAGTAAATATCGCCCCTTTTTATTTTGCTTTTCTAAGCAAAGTCATATAAAACGGCGAGACCAGCGGGAAAGCTCAACCAAGAAGGTAAGGGCATTCTACCATTATTTCAGGTTTGCCCATTGGGTGCAACCCTAACTCAAGACAGATATAGCGCAAATGCGTCTGAGCGCGCACCGTGCCTTTCATCCCTCCGGCACCAACAATTCCTAGCGGCTTACCGGACAGCAGGTTAACACGAAGCGGGCGGGAAGACTAATCCAACGCATTTTTTAACACGCCGGAAACCGAATAGTTATACTCCGGGGTGGCAATCAGCAGGGCATCAGCAGCACGGATGCGTTCCTTAAACTCGGTAACAGGCGAGGGTACGCCCGCAGTTTCAAGGTCGCTGTTTATAAAGCGGAATTGGGGCAAGGTCAAAAATCTCAATCTCTAAATCAGCTGGCTTTAATTCGCGGGCGAGATGCAGCAACGCCGTGTTGTACGAATTTTTGCGAAGGCTGCCTGAAAACGCCAGCACATGAATAGGCTCAGACATTTATATGGAATCCTTTCTCAAAAGGTTTTAATTAAGTAAGGTAAATTTTAATGGTGCTTACTTTTTGCAAGTAGTTCCACAGTCTATAATAAGTGCAAACATGCGGCAAGCCAAGCAGATTACAATATTCAAGGTAATAGACCTGTGTAACTAACGGAATTCGAGCGGGGTCTAGAGGTATTCCCTATATCTCTCTCGCTCTTCACCCCCTGAAGGGGTGAACAACAGGCAGAAGCAAAACAAAATAAGCGCAAGTTGCCGGATTGCTTGCCATTATATTTTATGGGGATTACAATTTACAGGATATAATAAGCCTGACTGGAATTATTATTTAGGTTGAAGCTAAAATCACATGGCGAAAGTAGATGAAGAACGAATCCTAAATCAATGGGATGGTCCCGGAGAAGCGGAAGATGTCTCGGCGGGCGGCGTGGTATTCCGACGGTTAGAGCGGGATGGCGTTTCGCGCTGGCAAATCGCCATGATGCGCCGTACCGACAATGGGGGTTGGGACTTACCGAAGGGACATCTTGAAAACGGTGAAAACCACGAGCAGGCAGCGCTCCGAGAAGTAAATGAAGAGGTTGGGCTAGAAGCAGAAATAGTGCTGCAATTGGGAGAGAGCCGCTACATCGCCGATACACGGCGAGGACCGAAGCGCAAATTGGTAGTATGGTATTTAATGCGCGCTACCCCCTACGGTCAAAACCCGCGCCCGCAACCGGGAGAAACAGTGGATACCAATTGGATTGACCTTGAAGGCGCAATCCCTTTGGCGGTGTATCCTACTGCCAGAGTGATATTGTTGCGGGCGCGGCGTTATCTTGAATCCCTAAAAGAGAAAGCCTTATGACAGAGGAAATTCCCAAAGCTACCCGTGTTTCGAAAAAGCTTGAGTTGGCAGAAGTTGTCAGCCGCTACCTGCCAGACGAGGTGGAGAGCCTTGCAATTGGCGGTATGCACATGCACAACAACCCGATGGCGCTGATACGAGAGGTGGTACGCCAGAAAAAGCGCATCAAGCGGCTCATTACCAGTCCTGCCGCTTGCATCAACGCCGATTTGCTCATCGGCGCAGGGCTGGTGGAAGAAATTGTTACCGCTTATGTGGGTTTTGAGCATTTGGGATTAGCGCCCGCTTTCCGGCGTTTTGCTCAGGAAGGCAAGCTCAAGGTTTATGAAATTGACGAACTTACGCTGATTTTGGGGCTTAAAGCCGCTTCGAACGGGCAACCCTTTGCCGCACTGAGTCCTGCGCTTGCCTTTAGTGATGTGTCCAAATTCTCACCGGAATTTTACAAGCCCATTACCAACCCTTTCAACGGACAACCCGCTTTTGCCTGTCCGCCCATCAAGCCTCAGATAGCTTTTATTGCAGTGCAACAAGGCGATGAGTACGGCAACGGGATTTTCAAGGGCGCACCTTTTATAGATCGCGAAATGATGTTTGCCGCCGAGACGGTGCTTTTACAGATTGAGCAACTCACTCCTTCCGAGCAAGTTACCCGCAATCCGCTTCAGGTTACGGTTCCGGGCATGAAAGTTTCCGCAGTAGTAGCAGCGCGTTTTGGCTGTCACCCCACCAGTTGCCACCGTGTGTACCACTACGATGAGGAACATCTGAAGCTGTATTTGCAGATGGCAGCTACCGCTGAAGGTTTTGAAGAGTATCTCCAGAAATACATTATTGGGTATAGCGAAGAAGAATATCTCAAGCGTACCCAATCACGCACCCTTTAGGAAGTAGGTGGTTTGATGCAAATCAGGCTGGAAATGATAGACAGACCCCGCAAGGGTTATTCAATACTCGAACTGATGGCGTGTGTGATGTCCCGCACTTTAATAGATGGCACAACCGTAGGGACTGGCGCAGGAAGCGCAGTGGCAAGGGCAGCTTGCCGTTTGGCGCAATTGACCCACGCCCCAAATCTGAATTATCTGGCGGGAGGTAGCGGTGCGGTAAATCCTTTGCTCGACCCCTTGGTGGCTTCCTCTTGCGATTACACCAATTACATCTGCGAGTCGGTGGTGACAATGAGCGATGTAATCGGCTCAATACCAACCGGCACAACCGACCTGTTTTTTTGCGGAGGCTTGCAAGTTGACCGCTACGGGAATGTGAACCTGAGCGTAATCGGCGATTACAATAAACCACGCTTACGTGGACCCGGTTCGGCGGCTTTGCCGTTAATGACAGGGGCGCGCCACTTCATCATTTTTATGACCGACCATTCGCCCCGCTCTTTCGTGGAAAAGGTGGATTTCCGCACCGCCCCCGGTTTTCTGGAAGGCGGCGAATCGTGGCGAGCCGCTAAGGCGCAGGGCTTGATTAAGGGGGAAGGACCGTTACTAGTGCTTTCACCGTTGGCAGTGCTGGATTTCGAGGAAGAAAGCAAGACGATGCGCTTACTCTCGGTGCATCCAGGCAAAACGGTTGAGGAAGTGATGGCGGCTACGGGCTTTAGCCTGATTGTGCCTGAAAATGTGCCTGAGACAAGCCCTCCATCGCCAGAAGAACTAAAGCATCTGCGCTCTTTTGATGCCGACGGTATTTTGATCTAATAGGCGGATTTATGACAGATAAAACGCGAGGGGAACGCAACAGGACTCTTACACTCTGCCCGGAAGAACTGGAGCTTTTTACCTCGCGTTTGCTCAAGTCTTCTGCGCCCCTCTCGGTTTCAGAAATCCAGAATCGCACGCTTTGCGGTGATTTACCCGAAATTTTACCCCACCTACCTTCGTCTTTTGTTGACCTGCTTTTTCTCGACCCACCCTACAACCTGACCAAAAATTTTAACGGGCGCATCTTCCGAGCACGCGATGGGGAAGAATACGAACTATGGCTGGCTAGCTTGCTGGAAAAACTGGCGCGTTTGCTGAAACCCACCGCTTCGATTTATATCTGCGGAGATTGGCGTTCCACATCGGCAATTTTTAACGCCGCTTCGCGCTATTTTCAGGTACAGAATCGCATCACATGGGAGCGGGAAAAAGGGCGAGGCGCGTTGAAAAACTGGAAGAACTGCGCCGAAGATATCTGGTTTTGTACTGTTTCAGGTGAATTTGTATTTAACTCGGAAGCGGTGAAGCTGAAACGCAAGGTAATTGCGCCCTATCGTGACCACGAAGGTAAACCAAAAGACTGGCAGGAAACCAGCGAGGGCGATTTTCGCCTAACCTATCCCTCGAATCTCTGGACTGATATGACCATACCGTTTTGGTCAATGGCTGAAAATACCGAGCATCCCACCCAAAAGCCTGAAAAATTGCTAGCAAAACTGATATTGGCAAGTAGCCTGTCCGGTCAGGTGATATTCGACCCCTTTGTGGGTTCTGGCACAACTTCGGTGGTGGCGAAGAAACTTGGGCGCAAATTCGTGGGAATCGAGATAGACGAACTATATTGCTGTCTTACTGAAAAACGGCTGCTGCTAGCAGAAACGGACAAATCTATTCAGGGTTATTCCGATGGGGTGTTTTGGGAACGAAACTCAGGAGCAAAACGTCAGGGCGAGTAAAAAGCCCTTCCCTAATTTTGCGGGAAGGGCTTTTTGTCAGTTCAGATGAGAGTTGTTTTATCAGCTATTATTTGGCTTTGATCTCGATTTTGTGAACCTCTTTCTGACCAAGGCGTGGTAAGCTCAGCGTCAATACGCCGCTCTCCATCTTAGCCTCAGCTTTTGTAGTATCAATCGGTTCTGGCAAGCGCATACTACGGTAGAAAGAACCGCTACGGCGTTCACGGTAAACGTAATTCTTATCTTTCTTTTCTTCGCTCTCCTCGTGTTTAGCGCGCAAGGTTAGTAAGTCTCCCTCAAGATTGATTTCGATCTCCTCGGGCTTGTAGCCCGGCATATTAGCATGCAACTCGTAGCCGTTCTCAGTTTGAACGAGGTCAATCGCAGGGCTGAAAACAACCGGAGAGCGGTCAAAGCCCTCATCAAACCAGCGGTCAAATACTTTGTAAACATTTTCACGCATAGTTTCCAATTCTTGAAATGGATTCCAGCGTTCAATCGCGTTCATAAAAATCAACCTCCTTTATGATACATTACCGAACAACTCTGGAATTATCTTCCAATAAATATTGTAGCCAAATTATGTTAGAACAAGGTTAGCCAAATGTTAGAGCTGCGCTAGAGTTAAAAACCATAAAAGGTTGCAAAATCTTAACCTTTATTTACCTTATTTTTACTTATAGCCACTGAAATTAAACAGGGAATATTAATATAATGTTAGAAATCCTAAGTTCTTAAGGGAGCTAACTTAGCTACTGCGACCATCTTATTTCTTTCGGTCTTAGCCTTTTCTTAACTCTTTTGAACAGGTTCATACCCACGTGGTTTAGCGGGTGTGGCTTGAAACACTAGGAGAGTCTGTGTGCATTTAAGAATGTCTTTTGGAACCGTGTTTGCCGGTGCAGTGCTTATGGTCATGACCAGCGTTTTTATGACCGTCGGCTTATCTTCTTTGAGTTTCCAGCCTGCCCCTTCAGATATAGCCCGTCCGCTCACCGCTCAAGAAGCGCGTGGTCGCCAGATTTACATCAGCAACGGTTGCGTATATTGCCATACGCAATATGTCAGACCGCAAGATTGGAATGCGGCAGGTGGTGGAAAAGCATCACGGGTGGCACAAGCCGGAGACTATGTTTTCTTGCAGACTATGCTGCTCGGCTCAGAGCGCACCGGACCTGACCTTTCTCAGGAAGGCGGCATCCATCCTGACGATTGGCATAAAGCGCATTTCAAGAACCCACGCTATACCAGCCCGCAATCTATTATGCCGCAATTCAGCTTCATCAAAGATCAAGAACTGGATGACCTGATTGCCTATGTACAGAGCTTGGGTGGAAAAGCTGCCGACGCTCGTGTTTCCCAAATGCGCGCACAACAAGACGAAGTGCTAAAGGGCTGGTACACCAGCTACGAAACGCATCTTGCCCAAATAAAAGAAATGGTGCCTCCTACTTGGCGCGACCTCAAAAGCGCGATGACACCCACTACCCGCAGCCTGCTACACGGTAAGCAAATTTTTCTGAGCAACTGCGTGGGTTGTCACGGTCAAAACGGCAACGGACGTGGTCCTGCCAGTTCCAGTATGAAGCCCGACCCGGCTGACTTTACCCGCGTGGAATTGCAAGTATCCGCCAGCGACGGTCAATTCTACCAGTATTTGCTGTTCGGCTTACCCGGCACGTCCATGCCGGCTTGGGGCGACTTCCTAACGGTTAACGACATTTGGGATACCATCAACTTCTTGCGCACTATTCCCAAGGGCGGTTTGACCTTGCCAGACTCGGAGTTGAAACCCGAAATGATGCTCAACTACGACCCGCGCTACGGTGGCGAAGGCGCAGGGAAGTATCCCGGTCCGCAACCGAGCAATCCTGATAAAGCGCTGGACAATCCTTATTGCTACATTACACCTGCTGCCAGCGCCACTCAAACGGCGGGTTGCGAAAAGCTGGTGCAAAAGTAAATAGCAGATGCCGCAACGCCGTATTGGTTACGGCGGGCGTTTGAAACAGAAGGTTATATAGTTTTGGCGATTAAACACAAGCAGATGAAAATTGGCAATTCCGCTACCGCAGAGCGTATCGCTCAAGTAAGCCAGACTTTGCGCTGGACGCTGGTGGCGTTGGTGATAGCGGCAGTTGCCGAACTGCTGGTGTGGCGCACTTTCAGTCGGGTGGGGGTGTTCATCCCCAAAAGCGAAGGCTCGGTGTTGCAGACGGTTTACACCGTGAGCGTACAGATTGGCACAATCATGCTCAATTTTGCGGTTGTGCTGGCGCTGGTTTCGCTGACGTTATCGCTGTCGCGCTTTCGAGTGGGCGGAGAGCTATCGAATGGGCTGAGAACGGGCAGTTTGCAACAAAGGCGCAACTTTTACCTAACTATCGCGCTGGTAGCGGCGCTGGTGGTAATGGTAACTTCCACCATATTACTTGGGTTGGTGCAAAACGAGTTTGTAACCGTAACTATCCGAGTAGCTTTGCTGACGGCTTTCTGGGCGTTGGCAACGGACATGTGGTTACGTGAGAAAAACTGGCAGATGCGAATGTTTACCGCGCTAATGCTGGCAGGTTATACCCTACAAATTGTGGATAAGCTGCTGCACGATACGGTGTTCCCTTTGATGGGCGTAAACTGGCAGGAAACGATTTACGAGCCAGTATTGATGGCAGGGGAGTTGTTGGTAGTAATAAATGGGATGGTGGGCTTTCTCGCGTTTACTCGGCGCGCAGCGCTGGAACGAGGTGCATTTCGCAGTATGCTGGAGCATCCCAAAAGCTTGATAGGGGCGGTAGCGTTGGTGGGAATATTTATGTCCCTGACGGTGCTAACCATCGCCGAATCTTCGATAGTGCCAATTTTAGGATTATACGCGCTGGGCTACGGTATGCACTGGAATCTGGCGCTTTACGTTATATCGCTTTTCTTCTTCCTCTACACGGTATTTTTCTGCTTTGGAGAATGGAGGCGGGGCGCGTTTTACCGGGCAACTGCTCTGGGTATGGTGCTGCTATTTGCAGGTGGCTACACCTTCCAAATTTCAGACCAATACCTTTTCGCACTGGTCGGGGTGCTATTACTGGCACGCCCTGAATTGATGGAGAGTAACGATTTGGTTGGAGGCATGAACTGATGAACGAAGAATACAGCGCCGCACGAAGCTGGATATACAGCTCAGCGGTCTGGCTGGCAGTCGGTACCTCATTTGCCATGATTGCGGCAACCGAGATGGTATTCCCCGATTTTCTAGGGGGCGTTAGCTTCCTTGAGTTCGGACGGTTGCGCCCAATCCATGTGAATGGTGTAACGTTCTTCTGGCTTTCAATGGCGTATTACGGAGCCTTTTTCTATATAGTGCCGAAGTTAACCGGACGGGCATTGTGGAGTGAAAACCTTGCCAAGATAGTAATGTGGGCGTGGAACTTCCTCGGCATCTTTATGGTAATTACCCTGATGGCGGGTATGACTCAGGGGCGCGAATATGCCGAAATGATTTGGCCGATTGATATATTTGTGGCTATTGCCACCAGCTTAAACGCCTTCAACATCCTGATGACCATCTCCCAACGTGCGGAAAAAAAGATTTATGCTTCGCTCTGGTACATTATGGGCGCGGTAGTTTGGCTACCGATAGTATATGCCATCGGGAACGTCATTTGGTCGCCACTGGCAGGTGGTGATAATCCCTTTGCCGGTTCGCTGGCGGGCATTAATGATGCTACTTGGAACTGGTTCTACGGGCATAATATTTTGGGCTTGTGGTTTACTCCCGGCGGCGCGGCGTTGGTATATTACATTGTTCCGGTAGTCACCCGCACTCCCTTATACAGCCACATTCTGTCGCTGGTCGCCTTCTGGAGCCTCGCGCTATTCTACCCATTGGTGGGACAACATCACTTGCTTTCCACCCCAACCCCCGGTTGGTTGAAAACCGTCGCTACCGTAGCCTCTATCGGCTTGTTTGTGCCGGTCATTACCTTCCTAACCAATATTTGGATGACCATGCGCGGCAACTGGGGTCGTATATATGCCAGTTTACCCCTGAAATATGTAATAGTCGGTACGGTCTTTTACTTTGTAACCTGTATCCAGGGACCTTTCCAAGCAATCCAAAGCTTTAACCGCTTGGTGCACTTCACCAACTGGATTGTAGGACATGCCCATCTTGCCTTGCTCGGCACGATGACAATGTGGGTGATGGGCGCGATTTACTACATCATACCCGTTACCCTAAAGCGTCGTATCTGGAGTCCGGGCTTGTGTGAAATTCAATTCTGGTTAGTTACGGGCGGCTTCCTGCTGATAATGATTAGCTTGCAAATCGTGGGCTTGATACAGGGCGCAATGTGGCTGAACGGCGAAACCGTTTACAAAACCGTGTCTTCGCTGAAACCCTTCTTTATGATGCGCGCGTTTGGCGGTGCGCTGGTAGTTATCGGTGGATATATCCAGCTTTACAACATTTACAAGACGGTGAGAAGCGGACCAAAAGTGGATTCGTTTGTACCTCAAACCGCCGCCGAAGTAGGGGCGTAACAGTGGAGCGGCAGGGATATTGTCTGGAGCAGTATTCCCTGCCGAAGGCGGGAAAGTTATGGGCGCATACCGATACGCCATCGACTACAGGAGAAATTAAGCAATGGTTATGGAAGAAAAAACCGAATCCGCTACCGCCAACAAACGAAACATGGCAGAAGTGGCACTGATAATTCTAGTAATACTATTCACACTGGTAGCGTTTGGAATGTGTATTGGGGCTACTTTCTTATCAATGAATACTTTAACCAGCAATTTACCGAAATAAATGCAGTGGCTAACAGGCACGCACGGCGGCAGGCGCATTTGCCGGGTTGCCAAATCCTTATAGAGGAGTGAATTTCGTGCATTTGAGAATGTCATTTGGAACCGTATTTGCCGGGGCTGTACTTATGGTCATGACCAGCGTTTTCATGACGGTTGGTTTATCGTCCTTGAGCTTTCAGCCTTCGCCATCCGACATAGCGCGTCCCCTTACCGCCGATGAGGAGAAGGGACGGCAGGTATATATCAGCAACGGTTGCGTATATTGTCATACTCAATACATCAGACCGCAGGACTGGAACGCGGCAGGTGGCGGAAAAGCCGCGCGGGTAGCACAAGCGGGGGATTATGTTTTCTTGCAAACCATGCTGCTCGGCTCAGAACGCACCGGACCTGACCTTTCACAGGAAGGGGGCGTACACCCGGACGATTGGCATCTGGCGCATTTCCAAAACCCGCGCTTTACCAGCCCGCAATCCATTATGCCTCAGTTTAACTTTTTGAGCGTAGAGGATAGAACCAACCTGATTAAATATGTGCAAAGTCTCGGCGGAAAAGCAGCAGATGTGCGGATGGCTATCCAGAGCAGCGAAAAGGATGCGCTGGTAAAATCTCTAAACGGCGGTCAAGGCGACCGTTCAGTGACCGACCCTAAAAAGCCCTATGACCAAGCGCACTTGGATTACCTGATGCAGCAAGTGCCGACAACTTGGAAAAATACCCGTAGCGCGATGCCGCCTAGCAATCGCAGTATTGTACACGGCAAGCAGATATTCCTAAGTAACTGTGTCGGTTGTCATGGTTATAACGGGGATGGCAATGGACCTGCCGCTCAATACATGCAGCCGCGCCCATTCAACTTCACCGATGTAGCGGCGCAAAAAGTCACCAGCGAAGGGCAATATTATCACTTCTTGTTATTTGGCTTGCCGGGTAGTGCAATGCCCGCATGGGGCGATTTCCTGACCGTTAACGACATCTGGGATGTAATCAACTTTATTCGCACCATCCCTAACGGAGGTTTGACCATAGCCGAAGATAAGCTGGATGCTTCGTTGCAGGTAACAGGACCAAACGCCGGGCCTGAGCCTTCACAGTATGATGCCAATCAGGAATTCTGGTCGAAGAATCCGCCAAACCCGGTTCCAACCGTTGCGCCGGATCCTAATACCAGTGGAGGGAGATAAGAAATGACAAAGCGTAAACTTGTTACTGTTCTTTTACTGGTTTTTCTGATGCTGCTGGCGTTTACCACACCCGCCTTTGCGCATGAAAACGTGGGGGGCGATGAACTAGCGGCAGCAGACGCAATGTGGATTGTAGCGTCGTTCTTCTTGATAATTTCAGGGTTGGGTATTATTTATTCCGTTCAAAACGGCGAATTCCGAAACCCAGAGAAAACCAAACGCGATATGCTCAGACGCGCGCTCTTGGATGATTCCGGTGAGGAGCTAGATAAATACATTACCATCGAGGAACAGTGATTAGGGGTGCAGGAGTAATAGGGGTGTCCCCTATAACTTCTTTCTTCCCTCTCCCTCTGTAGGTGAGCGATTAGGAATCAGGAGATAGTCAAATGGCGATTGGCTCAATAATATTACAAACCGTTTCTCAGCCTGATATTGTAGCCCCATGGGATTTACCCGTGTGGTACTGGCTGCTATCGGCAGTGGCTGAGCTATTCGTGGTTCTATTGGTTTTTATGTGGGCGCGCAGCGGACGTGACAAGCATGAGAAAAAAATAGCCTACGACCGTAGCGCTGAAAACTTCAACGGAGTAATTCAGAGTGGTTTTGGAGCTATACCCTATTTTCTAGTGCTAGTGTGGGCATCCGTTTTTGTGGCAATTGCCGGTTACATTACAGTTTCTCTGATTACGGGGGTGCGATACTAAATTATATGGAAAAGCTGGACTCGAAACGAATTGAGGCGCTGGGAGATTTGGCTTTCAGCGAGCATCATGAGCATCTTGAAACCGATGACTCCCAGTTTCCCTATATGCTGTTGGTAATTATGGGAGTATCAGTTGTGGCTATTGGAGTTATGTTGGTACTATTTTTTGGTCTGGGAAACGAGGTGGTAACTCAAACCCTCGGAACCCATTTTCAGAAACGATAGGGGATAGTTCCAAATGTCTTACATGCGTTTAGTATCATTTTCATTGCCCAAAGAAGAAGCCGATGCGATTGTGCCCGGTTCTACCGCTTTTAATGCGCTGGTTGCCGGTCGCAAATTTGTCACCCAAGCCCTTAACGGTTTGGTAAGTTCGCACGTATGGCGTTCCAGTGGCGCTACCGGCGCGGTGGATTTTGTGATTTCCAGCGAGTGGAATTCACTGGAAGATATGCAGGGTTACTCGAATAACCCAAACATTATAAAGTTGGAAGATACCCTTAGCGAAAACAACGAAAGCTTCTCTATTTCGATTTACGAGTTGCTCGGCTAGAAGCGCAGGTTTGTATCCCGGAGAGCATACCTATGGAAGTGATTAATAAACCCGGTAGTGATAAAACAAGCGATTCGAACGAGGCTGGATTTAATCCGCCTCCAAATTCGGATGAGGATAGAGGCGATAATCATGATAATCGCCCCAATCGTCCCTATGGCAAAATGTCAAAAACCGCGCTAAGCTTGCGCCGGGTTGCCTTTGTTTTGTGTGGAGCTATGTTCGGGGTCGCTTTTCTTTTTACCATTTTTACGGTAATAGTCACCTCGACACAACCTGAACTCACCCCTAATTTACCGGATGCCAGTTTGCATCAAGATGAACTCTACATCAAATTTGATGATGAAGATTTCTATCGCTCACTGGTAGTAATCAGAGATCAAATAGCCGACCCTGATCCTCAAGAAGTAACCCAGATTGACGTTGGAAGAAGCTTTAAGCTGGTATTTACGCCCAAACAAATGGATATACCGGAGAATTATCGGATAGTGTATCGCGACCAAAACATGACGGCGGAAAATGCTGCACTGGAAAGTAATCTCGATCGCAAAGCCGGGCGTAATGTAGAGGGTGGTTTTGATACCTTAACTATTTCTCCTCACAATGGCAAATGGCCCGTAGGTCGCTTCCTGATTCTGTATGAGGATGGTGGGATGTTCGGAGGTAGGCTCTTTGCTTATTTTACTGTTAACGAAGCTCCTTCACCAGCGAAATAGGCTTGTCAACCTGCTTATATGAGGAAGTCATGCGCAAACTAAAAAAACTAATACCTATACTGGTTCTAGTAATGTTGTTTTTCAGCCTTAGCGGAATCGCATTGGCGAAGGAAGAAGATAGAGAGAATTTACCACGTATCGCCACCATCGGCAATACCCGGGTAGAAATAGTATTACCGCAACACGATGGAACTAGCGCCGGTTCTGATATTACCTTTGTATTCAAGGTAACTGATTTGGCTGGTAATCCCCTGAACAATCAGGATTTAAGTTTTATGGCGGTACGCGATTACAGCGGTCAGGTTAAGAAAGAGTTCAATGGGCCACATGACCCGGTAATCGGTCCGGACAAACTACAGCCCACTGGAAACCCTGGCGAATACAAAGTAGTTGCCAATTTCTGGCACAACGGGCATTGGCAACTGAGTGTAAGCAGCGCCGATTTTGAAGCCCCCTTGCGCTTTACCCAATCAATCAGCAGCGACCCTGCCGATGGTACGGGGTTTAGCTGGGATTGGCTGATTTGGCCTGCAATGCTGATTATTGCCACTGGGGTTGTTCTGTTTATCGGCAGGAAAGGCGACAAATTCCCTGTCCCGGTTGAAGAAGTCAAAGGCTTCCAAGAAGTTGCCGGAGCAAGAAGGTAGAGGAGACTTATGGCGGATATTCTACTTGAAAAAAGCGGCAAAGCAGAGAAACCCGATATTCTGGCGGGTTATTACGATACCAGTAACCTAGCGCCGGACGGCACCTATTACAGTAACGACTCTATATTGGTAAAATTCTTTTTAGCGCAGGTGCTGGCGCTGTCGGTAGCGGCTATACACGGCGTGTTCCAGCGTTTGCCCTTCATGGCAGAA
Source organism: Candidatus Chlorohelix allophototropha (assembly GCF_030389965.1). Classification (NCBI taxonomy): domain Bacteria; kingdom Bacillati; phylum Chloroflexota; class Chloroflexia; order Candidatus Chloroheliales; family Candidatus Chloroheliaceae; genus Candidatus Chlorohelix; species Candidatus Chlorohelix allophototropha. The sequence goes on from NZ_CP128399.1 coordinate 1,251,465, forward strand.
TGGTTGCGCGAAGCCGATTACGGTGGTCACCTTTTCACCAATCTAGGTCTAACCCATATCAACGTGGTACTAGGGGGAACAATTTCCATAGCCGGATTGACCTACTATGTGTTGCCGCGCTTACTCAAACGCCGACTTTTCAGCGAAACGCTTTGCAATATTTCGTTCTGGTTCACCTTTAGCGGAGTGTTGGGCTTTTACATGGCACTGCTGCCGATAGGTTTGACCGAGGGTGCGCTGGTTCATCAGGGCTATACCTATACTCAAGCTAAAGATATTGTCGGCTTTTGGCACAAAGCCCCCGAAGCAATTACCGCTTCGGCAATGGGCATCGGCTACTGGCTATTTGTGACCAACGTAGTTATGACCATTTGGTCGGCGCGCCGCCAATCCAATCGTGAGCAAATATTCGCCGCCAAATTCTTCGTGGTTTCGGTGGTAGCTTTGTTGCTCGGTACGCTTCAGGGCGTATATCAGGTATTGCCGTGGTCGCTGGACTGGCTCTATAAGGTGGGCGCAGCCGGACAACTGATTGACCCGATGTCGCACGCTCATATGAATCTGGTAGGCGGTTGCGTCTTTGCCTTTGCCGGATTTGTCTATTACTTCTTGCCGCGCATTACCGGAAAGCCGGTGTATAGCATCCGCCTTGCAAACTTCTCTTTCTGGTCAATGTTCATCGGCGTATTTACCTTCTGGTTGGTGCTAATTATTCTCGGCTTTATCGAAGGGGACATGGTAATTTCGCAAGGCATTACCCCCATCGCTGCAAAACAGGCGGTTGGCTTCTGGCATCCGCTATTGATTTCGTCCGCCGCTTCAATAATGCTGCTAGGCTTCTGGACTTTTATCGCCAACATAGCCTTAACCTTGAAGCAGGGCATCGGTCAGTCGAAAGAGCGATTTCTGGCGGTTGGTTTGGGTTTCACAGCCATAGCCCTATTTATAAGCACCAGTCAAGGTATCTTACAGGTTATACCAAGCTTTACCACTTGGCTCGATCAAGCGCGCGAAGCCGGAGAAATGATTACTCCTCTTTCCCACGCGCAAATGAACATCATCGGGGTGGTAACTCTAACGTTAGTTACATGCGGTATGTTCGCAGTGCCGCGTATGGTAAATCGCCGCCTCTACAGCTACACCCTCGCTAAGTTTTCCATAACAATGATTGTGGTGGGGGTTAGTCTGCTATATGTAATTCTGGTAGTGCTAGGCGTTACCGAAGGAAACATTATCCGTGAGGGCAATACCTTTGCACAGGCACGCGCCGCCGTCACGGGCGATATGCACGACTGGATACTGGTAGGGTTATACGCTATCATCGGTACGGCATATTTAACCTACGCCTACAATCTACTGCGTACAATGGGTAAAGCTACCCTCGCCAAGATGTTAGGCAAGGCGGGCGATAACCTGCAACGAACCACACGCTATTTGGTAGCAATCAATGTGCCACGCGCCACCTTAGAACAAGCGCAACGCTCTGCAATCCTTGCCAATGGAACGATTAGCGACCCAGATTTCAGTGGAGTGGTGGTTTCGAGTACAACCGCTGCCGCCGATAGCGGTTCTTTACCAGCCGCTAACCTAACTACAATTCGCAAGGGCGGGTATGTTACCCGACTATCGCACATTGTAAATATCAACCCGTGGAAAATCTTTGCGCTGGAAGTAGTTCCGGGTATCTTCGGGTTTTTGGGCGTAGGCTGGCTGTTAAGCCGTCGTCCGGCAATGGCAGTTTTACTGTTTACCGGATGGCAAGCCCTTTTCTGGATTTGCTTCTGGGCAGTAGCGGTACTGATGGCACCCGATTGGTTGCCGATATTTGTAGGGATTTATCTCATCCTACCCTTTGTAAGTGGTTGGGTAGCTGCACAAACCTATCGCAAACGAGCCGCTGAAATTAAGCGCGAGGTTACCCGCAGTCTCATTAGCGATACCGCCGAAAGCACGCTTAATAAAGAACAGCGTGCCGGAGTAGAATAATTATCGATTGGGCAGCGCTTAGCTATAAATGAGGGTAACGTGATTTCGTTGCCCTCATTTTATATCGAAATTAGCCTGAATCGGGGTAGGGTGATTGCTTTAATGCCGGAGTTTGATAAGATTATATTGAAGAAATATTGCATAGATTTGGCAATTCGATTATGCTATACTTGAAAAACATGCTGGCTTTATCCCCTGTTTCGTGTGCCGGGATTAACTTTTGCTGGTAGATAGTTGCGGAGGTTTAAGATGTTTGCTTTTGACAAACCCTTTGTTTGGGTAATTATTCTACTGATTATAATCGTGCTGTTCGGGGCAAATCGCCTGACAGACATCGGGAAGTCGTTGGGACGTGGTATTCGAGAGTTTAAAGAAGAAACTCAGGCTGCAAATAAAGATACCAAGCCGGAATCCACAACCACCACTACTACAGTTGCCAGCAGCGCCGTTACACCTGCGGATGATGAAGAAGTGGTAATTACCCGCCGTGAGCGCAAACGTGAAGATGGCACAACCGAAGTTATAGAAGATCGGGTCATTCGAAAAAAAGCGCAACTTTAAAGCATTAGAATGGCGTGTATAGGTTAATCCCTGACACGCCAGACTGGCAAATTATGAATTTAATCTTTGCCATCGGTACATTGACTTTATTGGGGTTAATGTACTGGGGTGCATATTTTAACGGCAAAGAAATTAAGAGTATCCAAATCCGGGGTAATTTGCTATTGCAATTCCCGGAGTTTCTGTTTAAGCTCGTGCTTCTTGGGCTTTGCCTTGGTTTAGCTTCTACTTATACAATGGCGCGCACCGAAAGAGTTTTCGGTTGGCCTCCCAAAAACTTTGGCATTGAATTAGTTTTGGGCGTGGTTATCGGGCTGGTAGTCCAATACTCCGTCAACTTTCTCTCCGGTTTGGCAATTCGCATCTGGGGTCCGCAAATCTACTCTCCCATCATCATGAAGAATGTAGTGCCGCGCAAATTCAGCGAGTGGGTATTAATCCTGATTCCCTTATTGCTAGCGGTAGCGGTGGAAGAAGTCCTGTTCCGCGCATTGGCGGTGGGCGGATTTTCAAGCCTGATAAACCCATGGATAATGGCGGTAGGTTCTTCTATCCTGTTCGGAATGGTACATGTGCCACAAGGGAAACTTGGTATGGCGTTGACCGGGCTGGTCGGTTTTATCTTTGCGGCGGTTTTTATTATTACAAGCAGTTTATTGGTGGTTATCAGCGCGCATTACGTGATAAACCTACTCCAGCTTGCCAAAGCGGGTGAGGAAGAAAACTGGCTAAAGCGTTTTTCACCACCTGCTAAAGCTGAAAACAAGCCTGAAGCAGAACAATAACTCCTAATTCTGAGATATAAGTTTGTACAGCCGCGCTTTCTTTTTATTCTCCCGCACAATCCACTGAATGTCCGGGTTGCCTGATTTTTCCAGTTCCGAGAAATAGTGTAACCCATCATCCGGCAGTGAAGCAATCGCTACGCTGATGGAATAGCCAAGCGCTTGACGCAGCGTTTTGTATGTCGGGTGTTTACGCTGTGCCGGAGTAACCTGTATAAAGAGCCTGACCACCTCTCGCTGTAGCTGCAAGGCTTCGTAGGTATGCTCATATTCTTTCAATAAACGCGGTTCGGCTACTGCCGCTACCACTGCCCGAAGCGCTAGAAGCTCGCCACCTTTTAGCCACTCACCCAGTGTTAAAACCGTTCGCTCCCAATCCTTCTCCAGCATTGCCTGAAGCGCTTGTGCTACCATCTCTCGTACTCGCCAAGATTCACTGAGGGCTGCTTTGTATAACCGCGCAACCTTTTCTTGCCAACAATCGGGAAGCACTGCCGCCATCTGCCCGTAAGAGGCAACCGCTGCACTTGGCAAAATCGTTTCAGGGGCATTGGCTTCAACCGTTATGGAACTCCAACCTTCGAGTAGCAATTCCAGTTGCGCCACCGGGGATTCGGGCAGCGTTACCAGCGTTTTCACCAACTCGGCAAAGTCGTAAACCAGCGGTAGATTCATACGCGGTCCCGGTAAATTGCTTCTCTCCTTCAAATAGCTTTCCAGCTCGGAAGCATTACCGGAAATGAGAGCCTCTTGCAACAGTTCTGCCAATGAGTTCATAGCTTCAAGCCTCTGTATTTTCACGTAAGGGGCGGCGCACCAATACAAGGCAAAGTAGCCACAGCGCGAACAGGGCGTAGAAAAAGGTACTGCTCGCAATACGCGCCAGCCCATAGGCACGATCCGGGAAAAATTGTACATTTTGATCGGAAGCCAACAAGCCATAAGCCACCGCAAATACCGCCAATTGCCATTTCGCCGCATTTCTGCGCCCTAGCATCACCACTAAAGCTACGATAACCACCAGACTCATTATGGCATATTGCTTCCAGTTAAAAGGCGCGATAAGCAACGCCATCAGCAACAATGTCCCAAATTTGAGTTGTTGCACCAGCCAATCTTTAGCAGGCGCGCGCCAGATAATCCACAAGCTTAGACCGAAAGCCAACGCCGCAAACAAATAGCAGAATATTACCAGTTCGCGGGGGAAGGGCTGCCCCGAAAAACTTCCGTCCACCTCGTTTACTGCCAACCTGCCAGCAAACCCCCAGAAAGAGTGGTTCACCAGCCCGATTTCCGGTTCGTTGACACTCCACAACGCGCGGGTGAAGTAAAACCACAGGTTATCCCAACCGATTACCAACCCTGTCAGCACGTTTACCACTACCGACCCGGCGATTAAGCCTAGCAACCCCCTCCAGCGTTTCTCTAGCAAGAAATATGCACCTGAAAAAACAGGCAGCAATTTCAGCCAGATGGGATACGCCAGCACACTCCCCGCCCAACCCTCGCGCCCTTGCTTAAGCAACAATGCGGTTAAGCTCAGACACAGCAGCAAAATATAGTTGGGCTGCCCTAACGCCACGTTTTCTGCCAATTGGCGGAAGCTCAGTACCAGAAACAGGATAGCGGGCAGCATACCACGTTTTAAGCCAAATAGTTTACCTAGAATTAGTAGAATTGGAATCAGTATTAACTCGTTAACAATGCGCCAGAATAAAAGTGCGGTATAGGCATCCTGTCCGAATAAACGCACCGGTAGCCAGAAAAGGATAACGTAGGCGGGTGGTTGGCGCACCGCCGAACCCGGATATTTGGCAATATCTCGCAGATCATAAAGGGGAGTTAGCCCTTGCTCTGCCTGAACCTGCCGGGTGTAATAGCTGCGAAAGTCGGGTCCGCGATAGGTATCATTTAAAAACACTTGCCCGTGAAGATATATAAAGCTAAGAATAGCAGCGATAGCAAACGCCCACGCGAACAGTCCCGCAAAATATTTCTCAGAGCCTTTGCGCGTGTACGCCACCAGCGATATGCCAAACGCCGCAAGCTGGCTGACCATTATCACCGAGTCGCTGTTTAAGTCACTTAAGCTAAGACGATTGAAGCTAAATTGTGCTAACGGCAGCACAGGCAAAAAACAGGCAGCATAGATAAAGGCTGCGGGTAAGCTAGGGGCGCGTACCACAAATTTATTGGCAGCATATAACGCCAGACAACCAACCCAAGCCACAAATGTCCACGGCGCGTAACCCGGTTCGGCGGCTTCACGCCAGAAAAGCAAACTGGCAAGCAGCATTGCACCCGCTATGACATGCATGCCGTTAATCCAGAGCGGATTGCGAGTAAAGAAACGAGTCCATGCGCGTATCGCCAAACTCATCAACCCTAGCAAGAGCGGCAATATGAGCGAAGCAGCCCAACCCTTGAAACCGTAGGCTGCGTAATCCGGTTCTAATTTAAATGAGTAGACAATAGCGGCAAGGTTGCGGGTATCGCCCTTGCCCGGTTGGAAAGTGCCATCCGCATCGAATTTGAGCAAGAGCGGGTTAGTACGTGGGGCAAGTTGAGCCGGTAAATTAAAGGTTATAACGCTCCCTTCCGCCATACCGTTTATAGGGAATTGCCCGATGGCGGTAGTAACACCGTCCAGTTGGTAGGAAACGGTCAGGGTAGCGCCGACTCGATCGGGAGAACGGGCGGGGCGGGGCGCGCTAGCAACCAACGACAGTTTGCGAGGCAATAACGTTAGAGTCCATGGCAATTCAAGCGTGGCTGATTTAGCCATCCAACGATAGCTGTTTTCTGTATTCTGGTGGTCGGTAGGGCGTTTCTCCGGCGCATAAAAGCCGTTGCCCAAATACACCAAATCAAGCCGATTATCCCCGCCAAAGTCAATTACAAAGGGAGTGTTGAGAAGAGCCAACGCCCACGCCAGCGCCATAATCAGACCTGTGAGCGGTACTGCTTTTAACTTTAAGGATGGTTTGAAGGTAGTAGAACTCAAGCGTCAATTATTCCTATCATTAGTGCAACCAGATCGGGTAAAGCATATCACAAATTAACGGCAGTTTGGTAATCGCTAACAAGCGCAAACAAAAACCGGTTCTGGATTGGAACCGGCTTTTCGATAAGGAAAAATCATCAAATAAATTACTAGCGCGTAGCTTTCTGAGGTTCGGCACTAGCGCTGCTTTTATCCAGCAACGACACGAGGCTCTCGGCAAATTTAGTGACCTGCTCCCAATCAGTGTATTCGTAATCGCGTTTAATATCGGTTGGTCCCAGCGAATTGCGGGTGATATAGCGCATCAACAGTTTGTTGAGAATGTTGTACTTAGTGTACTGCAATGCACCACCGATTAGCGTGGTAGTGGTCGGCTTCCAACCAGTTTCGGTTATGAAGCGTTCTAAATATTTTTCAGCCAGCGCATGAAGTCTCGGGACTTTTGAACCGGCGCTCACACTAACCGAGAAAAAACCGGAGGGTTTGCTATTAAGAGCGCTGAGATTGGATTTCACAAACTTCACCATATAGGGCTGGTGTTTCCCGGTGTGAATCGAAGCGCCCACCAGTATAAAGTGATAATTGGCAAGATTAAGATTAGAGGGTAAGCCGTTCCCGCGAACTAATTCTACTACATGTCCTTTGCCTTGCACTACCTCTGCAATTCGCTGGGCAATTTTGGTAGTTTGTCCTTCCCCACTGCCGTAAACAATCAGTAGCTTAGCCATATATTAGTACCTCTCTTAAAGTATGCGCCGTACAAATTTATTATTCATCCAGCAACCAGTCAGAAATATAGTTGAGCGATAGCACTGTAAAAACCAGACTCATGCTAGGAGCCAAAATCATCCAAGGACTTGTCCTGAAATGCACCCCTACTTCGTTAATCATATTGCCCCAACTTGCCCCCGGCGGCTGAACCCCTAATCCAAGAAAGCTCAAGCTTGCCTCGCTCAAGATAACCAGAGCCATACCGAGCGGAACCAGTGCCGCAATTGGGCGAATAAAGTTGGGGAACAAATGCTTGATTATTATGTGGAAGGAAGATGCCCCCATAACACGGGCTGATTCTACAAACTCTCGCTGTTTCAATGAAAGCACCTGCGCTCTTGTGAGGCGGGTAATGTCAGGCCAGCTTATCAAGGTAATGACAATAAAAGCAGTCAGAATCCTGGGGAAGGTATCCACCACACTGACCACCAATATAATCAAAAGCAAGCCCGGAAAAGCATACAGCAAATCAGCGAAACGCATAATAATAAAATCAGCCCAACCTCCGAAGAAGCCCGATAGCACACCCAGTGTTATACCGATGGAAAGCTGAAGGGTCGCTACACCAACTGCCAGTACCACTGTCACCCGCGCGCCATGAATCAAGCGACTCAGGAAATCGCGCCCCAACCCATCAGTACCAAGCCAATGTGCCGGAGAAGGGTCTTGCCAAGCAACGCCTTTGCCACGTTGCTGATACTCCGGAAGGTAAGGTGAAACCTGGTCGGCAAAAATAGCACAGGTAAGAATCACCACGATAAATAGCAAGCTAAAAAGTACCAGTATATCTCGCTTGCGCCCGAACCAGGTCTTTTGCCGTTTCTTAAGTAGAGGAGACACATCCGCCATTGCAGTAGTAAAGTAGGGATTTTGCTCCTGCGAATTTAGCTCAACTGTTGACATAAGATTAACCAATACTTCTGGTACGCGGGTCGATCATCGTATTCAAGATGTCCACCAGCAAGTTTATGATAATAAAAATAGTAGCCAGCATTAGCGTTGAAGCCTGTATAACCGAATAATCCCGCGAAGGAATTGCTTCGATGGTTAGGCTGGTAAGCCCCGGAATACCGAAGATTCTTTCAACAAAGAAAAGCCCGGTAATAGAACGTCCCGCCAATGGTCCAATAACGGTAATGACAGGAATAAAACCGTTTTTCAGAACGTGCCAGCGCATTATATGGAATGGGGATAGTCCCTTAGCGCGTGCCACCGTCACATATTCCTGCCGTAACACTTCCACCATTGAGGAACGGCACACCCGCGCGATAAAGGCTGCCGGAGCCAGCGCTGCCACTATTACAGGCATTATTAGGTTTTCCGGTTTGCCCCAACCACCGGGCGGTAACCATTTTAAACCTACTGCTAAGCCCCAAATCATAAAATATGATAGCACAAAACCGGGCATTGCACCGAAAAAGCTAACCGCCGCCGTTATAACTTTGTCAACGAACTTTCCCCGTCTAAGCGCACTCCATAAACCCAACCAAACCCCAATAAACGCGCCAAGGGTTATGGATAGCACCCCCACCAATAAAGTAGGACCTATGCTCATTTGGATGAGATCCACTACACGCATATTGGCGCGGGCAAAGGAAATGCCGAGGTCGCCTTGCGCCAGATTGCCTAGATAGGTAAAAAGTTGCTGCCACAGCGGTTGATCAAAACCATAATGGTGGCGCAACTCCTCGATTGTATCGTTATCAACTCCAAGCCCAATTAATTGCTGGAATGGGTCACCCGGTGCAAGCCTTCCAATGATGAAGGTTACAATGACCACACCCAGCAGAGCCGGAATAAAAAACAGAATACGCCGTAATACAAAATTCATTTGATAATTACAGAGGCGTAGTTAGCTACGCCCCTGCCCTATAAGGTTACTTCACTTCAAGTTCAGTGTAAGGCATAATACCCAGCACGTTAACGCGGAAACCGGTAACATACGGGCGTACTAAGCTATAGAACTTACCCCAGATAACCGGAACGATTACCGCATCATCCATCAGCTTGGTTTCAATCTGATTGTAGATGGTGTAACGAGCAGTATTGTCCACAGTGCCAAGCGCTTTAACCAACAAGCTATCTACATCTGGATTGCTATATCCATAATAGTTGAAAGGCGATTTGCTGGCAAAGTTTGATAGCATCGAATACTGATCAGGATAAGAAGCCATCATCAGGGTAGCCCACGCAGCTACCTTGCCCTGCTGCAAGGAAGGACCAAACCGCTGTTGATCGGTTACGTCAATTTTAACATTCATACCGAGATTAGTTTTCAGAGCTTCTTGCATAAATTGGGTAGGTCCTGCAATGTCAGGTCCTGAGCCAACCTGGGTAAGCGTCAGTTCCGGCATTTTGGAGCCATCCGCATAACCGGCTTCAGCCAATAATGCTTTAGCAGCGGTCGGGTCATATTTGGCTTTCATCTGTCCGGATACGTAGCCGGGCAAACCGCTTGGAATCACACCAGAAGCAACGTAACCTGCGCCGTTGAGCGGGGTGTCGTTGATAGCGGCAGTATCGAGCGCCATAGTGACGGCTTTGCGAACTTTGGCATCCTTGAAGGGTTCGTAACCGTTCGAGTTCAAACCGATGTAGAGGGTGAAACCCATACCGATCGGGAATTCGGTCAGTATTTTGGAAAGGTCGCCCTTTTCCTTCTTAATGCGATCAACTTCAGTGGTTAGCAACTGCCAGTGAGCATCAGTCAAGCCGCTCTCAAACTGGTTCAGACGGTTGGTTTGGTCGCCCACTATCAAATATTCGACACGGGTTAATTTAACCTTTTTACCAAACCAATTGGGGTTGGGAACCAGCGCAATTTTCTGACCGTGTTGCCATTCTGTTAGTTGGAAAGGTCCTGCGCCCGCGCTCTTGGTTTCCCACCACTTGGCGCCACTCTCAACAATGTCCTTATCAAGGATAAAACCGGCGGTACTAGCCAACTTGGTGGGGAAGAAGGGAGTGGGTTGAAGTAAGGTAAATTCGATTGTGCCGGGGTCAATCACTTTGATACCGCTGATGCTGTCAGCTTTAGCGGCAAACTTGTCGCTTGCCCCTACAATATCCCCAACTACGCCGAGAGCAACGGCGTTCTTGATTTTAGGATCAACCGCACGTTCGTAGGTATAAACTACGTCTGCCGCAGTTACTTGACGACCACTGGCGAATTTAGCAGTGGGATCAAGGGTAAATGTCCAAACCTTTGCATCCGCGCTGGCTTTCCATTCTTTGGCAATGCCCGGAACTACGTTAGCTTTCACATCAAAATCGGTCAAACCAACGTACAGGTTATTGTACATATAGCGAGTAGTATAACCTTGTGGTTGGCTGGCTTGGGGGTCAAGCGTTACCGGGTCTGGTCCATACCAGACTTCACGATAAATGCCGGGATGACCGCTACTTGCGACTGCGGCGGTAGCGGCGGCAGTGGTAGCTGCCTGTGTAGTCGCTGCTTTGGCAGTGGTAGCGGCGGTACTGGCAGCAGATGTAGTTGTGGCGGATGCCTGTGTAGTAGCGTTTGCTGTAGTGGCGGCGGGAGTGGCAGTATTATCACCGCAAGCTCCAAGTATCGTCGCAACCATCATCAATAAAACAGCTACTAATGACAGGCGGGAAGAATTCTTACTTCTCAATTCTCGCTCCTTTTGGTTCCCTTAAGTTGCCTAGTAGCAGCAAAGGGCTGCTAAAGTCCTTCAGGCTAAATCGGATATGGGTAGCACGGAATAAAGTAGTTCCCGACTCAGACTATTATGTAGAAGTTAACACTAAAGAGGGCAAGTCGCTGTAACCTGAACTACCAAATGCTAGTTTGTTTAAAACTTCACTTGCAATTTTATTGTGCTTTTGGTAACGCCCGCGTGATTTATACGAGACGGTGTAAGCTCTCCTAAAAAATCCCCTTTCCCGATTGGGGGAAAGGGGATCATGTAATTCTAGCTTATCACCTACGCCTTTACCATTTACTCGGTAAGAAATCATCCTCGTCTGTGTAGGCGCTGGTAGTCTTTTGCACCGAAATTACTTCACCTTTGATCACGTTTCGATTTTTGGCAGAGTAAGCCGCTACTCCGGGGAAAATCGAGTCATCATCTTCATCATCTACCTCAACCGCAACAGGCTGGCTTGGCGCAGAAATAGGCGCACTACCTGAACCGGCAGCCGTTTTCTTGCCTTCAGCGTACATTCCACCGTATTGCTCAAGACCGGCGTGTTTGCCCATCTTAGAGAGGCGGAAACCAAGTTGTCGCGCATCATTGGACAATACTGCGGTAAAGCGATTGACAATTTCCAGAACTTCATCGCCTAGCATTTCTTCACGCTGGATCAAAGCTTCTGCCAACGCATGGCACATCTCAGCGTTTGACGACAACAGAGATTTCACTCGGCGATACTGAGTCTGGAGGAAAGCCTCGATTTCCTGTACCGATACCGCCTGCTCGCCCAACACCTGCGAAGAAGAGAGATGCCCGTTCATACCGACGAGGTTGCAATACAATATTGCGCGTTGGGTAGCATTGGCAAGGTCGCCGCTGAATCCGGTCATTGCTGTGTTCAGGAAAAGTTCTTCAGCCGCACGGCTGCCGAGGCTTACCTGAATATCGGCTTCAATTTCATCTTTGGTAAGGGTATAACGTTCTTCTTTAGGTTTGGGCTGCATAAAGCCCAACGCACCGCCATGCCGAATAATGGTCAATTTCACCAAGTCTTCGTGAGGGTTCAGCAACACTTGCGCTACCGCATGTCCAACCTCATGGTAGGCGATGCGCCGTTTCTCTTCGTATGACATACTGCGAATAGGCATGCGAAGACCAACCTCAAACAAGTCGCGGGCGGCGATTAAATCCTTATACGTAATCGCGTCACGACCGTCAAAGTGGGCGCGCACCACCGCTTCATTGATAACGTAGCGGATAGATACCGGGGTATAACCGATAGTCTGGGCTACCACTTTATCCATCGGGATATTTTCGTGGTTTACCTTGTCGAGATAATACTCGATAATCTCGCGGCGACCATCCGAATCCGGCAGATCAACTTTAATCTTGCGGTCAAAACGACCAGGGCGCAAAAGAGCTTCGTCCAAAGTTTCTACCAAGTTAGTTGCGCCAACGGTCAATACGTTTCTTCGCACCGCTTTTTTGGCTCTAAAATCAATACCGAGCCAACGCAAAAACTTGCGATTCATTGAGTCGTGAACGGGGGGTGGATCCATTTGTACCAGCAGTTCGTTAATCAAACCGCTGCCCATACCGCCCATCATACCGCCCATACCCATACCCATGCCGCCCTGTTGCTGCCCAGCGCGTTTTTGCCCGATAGCATCAATTTCATCCAGAAAGAGGATACACGCGCCGTATTGATCTGACAGTTTGTTGGCTTTTTTGTACAGGGCTTTGATGCTCAACATACCGCCCGCTACGAAGGGGCTTTGCAAACTGGCGGCAGAGCAATAACCAAAGGGCAAACCTGCTTCGGTAGCAATTGCTTGCGCCAGATAGGATTTACCTACACCGGGGTCGCCTTCCAACAACAGACCGCGAATGACCTCGCCGCCCATATCCTTAAATTCGCGCGCCCCTTTGAGTAAAAGCACCACTTCCCGCGCCATTTCCAACACTTGCGGATTGCCTTTGTAATCTTGAAAGGAGATGCCCGTTTCACCCGGTTTGAGCCAGAAAGTACGAGGGCGCGCGATGGCAAAGAACATTATGTAAATCTGGAAAAGCGCGAATATGGCAGCAAAAGCCAATTGGAAAGCCAACTGGACGATTGTCTGCGAAATGCCACCCAAACCGCTCTGGCTGTATATCGGAACTAGGAAGTTCCAGATAAGCAGTATAAACAGAGTGAGCGCAATCCAAGAACCGAGGTGTTGGCGAAGGGGGTTGAATTTTACCTTCTTCCCCAATCTTTCTATTGCTTCGTCCACCTCGTCCTTACGAGTTACGGGGCGACGTTTGCTTCGTAAATTCTCCATAAATTAGTCCTCGTTACTTCCTTGCATTTAAACCGTTAAGGAGTAGTAGTCTGCGTCCCGTTAGTCTGGTTGCGCCCTAACATAGCGCTCAGAATCGGGTCGGAGGTGGTAATTGCTTGTATTTTGCCACTGCTATCCAGAATTATCAGATAATCAAATTGTCCAGCACGATCGCCATATTGCAGCGTCGAAGAATAACTGGCTTCAGAATTTCCGGCGGGATAGCTTTTGCCACGAACAAAGCTGTAACCCACATAACTCAGCTTGACATTCTGGGTAACGGCTTCCGCTTTATATTTACCTATTTCGACTGCCATAGTGGCAGGGGTAATCCCTTTTCCGCTCAACTCTTTCTGGTAACTAGCGCTGAACGAAGCCCAGATTTTTTGGGTGTCAAAGGTGGTCAAACCTGACATCAAGCGCTCGGCTACAAAACTAGGAGAGAGCAAATCTGTGCCCGTTTGCGGCAAGGTAGAGCTATTTGAGGGTCTGCGAAGGGCGGTGCTAACGATTGGGTCTTGCGCCACAATCTCAGTGACTTTATCGCTGCTATCATACTTCACCAAAAATACGGTGGTTGTTTCGCGCCCGTTTACGGTATAGCTGACGGTGTACATCTCGGCGTTTGAGCCTGTATCACGGGTTTGTCCGGCTTGCCCCAATTCAAAACGGGTATATTGCGGCTTCTCACTGATTGCGTCAAGCTCCTTGACAGTACTGTCAATAGCGGCTTGCATATTGTTCTGATTGAAACCATCAGCGGCTAGAGCTTTCTTATAGGCATCGCTCAACCCGTTCCAAATGAGCTTAGCATTGAATTTTGAAATGCCCTGCAAAACCTGCACGCCGGCGCTGCGCGGCTTGATAGTCGCATCAGCACTACGCACTATCGATTCGAGAAAGATTGCTTGCAGCGAAGGGTCGTTGCTGGTTACCTGAGTCACATGCCCGGTAGCATCAAGGTTGATAGTATAGGTAAATTGCGGGGTGGTGCTATTTTTCAGATATGCAGCATATTGTTCAATTGTCGCAGTGGAAGTAGTATCAGTTTGATTGCCGCGTAGGGTGAAATGATCGTAATTAGGAACGGTAGCATCTTTTTTAAGCTTATCAAAAGCCGCCTGTATCATTGGCTGATCTACACCGGAGTCGTTCAACTGCTGGTGGTAATCATCAGAAAGCGATGTCCAAACTTCTTTCGCATCATTTTTGAATAGACCAAGCAACAGAAGGGTGCTGCCATCACCCGGCTTTACCAACGGGTTTGCGCTACGCACAGTGGTGAAGAACAGGGTTTTTGACAATTGCGAGTCATCGCTCATAATATCGCGGATACGATCTTTAGCATCAACTTTCAAAGCATAATGTGTTTTGGTTTCAGTAGCACCGATTTTCAGAGTAGCTTCAAAAACATCGGCTTTACCGCTACCGTCACGCAAGTCTCCAAAACCCTGCCATGTAAAGTATTCATACACAACCGGGTCACCACTAGCCTGAGTGGGCTTTTTAGCTTCGTCCAGCAGTTGTTGCAACCGCGCCAAATCAAGTCCATTATGAATCAAGGTTTGGCGATAGTCCTCATTAATGCCCTGCCATATTTGGGAGGCATTGTAGGCGGCAAGACCTTTTAGCACTTGCACGCTGGACTCACGCGCCGTACCTGTCACCCCATCAGCATTACGGACTAATGAACTGGAATTATCCGCACTGACGATATTCAAAAAGTTGGTGGAAACAAGCAAAGTGATTGCTGCCGATAGGAAAGCTATAATAATGAAACTACTCACCGGATGGCGAGTAGTAAACCGCCCGGTATTTATGGTCAACCGTCCTAAACCCCGAAAGAAACGGATTGTAATCCGACCAACTATTTTAAATATCATAAGTGAACTACCCCTTATGCGAATATTAATTAAAGGCGATTATTTTGCCTTGCCCTGCCACTACTAGGGTAAAAGGCTCATCTATTATTTGCTTATTGATGTTTAAATAGCGCGCTACATAGAAATGGATGGTCTGCCCATCTCCACCGTCAAAGCCGCCGATATAACGATATTCTTGGTATTGCATACCTCGTTCTTTAAACTGGGCAAATTGCTGCGCAAAGTAATCTTTACCCCTGCCCATCTGAGCAAGTTGGTTTTGAAGCTGGGCATCGAGTGAATTCCATACATCATCGGCATTGAGATAAATCTGACCGCGCATGAAAGCTTCTGTAATCTGGGGCGCGTTTGTGGTACTTATTTTTGAAGATGTGGCAGAAGCTTGAGCAGAGACGCTTTTGCTTACTACCGGCTGGGGGTTACCTACTACTATATTAATGTTGAGAATTGTTATTAGTAACCAGATGCCACCCACTACAACCGCAGTAAGTACCACGCCACCCAGAATTGTTTCGTGCCGACCAAAAAATTTGAATATTCCTATAGTGAAACGACCTAACCCGCCAAAAAAACGGGTAAGTAATCGACCAAATACGCGGAAAAGTAGCATATACCGCACCCGGTGTTATTTTATTTTGAGATTTAAAACCGGATCAAACGCCGGAAAGCTCGCCTGCAACGGGTCTCCGGGTTAAAATTGAATAAGTAAAGAACAACCTGCGAAGCGGGCATCCTTAGCAAGGATTATAGCTGAGTCTTAAGGCTATAAGTGTTAAATAACTATTAAATGACTCTGAAATGTTTGCTAATATATAGGAGAAATTATAGCACCAAATACCCGAGTGAAACCATGTAAATCGGATTCTATTGCAGATTCCAGCTTCTGAGAAATAATTCCCAGTTTTTGCGACGCTGGCGTTCTTCTTCTTCGGGGCTGAAACCATAATGAGGGGAAGTACCTAGTTGATCAGTGCGCTCCAATAACGGTTCAATATCCGGCAAAATCATCAGTCCAAAGCCTTTATCCTTAAAATTATAGGAATAATCGGCTTCAAGAGCGTAGGGGTGGCGGAAATGCTCGTCCATAAATCCCACTTCGTCCTCAACCAACACGCGCCGGAAGCATAATAAGCTACCTTCAAGCGCATCGGGGTGGGCTCCAGTAAGGCTTAGACCAACCGCTTTTCCCTCCTGCCGTTCAAGCTTCAAACCCGCCAAACCGTAAAGAGCATATTCTTCCATCGCGTAAAGACGGTGATAAAGCGCGTCAAACAGGTCGCCTTTGAGCTTCAAACCCGGTTCGAGCAGCAACAACCAACGCCCGCGGGCTTGCCGAAAAGCGATATTGCGTGCGGCTGCCACACCCAAATCCTCCGCGAATAACGCCCTGAAATTACGGTAAGCGGTGTTGAGAGTTTGGAGATATGTGGTTGTCTCCTCCGCGCCGTTCAAATCCACCACAATCGTCTCAACTGTGCGCTTCGAGTTGATGACCTGTGCCAGCAAACTGTTCAGGGTGATTTTTAGCTCAGGCAAATTCTGGCGCGAAACCAAGCACACCGTAAAATCGAAGCGATCTTCCTCACGCAAGAAAGAGCGCACTATGCGGCTGTTCTTAAGGCGGAGTAAACCCTGCGTTTCCTCTTTCTGCTGCTGTTCTCTCTGCTGTGGCTTTTTCTGGAAAGGCTTGTTTTTGGAATCGCTCATACGGGGCGTGCCTTTTGCCCCTTCCCTGCCTGTAACCGGGTTTTTGGCTTTCTTATCCGGGTAGCGGGTCGGCTCATTTTTCGGTTCGGCAGGCGCGGGATTATCCAGCCCTAGTTCAAAGCCAAGCACCCGATCAAACTCAGCCAGTAAACGCAGGCGGGATGCATCATCCAAATCACTTTGTAATAGCATAGCCCATAGCACCGTCAAGGCACGGGGCAAATTCAGGTCGTCGGCGATTTGCTCATAAAAGCGGTTGCGCCATTCTTCCACTGAGGCAGAGGCTTTGCCGCTTTCGGCTAACCCGCCGTTGGTATTCTGAGCTTTCAGGCGCGAAATAGAGCTTCGCAGCCTTTCCAGCGCAGTTGCCGAATCGGTAAGAGCGCGAAGCGGAGGCATGTTATCACGATAATGGGTTGAAGCCAACCAATAGCGCAACTCGGCTGGACTAAAGCCAATCAGGTCGCCGGGATTTATAGCAAGGTCAGGTGCGCCGGGCAGCAACGTAAAAGCCGCCTGTTTGCGTTCTTCCTCATCGGTTATGAGTAGGCAATCGGCGGTAGCAGCCTCGCTTACACGCTCAAACTTGAGACGCTTTCGCTGCAACGCCTTCCCAAGCCAATCCAACAGGCAATTCAAACGTAGGGTTGCGGGAGTACGCTTATCCTCAAGCAGGGGGGCGGAGACATAAAGCTTTATTAGACCCTTATGGTCGGGTAATTTTTCTTTGCGACGACTATGCGCGTTGTATATTTTCAGTTCCATATCGCCTAGAAGTATAGAGCATAAGCCTCAAAATGTAAAAAGGTGCACAAATGCAATTTCAATTGCGGCGTATAGGCAATTGGGGTAAACTTGAAAGACAGAACACGAATTTTTCAAAGGAGAGAATAGAATGGTTGCTGAACTGGAAATTCCCGCGTTGGATAGACCTTATCAGGTTCTAACGCACAAGGGACAATTAGTAGATGAACCTCCTGCCCTTTCGCCCGACAAGCTAATCGAATTGCACCGCTATATGCTGGCAACCCGTATATTTTCTGATAAAATCATCGCTTTGCAACGGCAGGGACGCGCCGGAACTTTCGGATCGCTGGCAGGGCAGGAAGCAACGGCGGTGGGTCTGTCCGCACCGCTCAAGCCGCAAGATTGGCTGGCAACTTCCTATCGTGAAGCAGGCTGTTTTCTGGTGCGCGGCGTGCCCTACAACGATTTACTTTATTACTTCAAGGGCTACCCGCCCGATAATACCCATACTAGAACCAACACCCTACCCATCCAAATTGTCATTGGCACCCAAATGTTGCATACCACCGGGTTGGCGTTGGGCGCGAAAATAAAAGGCGATGACGCGGTGGCGTTGGGTATTTGCGGGGATGGCGCAACCAGCGAGGGTGATTTCAACGAGTCGCTCAATTTCGCGGGAGTGTTCAAAGCCCCGGCGATTTTGGCTGTCACCAATAACGGCTGGGCAATCAGTACGCCGCGCCGCAAACAAAGTGTTGTCCAAACGCTGGCATTGCGCGGGGCGGGTTTTGGCGTTCCAGCTTATTTGGTGGACGGCAATGATGTGTTGGCGGTTTACAAGGTGATGGAACAAGCGGTAGCGCGAGCGCGGGCAGGCGAAGGACCTAGTTTGATTGAAACGATTACCTACCGCATGGGGGCGCACACTACCGCAGACGACCCCTCCCGTTATGTGCCAAAAGAAGACCTCGAATACTGGCGACAGCGCGACCCGATTGACCGTTTCCGCAAATACCTTTTCGCGCAGCATTTGCTAGACGAGGCAAGCGAACACATTATGGCGGAAACTATCGAACGCGAAATCAACGAAGCGGTGGATTACGTGGAAGCTAGAACCAAACCCACGCCCGACCTGATTTTCGACATCACCTTCGAGCAACCCACCCCCCGCATGCAGCAACAACGTGAGGAAATGCGGCGCGAGATGAGGGAAAAAGGTCTTTAGTAGGCACAGGAGAGGAAAGCGATGACTATTTTAGAAGCCACTAACCAAACTCCCGGCGCAAAACCCGCCCCGCGCCTGACTATGATTGAAGCTATCAACCAATCGCTGCGAATTGAGATGGAACGTGACGGGCGAGTGGTAATGATAGGCGAGGACATCGGCAAAAACGGTGGTGTGTTCCGCGTGACCGATGGACTACAAGCGCACTTTGGCGAGAATCGGGTGTTTGACGCGCCCTTAGCAGAGTCGGGCATTATCGGTACGGCGGTAGGTATGGCAGTATATGGCTTGCGCCCGATTGCCGAAATCCAGTTTGCCGGGTTTATGTATGTCAGCTTTAATCAGCTTGTCTCACAGGCAGCCCGCATGCGCTTTCGCAGTGGCGGCATGTTCACCGTCCCGATGGTAATACGCGCGCCTTATGGTGGCGGCGTGCGTACCCCTGAACTACACTCCGATAGCCTCGAAGGGGTGCTGTTGCAAACGCCCGGCTTGAAAGTGGTTGTCCCCTCCAACCCCTATGACGCGAAGGGGTTGCTGGCGGCAGCGATAGAAGACCCCGACCCGGTGGTATTCTTCGAGAATATCAAGCTGTATCGTTCTTTCAAGCAGGAAGTACCAGAAGAACGTTATGTTATTCCGTTGGGCAAAGCGTCAGTAGTGCAGGAAGGCAGCGACATCAGCATTTTCACTTATGGGGCAATGGTTTCGGTGGTCTTGCAAGCAGCAAAGCAAGTGGCAGAAGAAAAGGGCGCAAGCATCGAAGTGGTGGATTTGCGTACTACCTGGCCCCTTGATGAAGAAACAATCGTCAATTCTGTCACCAAAACCGGACGTGCGATGATAGTGCACGAAGCCCCCAAAGCGGGCGGCATCGGCGCGGAAATAAGCGCCATCATAAACGAAAACTGCCTCTATTCGCTGCTCAAGCCCGTAGCGCGGGTAACTGGCTATGATACCCCTTTCCCGCCGCCCCAATTGGAAGACCTTTATCTACCCACTCCCACTCGTGTAGCGTGGGCTATCGCCGCCACTCTGGAGGACTAAACACTATGTTTGAGTTCAAGTTGCCAGATGTAGGCGAGGGCATGCACGAAGCGGAAATCGTGCGTTGGTTGGTCAATCCCGGTGAAACGGTCAAGCTCGACCAAATAATGCTGGAAATCCAAACCGATAAAGCGCTGGTGGAAATTCCTAGCCCGGTTGCGGGTGTGGTAGGACAAATCCTCAAGCCGATAGGACAAATCGCGCATGTCGGGGATGTACTGATTAACTTTGAAACGCAAGCGAGCGCAAAAAGCAGCACAATTGCACCTATGGTAGCGACTGTACCTGTCGTAGCAGCCGTTTCTGCTATCGGCACGTTTACCCCTGCCGAAAGTGGTGTACTAGCTTCAAGGGTGCGGGCTGCCCCTGCCGTTCGCAAAAGAGCCTTGGAATTGGGCGTGAACCTTGCGCTGGTAAAAGCCAGCAGCCCAGATGGGCGAGTGCTGTTGCAAGATGTGCTGGCGTATGCCGAAGAAAGCAAGCACAAGCCCACTACCAACGGCGCATCCCACGCCCCAATATTGGAAACAGTTGCACCCCCACCGCCCGTTGTATCGACAACGCCCATCGCATCGGGTGGCGAAGAGCGCAAACCACTCGTAGGTTTGCAACGGCGCATGGCAGAGCGCATGGAATTAGCGTGGCGCACTATCCCGCACGTCACCACTTTTGAGCAGGTGGACTCAGAGCAATTAATCGAGATGCGCCGCCAGATACAGCCCGCCGCCGAACAGCGCGGGGTATCGCTCACCTATCTGCCGTTTATAGTCAAAGCAGTGGTTGCGGCGCTCAAAGCCAATCCCATCTTCAATAGCAGCCTTGATGAAAAAACCCGCGAGGTTATTTACAAACGCTATTACCATATCGGGCTGGCAACTGCCACACCGGACGGACTGGTGGTAGCAGTAGTGCGTGATGCGGATAAACTCAGCCTGTCGCAACTTGGCGCAGAAATAGCGCGGCTGGCGGAAGGTGGGCGCAATCGCAGCCTAAAGCCACACGAACTGAGCGGCAGCACCTTTACCATCTCCAATTACGGTAGCTACGACGGCGGAATGGGTACGCCCATCATCAACCCGCCCGAAGTGGCAATTCTGGGCGTGGGGCGCATCAAGGACGAGGTGGTAGCCCGCAACGGTCTGCCAATAGTGCGCCCAATGCTGCCGCTCAACCTCAGTTTCGACCATCGCCTGATTGACGGAGCGACTTCCGGGCAGTTCATGCGTGTGCTGATGGAATTGCTGGAAAACCCCGCCCGGCTCATGCTTGATATGGTCTAGGAGAAAAAACAATGGTGGTTGGCGATGTTACAACCGCAGTGGATGTGGTGGTACTGGGCGGCGGACCCGGCGGATATGTGGCAGCAATACGCGCCGCGCAACTAGGTAAAAGCGTGGTGCTGGTAGAGCAATCCACCGTAATGGGCGGGGTCTGTTTGAACGAAGGCTGTATCCCCCTCAAAGCGTTGGTGGCAGCCAGCGAACGCTACTGGCAAACGTTGGAAAGCGAATCGCTGGCGAGTATGGGCATCTTGACCGAAGGTGCATCGCTCGATTTCAGCCGCATGCAGAACTGGAAAGATGGCATCATCCATCGCTTGACCGAAGGAGTAGCGAAATTGCTCTCCGGCAACCGAGTCGAGGTGGTGCATGGCTTGGGCTGGTTTCTGAACTCTAAAGAGATGCGCGTGGAAGGCGAACACGGCGCGTTGCGTTTCAACTTCGAGCAGTGCGTGCTGGCGGTAGGGGCGAGCTATGCCGCGCTTCCAGATTTACCTTTCGATGGCAAGTTGGTATTGAACCCGCGCATGGCATTAAAACTTGCCGATATTCCTCCCATATTAGCAATCTGGGGCGATGATTACATCGCGTTGGAATTGGCAACCGTCTTTGGGCGACTCGGCTCTCACGTAGCGCTGCTGACTCCCGCAGAACGCCCTTTGCCCGATGTGGATGCCAGCGCAGTTCGGTTGGTGATGGCGGGTTTGCGCAAATTGGGGATACAGCATATCGGGCAGGCATTTCCTGTAGCAGTGGAAAACGACAACGTGGTGTATCTGAAAGGGCAGACACGCACCGCCCTACCTACCGGAACGCCGCTAGTAGTATGCGGTAATTTGCAAGCAAACACCGCCAACCTACACTTGAAAGAGGCAGGCTTGAGCATGGGCGAGGGCGGCGCAATCGAAGTGGCAGCCGACCAACGTACCCGCGTGGCGCACATTTTCGCGGCAGGAGATTGCACCCAACACCGTCCGGCAGTCGCTACCAGCGCAATCAAGCAAGCGAAAGTGGCAGCGGAAGCGTTGGCAGGTAAAAAAGTGGCATACACCCCGCAAGCCTTCCCACGAGTGGTTGGCACCTCGCCCGAACTGGCAGTGGTAGGACTATCGGCGGAAGCGGCACAAGCGGCGGGCTACCGAGTAAAAACCGGGCGTTTTTCGCTGGCGGCGAACGGACGCGCCTTAACGCTCGGCGCAGATTCGGGTGTGGCGTTGCTAGTAGCGGATGCGGACAATGACGCGCTATTGGGCGTAACGCTGGTTGGCACGCGCTCCGGCGACCTTATCGGCGAAGCGGCGCTGGCAATCGAGATGGGAGCAACCCTAACCGACCTTGCTGAAACACTGCACTGGCATCCCGGTTTGGGCGAAATGCTGTTGGAAGGAGCAGAAAGCGCGTTGGGGCAAGTGATTCATCAGCTTGATTTGAAAGCCGCTAGCCGTTGACATTTTTTACCAAATCTAGGCTTGACCAGCCATTGCTCAACCTTTATGATTAATCAATAAGTAATAGTTTTAACAATCCTTTGGCAAACAAAATTGAGCAAAGCGCGGGCAGATGAGCGATATCATAATAGGCAGCAATAACACCAATAATGTTGAAGAAGCGGGATATGTCGCTAGATGGCTGCTGACCATCACCGGACACGACAAACCCGGCGTTACCACCGCCATCTGCCGTTTGTTGGATGAGGAGGGCGCGGATTTGCTGGACATCCAGCAAGTTACCATCCCTCCGCTGCTGGTAATGGCTCTGGATGTGGGCTTGCCAAAGCGCGATGCCAACCTGCCCCGCAAAGAGCAACAGGCGCTGCTTCATAAGCTAGAGCGGTTGGGGGTTGAGCTAAACCTGACAATCAATCTACAGCCCTTTGACCCAACGCATATTACGAACAGCGACAACCTGTACGCCGTTACCTGCCTCGCCCCCATCATCAAGCCCTATGCCCTGCAAGCCATCACCGGAGTGCTGGCACAGATGGGTGCAAACATCACCCGCATTTCCCGCCTGACCGAACACCAGCTAAAAGCAATCGAGTTAACTGTTTACGCACCCTGTGGTCTTGGACAGGCACAGCTAAAAAAGTCGCTCTTTGCCGTCAGCAACGCGGTACAGGTAGATATTGCGGTGCAGCCCGAAAGCCTATACCGCCGCAGCAAACGCTTGATTGTGATGGACGTGGATTCGACCCTCATCCAGAACGAGGTGATTGACGAAATTGCCAAAATAGCAGGAGTGGAACAGCAGGTCGCCGACATTACGCGCGAAGCGATGGAGGGCAAACTCGATTTTGCAGGCGCGTTGCACAAGCGTGTAGCGTTGCTGGCAGGCTTACCCGCTGAACGCTTGCAGGAAGTGTTCGAGGTGATTCGCTTCACCCCCGGCGCAGAGCGACTCATCAAAGTCTTGAAACTGCTTGGCTATAAAACCGCTATCGTCAGTGGTGGCTTCAACTTCGTAACCGACATCCTCAAGGAACGGCTACGGCTGGATTACGCCTTCGCCAATACCCTTGAGATTGAGGACGGCAAGTTGACCGGGCGCGTAACCGGAGCGATTGTTGACCGGCAAGCTAAAGCCCGTCTGCTAAAAGAAGTCGCGGCGAAAGAAGAAATCGAACTGGCGCAAACGCTAGCGGTGGGCGATGGTGCAAACGACCTGTTGATGCTCGAAACGGCAGGCGTGGGGGTAGCCTTCAACGCCAAACCGATTGTGCGCGAAGCCGCCGACCTCTCCATCAACCAGCCCAGTCTCGATGTGCTGCTCTACCTCATCGGCATCCACGAACATGAGATTGCCCGTTTTGGTTAGGTTAATTTTCAACAGTATATATATCTTCATAAAATCAGAAGGCTTTATCTAATGCAAAAATATCTCGAAATCGGCGAGGAAGTACGCCAACCCGCCGTTGCGCTCGAATCAACCGTAATCTCGCATGGGTTACCCTACCCTGAGAATATCCAGACCGCTCGCGCTTTAGAAGAAACGGTGCGCCAGAACGGAGCAAACCCCGCTACCATCGCCCTGATGGACGGCAAAATTAAAGTGGGGCTTGGCGCAGACGCGCTCGAAAAGCTGGCAACTGCAAAGGATGTGGCGAAGGTCAGTCGGCGCGATTTTGCGGCAGCACTGGCGCGTGGCACAATCGGTGCAACCACCGTTGCCGCCACCATGATTGCAGCGCAAATGGCGGGAATCAAAGTCTTTGCCACCGGGGGCATCGGGGGCGTACATCGGGGCGCAGCGCAAACCTTCGACATCAGCGCAGACCTGACCGAACTGGCACGTACCCCCGTTCTGGTGGTATGCGCGGGAGCAAAAGCAATCCTCGACCTTGAACTGACAATGGAATACCTCGAAACGCAGGGCGTACCCGTGATAGGCTACGGCACAAACGAGCTTCCCGCTTTTTACACTGCCCATAGCGGCATCAGCCTTGAGTTACGCGCCGATAGCCCAGAAGAAGTCGCGGCAATCGCCCGCACTCAATGGGACTTGGGCTTTAGCGGAGGGTTGGTAGTAGTCGTGCCACCGCCCGCTTCCGCCGCGCTTTCCGCAGACGAAATTAATCGCGCCATCGAAGCGTCCTTGCAACAGGCAGGAACGGCAGGAGTCAAAGGCAAGGCGGTTTCGCCCTTCCTGCTGGCAGCGGTCAGTCGCGAAACGGGCGGCAAAAGCCTCACCCTCAATATGGCGCTGCTCAAGAATAACGCGGCGGTAGCGGCGCAAATCGCAAAGGCGCTGTATATGACCGATGCGCGTCTAATTTAATTATTTAGCACAAAAGATTAAACCTAGATATAAGAGCAACTTGCGCAAGTGGGTTGCTCGAAAAATCTCCTCAAGCGAAATCTGCAAATTAAGAAAGCCAAGTCTCAAAACTTCCTAAATTATGTTATTTGCCAGTTTAACCCACTATAGGGTAAAATTCATTTACTGTAGTATCAATCCTAGGATTCACTCTCACTGGTGTGTCTAATCTAATTGGAAACGTAGTGCGGCAAAGAAGCCGCCAAATGCTCAACGAGTGTGGAGGTATCTACTGTTATGATGACGAAACAGGTAGTAAGACGCGCCGCTCTGTTTGGATTAATGAGTCTGGCTATGATGCTTAGCTTTACTGTTTTTGCGGCAGCACCCACTTACGCCGCCTCTCCCACCATTGCATCTCTTGCACGCCAAGAATTGCTGGTACAATCGCTATTAGCCCCTGCTAGCGCACCCCTTGCCACTGTAACCGGACCAACCCAATCGCACGACCCGGCTAATCCCGGCAGCGATGTTTACGCCTATTCCAGCTATTCGGTAAACACTTACAACATTTGGCATATGCAAGGGCTGGCAATTTGGCCCACCGCAGTTACCTATCTTATACCGACCGGAACAGTCCCCGCAGGTGGCTATCCGGTGATTGCGGTCAGTCCCGGCAAATTCCTCGATAGCACCAGCAATTATGACCAGTTGTTGCGCCACTTCACCCTCAAAGGCTACATCACTCTTTTCATTGACACCGACACGGGAGTGGTGGATTGCCAGCACAGTCGAATGGCAGGCGAGTTCCTTGATGGTATTAAAAAGACCATCACCAACAAGTTGAGCGGCAAAGCCAGCAACCCGCCCAAAGTAGCGTGGTGGGGGCATTCAATGGGCGCAAAAGTAGAAGCGTTAGCAGCCCGCATGACCACCAACAGCGCCTACATTGCTCCTACCGCAGTCATCGCCAACAATTTCAGCAATAACAACGGCGGTGTGTGCAGTGATGATGCCATTGCCGGAGCCAACACTATCCCCGCTTCGATTTGGTACACCATAATCAAAGGTGACAACGATACGGTAGCCGGTAGTGACCCTCAAAACCTGTATAACGCCATTCCGCAAGTAACTCATCGTCAACTTATCACGGTAGTGTCCTATCCTGACATCAGCCTGAACGCCGATCATTACGCCCCAATGACCAACTACAATATTTTGGTCGGTGGTACACTGGACGCTTTGGATTGGTGGCTCTATTGGAAAGTGGCAGTTGGCGCGTTCAACTACCATTTCAAAGGTGGCTCGGATATTTGGGCATACGGTTCGCAGCGCACCAATGGCGGCATCGACTCCAGTGGTCGCCAAATTTTGCATCAGGTATCATAAAACCAACGCTTGAATCAAAATATAAGCAAGGGGTTTAAAACCCCTTGTTTTAAACCCTTCGTAACTACTCACCCCCTAACCCCATCAAGGGGGAAAGAGGGAAAGGAAGTATAGGGGACACCCCTATGACCCCGGCGGGGAATTTCCCCTGCACCCCTTTTCGTTTGTTTTGTACCCAAGCTGAGTTGTTACAACCATTCTTGCAAGAGAAAATAAAAAGAACCGCTGCTGCTCATCAGCGGTTCTTATGTTTTAGGAAGGAGTATAGAGAGAAAACATCGGAGAATTAGATTTTGTAAGCACGTCGCTTACCTCCCTATCTTATCCCCGCAAGCTCAAACCGACTATGTATTTATTCACCATTTCGCCGTGATTAATATCACAAACTGACTTTGCCAAGATGTTCTAGGAATGCTAATATATATAGATTGAAAGGATTCTATAGATTGAAACAGCTTCGGGCTTTGCTGGCATTGCTCATAGTGATGTTGGTGGCTGGCTGTAGCGAGGAAGTAACCGCTACAGCTATACCCGACATTCAGCCTAGCCCGGTGGTGGGAAACGGCACCGGCGATATTAAAATCGGGTTGGTTGGTCCGCTCACCGGCGCAAATGCGGCTTACGCAGCGGCAATGCGGCGCGGGGTATTGCTGGCATTGGATGAGCTAAAGCAAAACGGCTGGCTGAACGGACGTAAAATCTCATTGATAGAACGTAACGACCAATCCAGCCCCGACATGGCGAAGGTAGTGCTGGCGGATCTGGTGGATAAGGAGCGGGTCGTCGCAATTATCGGAACGGTCAGCGATGAGGTAGGTTTGGCGGAAG
Source organism: Candidatus Chlorohelix allophototropha (assembly GCF_030389965.1). Taxonomy (NCBI): domain Bacteria; kingdom Bacillati; phylum Chloroflexota; class Chloroflexia; order Candidatus Chloroheliales; family Candidatus Chloroheliaceae; genus Candidatus Chlorohelix; species Candidatus Chlorohelix allophototropha. Next base: position 1,278,411 of record NZ_CP128399.1, read on the forward strand.
CGCCACTGGCAAATCACTGGCAAGTGCCATGGCTGGTCCCGGTTGTCACCAGCCAGCGAATTACCCAGAACGACAGCAGTTATATCTTTCGCCTAGCAGTGCCAGATGTAGTGCAGTTCGAAGAAATTCAAAGCTTTTTCCAGAAACGCGGTTATAGCCGTTACGCCCTAATTACCGATAGCAGCAAGGCGGGTCAGGAAGGGCGTAAGACTTGGCAGACATTTTTGAAAAGTAAAAATATCAGCCCGGTTTTTGATGAACCGTTTTACACTGACGATAAGAGCGAAAGCCAGAAAGAATATGCCGCCCGCGTAAAAGCAGCAGCGCCTGAGGCTATTTTCTTCTGGGGCAGCGCACCAGCTTGCGGTCAACTGCGCGCGCTGCTGGCAGAACAAGATTTTGTTATCCCGATTGCGGGAAGCGACAACCTCAGTCTTTTAAGTTTTGGCAAAGGCTTGCCGGTAATCGCCGAAAATATTTTTCTGCCCCAGACCTTTATCGAGAACCCGAACCCACGCTACACCGATTTCATCAATCGTTACAAACGCTTTTTTAATACCGACACGATTGATTTTCCCGGTGGAGTGGCACAAAGTTATGACGCTACCCGCCTACTGATAGAAGCGCTCAGGAAACCGGGTAGCGCCGATAACCGCGAAATATTGCGGATAGCTTTGGAAGAAAGCTCTCTGAACGACGGAATCATCAAAAGCTATTTCAAACCTTGGAAAAGCGGCAGTATGCATGAAGCTTTAAACCGACAGGATGTACTAATGGTTGCGTGGCGCAATGGACGGTTGGTATATGCAGAGTAGCCTATACGATACCATATTTCACCGATTCCGCCGCCCGTATAAAAAAATTTTTCGCGAAAAGTTTTGTTTGTTACGGATTTACTCTTTGTTTACCGTTGTCTACCCTGCTTTTAACCGATAAGAATTAATCTAGAGTCAACAAAAAAAGAGTATTCGTAATATGGCAACATGCAAAAAAGGGGTGTTTAATGACACGCAAAAAGGTAATGGTTGACGGCAACGAAGCCGCCGGAAACGTAGCCTACAAGTTAAGTGAGGTAATCGCAGTATATCCAATCACGCCCTCCACCGCTATGGGGGAATTGGCGGATAGTCGGGCAGCCCTCCGGAAAAAGAATATCTGGGGAACTGTTCCATTGGTAGAAGAAATGCAATCCGAAGGCGGTGCGGCAGGGGCTTTGCACGGCGCACTCCAGACCGGAGCGCTGGCTTCGACCTTCACGGCTTCCCAAGGTTTGCTTCTAATGATCCCCAATATGTACAAAATCGCCGGGGAATTGACCTCCACTGTGTTCCATGTGGCGGCGCGTTCGTTGGCAGCACAAGGGCTTTCAATCTTCGGCGATCATGCCGATGTGATGGCGGTACGTGCTACCGGATGGGCAATGCTCGCCTCTAACAATGTGCAAGAAGCACAAGATTTCGCGGCTATTGCTCATTCTTCCACTCTCAAGGCTCGCGTTCCTTTTATCCATTTCTTTGATGGCTTCCGCACTTCCCACGAAATCAACAAAATCGAAGAAATCGGAGATGACGATCTGCGCGCCATGATCGACCAAGACTTGATTCAGGCTCATCGCAAACGCGCTCTATCGCCAGAACACCCTTTCATTCGGGGTACTGCTCAAAACCCGGATGTTTATTTCCAAGGGCGTGAAAGCGCGAACCCTTATTATCTGAATTGCCCTGAAATCGTGCAGGACGCGATGGACAAATTCGCTTCCCTCACTGGCAGACAATACAAGCTATATGAATATGTGGGCGCGCCTAATGCTGACCGAGTAATCGTAGTAATGGGTTCGGGCGCAGAGACCGTCGAAGAAACCGTTAAGTATCTGAACGAACTAGGTGAGCGGGTCGGTGTTTTAAAAGTACACCTATATCGCCCCTTCCCAGTTAACCTCTTTTTGCAAGCGTTACCCAAAACCGTTAAAACTATCGCCGTGTTAGATCGCACCAAAGAACCCGGTAGCGGTGGCGAACCACTCTACCTTGATGTAGTGGGAGCGTTGAGCGAAGGCGGCAAGGATTTAGGCTATGACTCACATGCTATCAAGGTTGTGGGTGGTCGCTACGGTCTTTCCTCCAAAGAATTTAAACCTAATATGGTTAAAGCCATTTTCGATGAACTAACCAAAGCCGAACCGCTCACCCACTTTACCGTTGGTATCAACGATGATGTGACCTTTACCAGCCTGTCCTTTGACCCGCATTTCTCCATCGAGAAAGATACAACAGTACGCTGTGTCTTCTGGGGTTTAGGCTCGGACGGTACAGTCGGTGCGAACAAAAACTCCATCAAGATTATCGGCGAAGAAACCGACAATTATGCGCAGGGCTATTTCTACTTCGACTCGAAGAAATCCGGCACGGTCACAAACTCGCACTTGCGCTTTGGACCTGATCCTATTCGCGCCGCTTACCTGATTGACGAAGCAGACTTCCTAGCATGCCACCAGTTCGGCTTCCTCGAAAAATACGATGTGGTAAAGAACGCTCGTCAGGGAGGCGTGTTCCTGCTCAACACTTCCTACAGTGCTGAAGAAGTCTGGAACTACATCCCGGTCAAGACACAACAAGCAATTATCGACAAAAAGCTCAAGTTCTACGTAATTGACGGGCAGCAGGTAGCCAGCGACACCGGTATGGGCGGTCGTGTCAACACCATTATGCAGACCTGCTTCTTCGCTTTGAGCGGAGTGCTTCCTAAAGATCAGGCAATTGCCAAAATCAAGGAATCCATCAAGAAGAGCTACAGCAAGCGTGGCGAAGCGGTTGTGCAGAAGAACTACTTGGCGGTAGATCAAACTCTGGCAAATCTTCGAGAAGTGCAAGTACCGTTGGAAGTATCCGGTTCGTTGGTGATTCGTGATGCAGTAGTTGCAGAAGCACCAACCTTCGTACGCGATGTGCTAGGGCAGATGATTTCGCTGGAAGGCGATAGCCTGCCGGTGTCGGCAATGCCCGTGGACGGCACTTACCCCAGTGGTACAACCCAATGGGAAAAGCGCAACCTCGCTACCGAACTACCGGTATGGGAACAAGATATTTGTATTCAGTGCGGTAAATGCGTAATGGTTTGCCCTCATGCTGCTATTCGCCAGAAAGTTTATGACCCGGCTTTGCTGGAAAACGCATCCCCTACTTTCAAGAGTACAGAAGCGCGTTTCAAAGAATTCGGCGATAAACTTTACACCTTGCAGGTAGCTCCAGAAGATTGTACCAGTTGCGCGCTGTGTATCGAAGTTTGCCCGGTGAAAGACAAGAAACAGCCCGGACGCAAAGCCCTCAACTTCGCCCCGCAAATACCTTTGCGCGCACCGGAAAAAGCGAACTGGGAATTCTTCCAGTCATTGCCGGAAGTAGATCGCACCAGCCTAACCTTCGGTTCAATCAAGAACTCGCAATTGCTGCAACCGCTCTTCGAGTTTTCGGGAGCTTGCTCCGGTTGTGGTGAAACACCTTACATCAAGTTATTAACTCAATTGTTCGGCGACAGATCGCACATTGCCAACGCCACCGGCTGTTCTTCAATCTTCGGCGGCAACCTCCCCACCACTCCATGGTCGTACAACCGCGAAGGGCGAGGACCGGCTTGGTCGAACTCGCTATTTGAAGATAACGCCGAGTTCGGGTTGGGCATGCGCTTAGCTCTGGACAAACAGCTTGAATATGTGCAAGAAATTCTGCCAAAAGTGTCCGATATCGTTGGCGCTGAATTGGTAGAAGCTTTGCTAAAAGCCGAGCAGTTGGACGAAATAGGTTTGAAGAAACAGCGCGAGCGGGTAGCCCTGCTAAAGCAGAAGTTACAGCCTGTACTGGAAGCTACCAGCGCAGATGACCCACGCTATACTTACATGAAAGATCTATCGGTACTGGCGGACATTCTCGTCAGACGTAGCGTCTGGATTGTTGGTGGTGACGGCTGGGCGTACGACATCGGTTACGGTGGTCTAGACCATGTGCTGGCAAGTGGTCGCAATGTCAAGGTACTGGTGCTAGATACTGAAGTCTATTCTAATACTGGTGGTCAGGCTTCCAAAGCTACCCCGATATCGGCAGTTGCCAAATTTGCCTCAAAGGGCAAAGCTAAACCCAAGAAAGACCTCGGCTTGCTGGCGATGTCTTACGGTTCAGTGTATGTAGCGAGAGTGTCGATGGGCGCAAACGATCAGCAAACACTCAACGCCTTCCTTGAAGCCGAAGCGTATGATGGACCCGCTATCATCATCGCCTACGCCCACTGTATCGCGCACGGCATTGATATGCGCAAGGGTTTGGAACAGCAAAAGCTGGCAGTACAATCGGGCGATTGGCCGATCTACCGTTTCAATCCTGAAAAGGCAGAGCAAGGCGAAACCCCGTTCTTACTGGATTCCAAAGACCCAACCGCAACCTTTGAGGAATACAGCAAAAACGAGGGGCGTTTCCAGGTACTAGCCAATAACGGTCAAAAGGAAGCTGCTGCCGATATGTTGCAGCAAGCTGACACTGACGTTAAAAAGCGCTGGCAGTTCTACAAGAATCTGGCAAATATGTACAAGAATGATGCGCCCGGCGGGGATAGCAAGAATTAGTAATCCTGTTGTGGGCTACCAGCAGCAGCAGCCCACAGCAATTCTAGTCAGAAAGCCCGGACAAAAATCCGGGCTTTTTCTATCACATCACTAGTCCGGCTTCGGGACGGGGAATGAGTTTGTTGAAATTCAGCACCGGGTCGTCCGGCGCAACGGGCGAGACTTTGCGAAGGTCGCGCAGAGTAGTGATACGGTCGGGATAGAGAATACCATCCAGATGGTCAATTTCGTGCTGCAAAACGCGCGCATAGAGGCTATCGGCTTCAAATTCTAGCCGCTTTCCCTCCGGGCTATACGCCACCACCCCGATTTTACCGGGGCGCACCACAAAGCCCTCGTAACCCTTAACCGAGAGGCAACCTTCGGTGGCTTTGCGCATATCCTCCGAATACCACACTATTTCCGGGTTTACCAACGCTTGCAACGGTACTTCGGCTATCTGCCCAAATCCAACCCGCTCGTGCGCCGGAATCGCAATTACTATCAACCGCGAGAACAACCCCACCTGTGGCGCAGCGATGCCGATGCCGCCAAACGTCACCCGTGAGTAATCTAGTCGCGACACCCAATCGCGCAGCCACACGCTGTCAAATTCGGCAGCTGAAACGGGCGCAGAAATTTGGCGCAAGCGCATATCAGTAAATTGCAGCACCGGATCGGCGAGTTTAGCATTTATGTCAAGTTGATTGCTCATTATGGCATTTTCTCCTTATAATATTTTGTTGCCAATCATAGCAATTTTTGCCATCAAAATAAATAGCCCCGCTTGACAATCGCGGCAGGATAAAGTCCAATAAGGGTAGAGATTGGTATTAGAAAGGGCATGAGAATAATGGCAATTACAATTGAAAATATCGTTACCGCAGAAGATGATTTTGCTTTAAGCGCAGAGCTTTTACCAACTGCACCTTTCGACTTCCACGCTTCGTTAAACTCGTTGAAGGAGAGCGGCGCAACCGACCAGACCGAAACTCTGGCGGAAGATTTAAGCTGGCTAGAACGACCTCTGATGCTGGATAATCGCCCCTTCTTGGTACGCCTTGCCAACGCCGGCAGCCTAGAACAGCCGCGCCTGAGCCTGAGATTACGCGCCGATGAAGATGCAGATTCGCTGCCCACTCCGGCGCAGCTAGAAAAAGCCGCGCAATGGGCAGACCGCCGCTTTTATCTGAACGTGAATCTGGAAGAAATACGCACTGTCCTCAGCGTGAACGAGTACGGCGAAAACCTATGCGCCCGCTTTTTCCCGGCGCGACCTACCGGCTTGGGGGGCGCGTGGGAAGGCTTGTTGCGTACCGTGATTGCCAACCAAATTTATCCCGGTTTGGCAAAACGCTTGCAAGAAACCTTCCTCACTTTCTACGGTTCAAAGGCGCGTTTCGGCGACAAAGAGTATCGGCTGTTTCCCACGCCTGAAAAGTTGGCGGAGGTGTCGCCCGATGAGTTACAGAGCATGCGCTTCAGTCGCCAGAAAGCTGGATATTTGCCCGGCATCGCCCAAATGGTTGTATCCGAACCGGAGAAATTCGATTTCGAGCGTTTGCGCCACTTGCCCGGTCACGAAGCGGTGGCGATTCTGGACGAGTTGCCGGGCGTGGGCAAGTGGACGGCGCACTATGTAGCAATGCGCGGGTTGTGCCACCCGGACGTATTCATCGACGAGAAGGGCTTACGCAAGACGCTTGCTTCCGGCTACGACCGCCGCGCCGATTTATCCGATGAGGAGTTCGAGTCGCTTACCGCAGTATTTGCACCCTATCGCACCTTTGCTTGTTATTATTCCTATATGCGGATGTATAACGTATGAGCCATGCCGAAATCGAGGAGATAGTCAATCGCGAGACTCGCGCATGGGATACGCAGGACGCAGAGCTTTTGACCAGCATGTTCCATCCCGATATGGTGTGGGTTTGGCCTCCTCACGCTCAGGCGCATAACCCCATCGATTGGATGATAGAGTTCGGGCGGTTCGACCACGACCGCTGGAAAGCATCATGGCAAGAGCTTTTCGACAGCCACCGCTTGGTACACAACCACCGTGTTATCAGGAAAATCACGCTCTCCCGCGAGGGGGATGGCGCATTCGCAGTGGTGGACATCGACACGCTATGGGAAGCGCAGGACGGTTCGCAAATGCATTGGCTTGGGCGCGTCTGCAAAGTTTACGCCAAAGTCGGCGCAGATTGGAAAATGACGATGCACACGGGCGTGCTGGAATATTAGTCTGGTAGCTACAAATAGTTCTAGTGTTTAGAGTATTATTGCGTTATGTTAAGTTGGGTGGTAAAATTGGTGGATAGAAGTACAATAATACGAGTTCAAAAATAATTTATAGCACAGATATAATGTAACTCAGAGCCTACTACATTAGGAGAAACCATAAAGTTGAAAGCCGCTTCCACAAATATGTCTAATTCTGACAAAACAATTGCCAGCTTAGAAGTAGTGCCTATTCGACAGGCTTTCCCAAATGAAGCCCGCCATTTTACAACCTGGCTTGAAACTAATATCAATGCATTAAGTGATCGGATAAATATGACTCTCACCGTAATCGAACGCGAAAAAGCGGTGGGAAGTTTTAACGTGGATTTGCTGTGTGAAGATGATGAAGGTGACCGAGTTATTATCGAGAATCAGCTAGAGCGTTCCGACCATAGCCATTTAGGGCAACTTCTGACCTATCTGGTTAACTTAGAAGCGAAAACGGCTGTTTGGATAATGACCGAACCACGTCCTGAGCATCAGAAGGTGATTAACTGGTTAAATGAAAACACTCCAGCAGATACGGCTTTCTATTTGGTTAAGGCAGAGGCTATAAGAATAGCTGATTCTCCTTATGCACCGCTCTTTACCGTCATGGCTGGTCCAGATCGACAAGCCAAAGAGGTAGGAGATAAAAAGAAGGAATGGGCTGACCGCCAGTACGCCAACTTGGAGTTCTGGAAAAGCTTGCTAGAACGCAGCAAACAGAAAACGAAGTTGTTTACCGCTATTTCTCCTAGCCGGGAATATTGGCTTGGAATCGGAGCAGGCATCACTGGTCTGGCTTTCACCTATGTAATCTTGCGGGAGCAAGGAGGAGTAGAGCTTTACATTGACTCCACCAAAGACCAAGGCTTAAAAAACAAACAGATTTTCGACAGGTTATTTGAGCAAAAGGTCGAAATTGAGCAAGAATTCGGCGACACAATCGATTGGGAAAGGCTCGAAGGGAAACGTGCCTGTCGAATTCGCAAACGTTATGATATCGGCGGTTTAGCCGATCCAGACTCCTGGTCGACCCTACAAGATCAAATGATTGAAACAATGATAAAATTTGAGCGCATTTTCCGCCCCCGCCTAAACAATATAAATGTGTAATAACTTAACTACCTTCCCTGTTACAACCATTCTGGTGCAACCTGATTGATTCTAGCTTTCCAAAGCGTTGGAGTAGGGAAATTAGCTCAAAAGCTGTGCCAGATGCCCTTTCATATGGGTAAGATACTCTGAAAAGAGGGTTTGCACCGTTATGGGTACGCCCTCCCCGATATAACACAGTTTGGAGAGCGCGTCTTGCGGTATGTAGCGCACAAGGTGCAGCAAGTGGCGATTACAACTCTCCCACAATAGCACCAGTTCTTCCCAGTTTTCCGCCTGATAGTGCTGCACCGCTACCCACTCTTCCTGCCGATAACCCGGAAAGCGCAACTCCGCTTCCAACTGCACCCGCACAAAACGCTGGTGGTTATTGGTAGCCGAATCAATCAAATGACCTAGCAGTTGCTTCTTCGACCACTCGCCCGGCGCGGCTACTTGCGCCCCCACTATCGCTCGCAATTGTCCCGACACACGCTCTATTATTTCTTTTAGTTCTGCCAGCAAAGTATCCATAATTTGCCTTTTTATCTTTTGATATTGTAATAAGCATATTTTAATGTTATAAATATAATTATAGCCTACACAAATTCAACGCTTCTCTTTTGTACTAGCATATAGAACCCCCCACCAATAGATTGCAGCAGAGAAAAAGCACAAAAGACAGTTGCACTCCAGTTAGCCACCTTTACCCTAAATATGAAAGTTCACTACAAGAAGTTTCTTACCAAAGGTGCGGTAATCAATCTTTAACACCGAACCGGGTGGTTAATCCCGGCAAAGGAAAAGTCAATGGAAGATAAACTAGAACTCCTGCTTGGAGAAAGAATTTATGAGGAACTTACCCGCCCCGAAGAGTTACAACCCTTCGAGTACAACGGATTGCATATCTCCGTTGCGGATTTGCAAGGGCTTCAAGCCGAAATTGACGAGGATCTGAATCCGCTTGGCGATGTAAATTGGATGACGAAAAAGGAAATCAAGTCTATACACTGTCAATTATTAGCAAAAAGAATTATTGACATGGGAGTCCCAAAAGCCTTATAAATAAACCCCATATTACCATCAGATAGACAGTGGAAAACAAAAAAAGGGCGGGGGTACAATATCCCTCGCCCTTTTCGATTCTTCGAGAATTAGTTATCCAAAGTGCTGGTGTCGCCGATTGGCTCGCCCAGTTCCTTGGCACGGATTACACGGCGCATAATCTTGCCAGAACGGGTCTTGGGCAGCGAAGGCACGAATTCGAGTTCGTCCGGCACTGCTACGGGACCTACGTTGCTGCGAACGTGCAACTTCAGTTCCTTCTCCATTTCGGGGCTGGCTTCGTAACCGTTCTTCAGAATTACGAACACTTTGACATGCTCGCCCTTCATCGGGTCTGGCTTGCCGATTGCCGCTGCTTCCGCAACCGCTGGGTGACTTACCAAGCTAGACTCGATTTCCATCGAGCCAAGGCGGTGACCGCTAACCTTGATTACGTCATCCACACGACCCTGAATCCAGAAATAGCCATCATTGTCACGATGCACCGCATCACCTGCGAAATAAACATCGGCGATGGTATTCCAGTAGGTTTCGTAGCGTGCCGCATCACGGAAAATGGTGCGCATCTGGCTGGGCCACGGGTGGCGAATAACCAAGAAGCCGCCCTTTTCGTGACCAACCGAGCTACCGTCCTTATCCACCACGTCCGCCTCGATGGTGGGGAAGGGCCACGTAGCGCTGCCGGGTTTCAGAGGCAGGGTCACATTGGGGGTAATCATGTGCGCGCCGGTTTCAGTCTGCCACCAAGTATCCATAATCGGCAGTTCGTGTCGCCCGATTACATCGCGATACCACATCCATGCTTCGGGGTTGATAGGCTCACCCACCGAACCGAGCAAGCGCAAGCTGCTGAGGTCGTGCTTTTGTGGCCATTCTTCGCCAAAGCGCATCAAGCTACGAATCGCGGTAGGAGCGGTGTAGAAGATGGATACTTTGTACTTGGCGCATACTTCCCAGAAACGATCCGGGTTAGGATAGGTGGGAATACCTTCGAAATAGACGCTAGTCGCGCCGGTCATGAGCGGCCCGTACAGCAAGTAGCTGTGACCGGTTACCCAGCCCGCATCGGCAGTACACCAGAACACATCTTCCGGCTTGATGTCGAAGGTGAATTTCATGGTAGCGTAAACGCCCACCGCATAACCGCCATGTACGTGTACTACGCCCTTTGGCTTGCCGGTGCTACCGCTGGTGTAGAGGATGTACAGCATATCTTCGCTGTCCATCTCTTCGCAGGGTACAACCACATCTTCGGGAATGTCGGCAACAAGGTCGTGCCACCAGATGTCGCGCCCTTCCTTCATAGGAACTTCGGTGCCTAAGCGTTGGTACACCACCACATGCTCAAGGGTAGGCACTTCAGCAGCCGCTTCATCGGCGGTCTTCTTGAGATCAACCAACTTGCCGCCGCGATAGTTACCATCGGCAGTAATAATGATTTTAGCTTCGGCATCCACGCAGCGATCGCGCAACGCGTGAGCAGCAAAACCGGCGAATACCACCGAGTGAACCGCACCCAAACGCGCTACTGCCAGCAAAGCTACCGCTTGTTCCGGCACGGCGGGAAGGTAGATACCAACCCGGTCGCCCTTCTTAACGCCCAATTTCTGGAGACCGGCAGCAAAACGATTCACCTGCTGGTACAGGTCTTTGTAGGTAATAGTGCGGGTATCGCCGTTATCGCCTTCCCAGTAATAGGCAACCTTATTTTCTACCGGGGTTCCCATATGGCGGTCAAGGCAGTTATAAACAATATTAAACTTGCCTTCGGTAAACCAGCGGAAGAAGGGTTTCTGAGTCCATTCAAAGGTGTTTTCCCACTTCTTGAACCAATGAAGCTCATTCGCCATATCATCCCAGAATTCGAAACGGTTTTCAACAGACCATTTGTGGAACTCGTGGAAATCAGTATAGCCTTTGGAGTGCATATACGCCGTAATATTGGCGTTGTCCACCACTTCCTGAGAAGGGGTAAAGACACGCAATTCATTTAAAACATGATCAGTAGCCTCGGATTTGAGGTCGCTCATCCGGTAAATCCTCCTTAATTAAGTGGCTTGCGCCCGCGCTGCTGCCTTCGCCAAAAACAACGTTGTTCGTGTCTCCATTTGTAATCCCGTAGCTAATACATGGATACGCATAGTGAGAAAAATTCCTTATGTATTAAAGCCAATCGCGGGTTGGCATCAGGACATGGTAAAGCAGGCGAATAGATACAACACATCTACCCACTATTATAGTTAATGAGAGGAAGACGGTCAATTGCTAAAATGCTCACTAATCAGCTTCTTAAGTACCTGTTTCGACATCTCACAGATTTGTGCAACTTTTCACATACGCGAAGAGGTGATTCTCAGATTAGCGCCTCATGATTATGTCAAGTTATGATGCTGTTCAAATACTAAGGAGAATACTATTCGTCACCTTCTATTACCTATCTTCAAAAAGAGAAGAGCATGTGTTTACTCTCTAATTTTCTCCGAGAAGGTCGGTTCATTACCCTCTGAGCATATCTAGCATTTTGAGACTTGCTAATTTTGAGGCTTACTAATAGTATAATTACACCTGTGGAATTAAAAGCTTTTTTATTCCGACTGAGAAAAGGTTATCACTTATTTCGGGTTTACGCCGTTTTCTATTGTGGTCGGGAGCTTTCTCCTTTTTCCCTTTAATTCTGATTGACTTTGAACATTTTATCCTTGGACGTAATAATTATCGTAAGCTTGTTGTATTATAATTGCACTGAAAAGAACAGTAGATCATAAGAAACGGATAACATGGCAAAACAAGCTGAAGACATGATACAAGTGCTGATAGTTGATGATCGCGCAGATGTGCGTGAAGGAATACGTAGTATTCTTGCGATTGAATCAACTATTGAGGTAGTAGGTGAGGCAACGAGCGGTAAAGAAGGAGTCGAACTCGCTCGAAAGTTACGCCCGAATATTACTTTAATGGATATTGAAATGCCCGGTGAGTTTGATGGTTTGGTGGCAACTCGTTTGCTAAAAAAAGATTGCAGAGATTGCGATGTGTTGATGCTAACCTTTCACGATGGACAGGAATATCTGAAACAGGCTTTGTTATGTGGCGCAAGCGGCTATATCCTGAAAGACTCCACTCGAACAGATTTAATACGTGCGGTTGTAACGATAGCTAACGGTGGGATGTTAATTGACCCTGCAATGTTACGTTACTTAATACACGATATTGCGCAAACCGATGTTTTTTTTCAAAACGGTAGTAGCGCCACTCAGAGGAACGAAGAACTTGCCAAAAAGGCTGAACTCGCAAAGAATTTGACCCGCCGTGAGAAAGAAGTATTCGAACTACTTGGTGAAAGTTTGACCAATATAGACATCTCCACACGATTAATGATCAGTCAGGCAACTGTAAAAAGCCACGTAAAATCAGTTCTTGATAAATTGGAGTTAAATGACCGGACGCAAGCGGCAGTATTAGCGGTACGTTTGGGGTTATAATTCAATTAATTGGTTGGTTATACCAGCATTGTTGTTAATACTTGCAGAAAAAAGCAGTAATTTAAAACGTTTTATTACAGCCTTCAACTTATTATTATTTATTGCTAAAACTTGGATCAGGAATAGAAAATATGAATCTCACTCGTAGTGGTTCACCTAGAGCTTTAGTAGTGGATGACGTTAGCCAAGCTGCCGAAACAGTTGCCTATATTCTTCATCTAAGCCGGGGCTTTAGTGTGAGAACTGTTTACGACCCATATGATGCCCTCAAGGTCGTAAAAGAAGAGAATTATGATCTGGTAGTTATTGATTACCAAATGCCCGGTCTGGATGGAATTCAATTACTTAAACAACTTAAAAGTTCAGATGCCTCAACTACCTACATTATTATGACCGGCAGGAACGATATGCGGGTTATAATGAATGCGCTTAAAGCAGGCGCACAGGGGTTTGTTGCCAAGCCGTTCACTCGGAACGAACTGCTGGAGTCGATTGATCTAGCGATGGAAAAAACGCGCTTGCTACGTGAACATATCCATATGCGAGTTTATGCTCCCTTATTGCGTAGCGCAATTGGCGCACTTTTAAGCGCATTGGAGTATGAACACGATGATACGGCAAATCACTCCAAACGGGTTGGCTATTACGCCGAAGAGATTTCAATTGATTTCGGAATGAGTCAGGAAGAACGACATGTAACCCAACTAGGCGCATTATTCCATGACATTGGCAAAATCGGCGTACCCGATCATATCCTGTTGAAACCAGGTTTTCTGAGCGAGGAAGAACGCTTTATAATGCGTACCCATCCTGAGATTGGCTGGCGTATTATTAAAGATGTTGAAGGATTGAGCAAAGTAGCGGAAATCGTACGCGCTCACCATGAAAGATTTGACGGAAAGGGCTATCCCGATGGACTAGCTGGCGAACAGATACCGCTTGGGGCAAGAATAGCGGCTGTAGCAGATAGTTTTGAAGCAATTGTGTCACCACGGGTTTATTCGCCGGGACGGTCGGTGGAAGAGGCGTTGGAAGAAGTACGCCGTTGTTCTGGCACCCAATTTGACCCGGATGCGGCAGAGGTTTTTCTCAAAAAAATGGAAAGTGGAAAAATCCTGTACAAACCCACTTATACACCTATAACTAACCTAGATTTTTGCGTCCAGCCTCAGCCTAAATAGTCTAGACAGGTATAGTTACTTCTGACACCTTAAAAGGACTGTAGGTGCTTCTCTCTTCCGAGATTTATGAAGGCTTTTGTGGGTTTTGTTTCTTTTCGCGTTGTTTGCGCTTGAAAAAAGTGGAAAGGCTCTCGGCATGATGTTTAGCAGCGCCCGCTGCTAATTCATCTAATGGATAGGGACTATAACGCGCCTTTTCGTAGAGCCGAGAAATTTTATCAAGCTCGGGTTGGAGTTCTGCCTCTAAAACTACAGGCGCAAGCTTTTCTTCATATTCGTGAGGAGTATCTCCCATACCTCGAAAATAACCTGCTCTTCCGGCTCGCTCTGACATATGGCGATAATGGTAGCGAATTTGCCCGCGCGGGTTGTCAGGGATTCTTTCACGGAAGAAACGACGCAATAGATTAAGCCTTCCTGAATCTTCTGTTAGTTCCTTCTCAAATCCTTCGCGCAAGCGACGTGACCCAAATAGGCTTTTTAGCCAGCTCAGCAAACTATTCCAACCCACTTTCAGCTTAATTTCTCGCCAACGTGGGCTTACCCACCCGGCTTTAATGAGAAATATAATTGCGAAATAGATGATTCCAGCCACCAACGCCGAAAGTACCAAAAGATTTAACAACAACCATAAGGCTTGAAGAAATGCCGGGACTTTGCTCGTTTCTTCCCCTTCCACAGGGGGCACAGTTTTGGTAGGAGGAGGCGCTAAAATTGAATAGTCATCTACAATATTTTGCTGCCCATTCTTATTGTCCAACGAGATATTCGGGACACGAAGTATCCCAGAACTTCCCAACCAAGCTAACCCGAACGCGGCAACAAAAGCTAGGGCGAGTAGCGCCAGCAAGTAAAAATTCCAACGAGTAGGCAATCGCGCCGGTTCTTTAAGACGGTCAACCCGCCAACCGGTGCGTAAAAATCGCAATCGTAAAAGCGCCTGTAAGGGAATACCAATTAACAATCCAATTGCGCCGATAAGTAGAATATTTGCGCGGTATTCGCTTTGCGGAACGATGGTTCCATAATAATCGCCCAGCGGAATTGCCAATAGAATAGCGCCAATCTCCAGACCTAGCGACCATTTCCAAGTAGCCCCTAATTCACTATAACTTTTGGCGTGATCAAAATTTATCCGTTCGGTGTCAAGAGACCTAAACACTGCCTCATCTTCTTCTGCCAGTTCATAAGGCTGGACATGCAGGTAAAAATAGTTGCCGGAATAGCCACGTCCGCTCAACCACGCAATACTAATCACAAACATATCAAGCGTGAAATAAAGGTCTAGTAAGCTGGAATTATAGCCTGCAAAGAAAGCCATAACACGGATAAATACCACCAGCGCCAAAGTTTCCGATAATGCTACGAAAAGGTGGTTTGGACGAAACGACTCTTCCAGCCAAATGCCCCGGTAAAAACTGGCAAAATGGGCGCCAAATACGCCAACTACCAACCAAAAATCGGGCCATTTACCATTTATCCCATAAATCATATAAATGACTGTCGCAAAAAGGCAAGTGAATTGTAGGCTGCGCAAAAGGCAAATAACCAACGTTTCAAACGCAGGAGGACGGCGTTTTCGATCCAGAATTTTCGGGTTACTATTTTGAGGGCGCAAAGTTAAGCTCTCCCGGATAGGTAATATCAAAAACGGGTAGATTCATTGCCCTTAAAGCTTCAATTCCGGCTGGATACTGAGATGAGTAATTACTACGCGCTGTAAAAATTGTAATAAGGGTAAAGCCGGCTTTTCTAATTCTAGCACACTCGGTAATCAGTTCAGCATAAGGTTCAAAGCTGATGAGAGCAATTGTTGACCCCCATGGCAGGGTATTACTCCAGCTTCCTGCCAATTGTTCAAAACGAGGCGAGTCAGCCTTGATTTCAATAGCGGAAAGCTTATCCAGCACTTCATACAGCCATGGAGTACCACTTTTAGGATGCATTTCAGGACGATTTAATCCCTGCGCAACAGTTTTCTCTCCCGCACTCCAGTAACTATTATCTTCCCAACCCGGATCATTTCCATTGCTGTACAAACCGAAAGACTGGCGCAACTCATTGGCGCGCACCATCAGCGAAGCCGCAACCGAAATCGAAGCCTCAGCCGCCTGCCGAAAATTGAATGCCAGATTGGGAGGATGCAAATCCAGAAACACTGCAAGGGGTATTATACGGGTACGCTCGAATTGCTTAACCTGAAGCTGCCCGATACGGGCGGTATTGCGCCAATCAATATAACGCGGGTCGTCGCCCGGTTCATAGTTGCGCACCCCCGCGATTCGACTTGGGTCAGGCAAAAGAGGCTGGCGAGTGCGAATATTGCCAAGCGGGAGACGACTGGGCAATTGTAGCTGTTCCAACGCGAAAATCTGAGGGAAAACTGTCAGGCGTGAGCGAGCACCCCAATTCAGTCTTTTGCCAAAATTATCGTTCCCGCCATCAAATATTACCCCGGCGCGCCCTTCAATTGGTCCAACCCGGTAACGCCCGCGCCGTTTACACTCTACCCGGTAATTGAGTTTGATTTTTTCTTCGCTACGTAGACTCAATAGCCATTCAGGACGAGGGGTAACATTCAGCCCCGATGGTATATAGTCGTAAACTACTACCCATGGAAGTGGTAACTTGCTACCGTTATGGGCAATAACCTGTACCTCAAACGTATCGCCTACGAATGCCTGTTTCTGCATTTCGCGGCTAAGGCGCACCCGGCGAACGGCATAATTTAGCCACAATCGGTTAAATAGCAGTAGCGAGAGTAAAGCCATCACCACTAACCCAAGCAGCCAAAAACCCTCCCAGATGCCGGGAATCAGCAACAATATGAGAATAATCAGGAGAACTCCAACCACAGTTAGCTCTTTTTCGCTATTACTGCGTCGTTTGGTACGTCGAGGGTTTTTAGCAGGTCGGCTAGAATATTTTCGGCTTTGCGTCCGCGCATCATACTCTCGCTACGAACAATCAGGCGATGGGCAATTACCGGATTTACCAGCGCCTTAATATCATCCGGCAACACATAATCGCGTCCCAGTAGGGCAGCTTTAGCCTGAGCACAGCGCACTAACGCCAGCGTACAGCGTGGGCTACCACCTAACGCCAGTTCAGTGTGATTTCTCGTAGCATTTACCAGTTTAATAGCATAATCCAGCAGTGCATCATCAATATAAAGATTGCCGATAGCTTGCTGGAGTTCCACCAGTTCTTCAGAAGTAGAAACAGCAGTTAGTTCGTTGATAGGGTGGCGGGTTTGCTGACTGCGTACCATTTGTCGCTCAGCCATCGGCGAAGGATAACCGACCTCAATCCGCATCAGAAAACGATCTAACTGAGCTTCGGGCAAAGGGAAAGTGCCTTCATATTCAACCGGGTTTTCAGTCGCCATTACCAGAAAGGGACGAGTAAGAACCTTAGCTTGCCCTTCAATCGTCACCTGTCGCTCACCCATTGCCTCCAATAAAGCGGATTGGGTGCGCGGTGTAGCGCGATTGATTTCGTCTGCTAACAGTACGTTGCTGAAAACAGGACCGGGATGAAATTCAAATTCGTTGCTGCGCTGATTGTAAATCGAAACCCCAATAACATCATTCGGCAATAGATCGGGGGTGAATTGCAAGCGCCGGAAATTGCCGCCAATACTAATGGCAAGAGCGCGCGCCATCATCGTTTTGCCAACACCCGGCACATCCTGCAAAAGAATATGCCCATCTGCCAGTAACGAAACGAGAGCAAGCTCGATAACCTCGCGCTTGCCCACTATTACTTTTTCTACGTTACGGGCGACTTTTTCTCCCCAATCGCGCGCTTTCGAGGCTATTTGAGCGTTAACCTGTAAATTGGAGGACATCCTTCACCTAGATTCCAATCGAAACCGCTTTGGTTTCGAGATAAGCCTGTATCCTTTTGGTGGACAGATAAATTATGTCACTTTAGGTAGTTCCATGCAAATTTAAATTTTGCTACCGGAGGTAAATAATATTGCAGGATGGCAATTTAAAAGAACTAAAGCCCCCATCGACAATCATTGCACTTCCGGGGGCTGCTTCAAAGTTATAATCAGCCCCAACAAGTTGCGGGCTTTCTAAAAAGCGATAGCCTGACGAATTCCACTCCCGTTCCAATAACAATTGCCACCTGATTCTCAAGTTTTCCCGTAAAAACGCTCCCATTGCGTGTTTACAGCAGGCAATTAGAGAGCAATATCGCGGGATGCCCTGACGAATAGCGGAATCCTTTCAAGAGGAGCTTCTACCTCAATTGATTGTCCGCCTCTATAAACCTTGCCCGTTGCAACCTCGCGCCAGTCAACTCCGATAGGTAGGTAAACGTGTCTTTTTCTTATATTTGCCGCCAGTACCGGGGCTATCAAAATATCCGCACCAAACAAAAATTGGTCGTCAATTTCATAACATTGCGAGTCAGCCGGAAAATCGAAAAACATGGGGCGCATCGGTGGCGTACCTTGTTCATGCGCTTTACGCATCTGTTCCATGAGATAGGGCTTTAGGCGTTCGCGCAGATGTAGCAAGCCAGATATTATTTCATAGGCTTCTTCACCAAAAGACCATACTTCATTAGGCGCACCGGTAGCTTTAGTTTCATTATATGGCTCGCGGAAGCCGTGTAGCCTGAAGATCGGACAAAATACCCCATACTGAAACCAGCGAACTATTAACTCACGATATTCGGGCGAATCGAGATTTCCGCCCAAAAAGCCGCCTATATCGGTAGTCCACCACGGTATGCCACTCATAGCAATGTTTAATCCGGCAGTAACCTGCGCCCGCAGTGATTCAAAGGTAGGTGGTATATCGCCAGACCATACCACAGTACCCCAGCGTTGGCTGCCCGCCCAAGCAGAGCGAGAAAGCAAAAAAATCTCGTCTTCTCCTACCGCTCTCATCCCCTCATAAAAGGTTTGCTGGTGCAAATAGGGGTACATGCAACCAATTTGCTTGCCGTCTCCGGCGTAGTAAACCAAATTATCATAATCAAAGTTGGTTATCTCCGGTTCGCAGGCATCTAGCCACCAACTCTTGACACCATTATTGTAATAACCATCGCGCACTTGCTCCCAAAAATAATGGCGTGCCTCTGGGTTGGAAGGATCATAAAGCGGAAAGAAAATGGGATGGGGTGATTCTATATCTCTAAATAAATTTACTCCGTTTACCCCCCGTTTGGTACGCACAAATAAACCGCGTTCCAACATCTCAGCGTAATTGCGACTGGCAGTATTGAGATGAGGCCAGATGGAAACCATCACCTTTATACCCATCTCTTCCAGTTCGCGTACCATTCCAGCAGGGTCAGACCAGTACGTGGGGTCGAACTGCATATCACCCATTCTAGTCCAATGATACGCATCTATGATTATCCCGGCTAACGGCAAGCCGCGCCGTTTGTACTCGGTAGCTATTTCCATTACTTCAGCTTGACTAGTATAGCGCAATTTACTTTGCCAGAAACCCACCGCCCATTCAGGCAGTATCGGAGCAAATCCGGTTGCACCCGCATATTGCGCCATAATTTCATAATAGCTGTTGCCCGCTGTAACAAAATAGTCTAACTGGCTAGTGCAATTTGCCACCCAACGAGTTGTGGTCTTACCAAACTCTACTCTGCCTAGTGTAGGATTGTTCCAAAGAAAGCCATACATACGGTTGGAAACATAAAATGGGATGGTTACTTCAGTGTTGCGCTGCATTAAGTCAATAACACAACCCTTTTGATCCAGTAGCCCGTGTTGATGTTGCCCAAGCCCGAAGATATGCTCACCCTCATAAGCCTTGAAACGAGCCTCTATCTGAAAATTATCCTCGTGCAAATCCTTATAACTACGCCCCGGCAAAGTATTTAGTGCGCCGGATAATTCGGAGAGCAATTCCACCTCAGATTCGCTATGGTAAAAACTGATTCTCCCCTCATCTGAGAGTTTCGCGGTGAGTAGTCCGTTTTGTATAATCGCCTCCTTGAGTCCGATAGCAATACTACATTCATCAGACTGAGGCTCTAACAAGGCACTTAAACTAGTAGGATTGATGCGATTCAGGCTGCTTCTAACTCGTAAGCTGTTCTTACCCCATGGCTCTAACCATAATGTTTCATAGCCACTGCGCCAGATTAGCCGCTTTTCCTCCATTGCAAATACGCCGACCATGCTTTATTTTCTCCTTGCTTCTAATTACAATTCTCAAGCGCCTAAATTTTCACACTAATCTTAAATCTTGAGGGGTTTTACTCAGACTCAAAATATAATATTTTATTGGGGATATCTACACAATCCTTGACGGGTTTTGATGTTTTTTTGCCCTTTTTTTTATCATTAGCTAATATTTCTGATTATGTAAAGTTGTTTGCGGCATGTTTTTTACCCAATATTTATCTTATCCATAGGCTGAATTAATGTATAATATTTCAACTGGTATCATACCTTAGTAAGAGAATAAATAATAAAGAATGATGAAAATTAAAGAAGTTTTGAACTATGCTTCTCCCGAAGAAGCGCAACAAGCCGGAGAGCATATCCAAGCAGTAATAATTGTACCTTTTCATAGCAATGGAATCGTATTGTGCCGTAACCGTTGGCGCGGCTGGGAATTTCCCGGCGGTGGAGTAGAATGGCGTGAATCGGTTTATAGCGCGGCTGGGCGTGAACTGGTAGAAGAAACCGGAGCAGAATTCTCCAGCCTTGAATTTGTACAAGTGTTATGGTTAGAGCGGAATATTTATCGTTCGTTGAAAATTGCTCTATTTTATGCTGAAGTAACTCAGTTGAATGCACATCATGATTTTTATGAAATATTGGAAGTAAAACTTTTCAATAAATTGCCCTCGCCTCGTTTACTAAGTTACGAATGTGAAGACGAAATTTACCAGATTGCGCTAGATGCTTACCAGAAAGCAGCTTGATTTCGTCCTAGCCATAAGCTCACCACAGTATCTTCTGTAGTATCTACACGATGAGGTTCTATAGTTATGGGATTACTTGGCATTGACCTTGGCACTAGCTCGGTTAAAGTTGTCGTAATTGATGAACTGGGGCACACCTTAAGCAGTAGCAAAGGGGAATATTCGGTCATTTCCGAGCAACCCGGTTGGGCGGAGAGCAACCCGAACGAGTGGTGGGAAGCTACGATTACAGCAGTTCGGAACGCTTTAGCCATTCTAGAGGGAGTCAAGATTGAGGGTATCGGGCTTAGCGGACAGATGCATGGCGTTGTTCTGGCAAATAGCGCGGGGGAATTTATACGTCCCGCAATCCTCTGGGCTGATAACCGCGCAGAATCCGTTTTAGAGCAATACCGGAATTTACCGCAAGCAACTTTAAACCGACTGGCAAATCCGCTTGTGCCGGGAATGGCGGGACCGATTCTTTGCTGGTTGGCTAAATATGAACAGGATATTTATAACGCGGCACGGTGGGCTTTCCAGCCTAAAGACTGGATAAGGTTTTGCCTGACGGGGGTTGCAGCGGCTGACCCCAGTGATGCCTCAGCAACTTTGCTTTATGATTTGATTGCCGATGAATGGCTGGACGATGTTATTACTGAACTTGAACTGGATCCTCAATTATTACCACCGCTGCTACCCTCGCAGGCTATTGCCGGAACGCTCACCAAACAAGCCGCAGAAGTTCTCGGCTTACCGACCGGAATTCCAGTGGCTACCGGAGCAGCCGACACTGCGGCGGCAGCGCTCGGTACAGGTTTGTTTGATACCGAAGTGGTTCAATTTACAATGGGAACAGGCGCACAGTTTCTACAGCTATGCAACAAGCCACTACCTGACTCAAGCGGACGTACTCATCTTTATCGCGCTGCCACCGAAGCAAGTTGGTACAATATGGCAGCGGTTCAGAACGGGGGTCTGGCGTTGGATTGGGTGCGGCGAGTACTCAACGCAAGTTGGGATGAGCTTTATAGCAGTATCGAAACCATTTCGCCCGGTTCTGACGGGTTATCCTTCCTACCGTACCTAACAAGAGAACGTTCTCACCATCCCAATCCGGCAAGTACAGGGGCATTTCTAGGAATGCGTATTGACCATCGCCGAGAACATTTTTTACATGCAGCTTTAGAAGGGGTTGCTTTTGGGATTCGAGTGGCGCTTGAAGCGTTGTCCGGTACAGAAAGCATAACTACGCTGCGGATGGCAGGGGGTGGCAGTGTAGAACCAAAATGGCGGCAAATGCTTGCAAATATTCTTGGACGCGAATTATGGATAGTGGATACGCCCTCCGCCTCTGCACAAGGCGCAGCAATTTTGGGGGGCATCGCCGCAGGTATTTGGGCGAATACAGCAGCAACCTTACATTTTGCACCGTCAACTCAGCTTGCGGCTATTCCCGACCCATCTCAGAAACAGCTTTATGATGAGATTTTCGCAAAATATTTGTAGTTGTTCAGCCACAACATAGTGGTTTGATTTCATTAAACCACAATTAGATTGCCCTATAGCGCTAATTTTTAGGACTATAAGTAGCCCGGGGAATCTATCAAATAAAGCAAAGGTTAGTTTGACGTTTAGATAAACCAAAGGGCAAGCAGTGTTGGCACAACTTGCCCAGACGAGTAATGTTCTAATTGAGAAAGGACACTACTCGTATGAACCTTAACACACTTAAAGAATTTCGGCACGAAATCTATGACTGCTTTGAATACGCCAGTGACGCATTGTTTAATCTGGCGGATGCCCTTATGACAGAAAGCCAGGCTCAATCGGTACTGGAACTGACCCTTTCGCCCAATTTTGAGCGAAAATGGCCCAGTTTGTATGAGGCTTTGCAAATGGGTCAAGTTAACCAAACTCGCTTCGAGCAAACCATGGTGCGCTACGCCCCTCATCCCTTCGATGGTGAAAGATTGGTACTGGCAGTGGATGCTACCAATATCGAGCGACCCTTTAGCACTACATCTGCAGATCGTGGCTGGCTTTACAAACACAATCTGCCCAATTGTGATAAGCCCGTGACCGTGGGTTGGCAATTCTCGACCGTGGTGGTGGTGCCGGCTCAAACCAGTAGCCATACATACATTGTCTCCAACCGCAGGATCAAAACCAGTCAAACACCAGCAGAGGTAGCCAGCCAGCAACTGAGCGAATTGCGCCCATATTTTGCTGAAAGACCGCTCAATCTGGGAGACCGGTACTACCCCACCAAAGCATTTATTCAAAATAGCAGTAAGGACTATGACTTGCTGCTGCGGCTCAAGTCTAACCGAGTATTCTATCGAAAAGTGGTGAGAGATGAGCAGAAACGAGGTCGCGGCGCTCCCGCTAAACACGGTGCTCGTTTCCAATGTAATGATCCCAATACGCACGGTTTGCCGCAGCGAGTGTGGGTTGGGACGGACGAAAATGGACACAAACTGGTAGTAAGCGCATGGACTGAGCTGCATTTGAGGGAAGCACCTGAACTGGCACTGAGCATAATCCGAATACAGCGTGAGGCAGCCAGTGGTAAAACCCATGACCCTCTGGAAAGTTGGTATGTGTGGTCGGGTCAAACTGAGCTTGACCTGACGCAAGTCTGGTCGTATTACAAGAGGCGTTACTCGATAGAACACGGCTATCGTTTTGACAAACAAGATTTGTTGTGGGAAAAACCACGCTTGCGCTATCCGAGCCAGTTTGAGTTGTGGACGGCGATAGTCAGTTTGGTACACGACGAATTGCAAATCGCTCAAGGCTTGGGCTTGGAAGTGTTGCGACCTTGGGAAAATAGTCAACGACAGCCAAGCCCTCAGCAAATTCGACGAGGCTTGTCCGGAATAATTGTGCAGTTGGGCAGTCCGGCCAAAGCCAGCAAAGTGCGAGGAAATGGGAAGGGTCGAGCGGTTGGCACCAAAGTAAGACCGGCTACCCGCTATAAGGTGGTCAAAAAGGGGTTTTCTACCTCTAATTTGACGAATATTCGCTGTTAAATTTGCTGGTAACTGGCTACAAACTGTCATTCTTTTGTAAGTTCCGATACGGGTTTCTATTTCCTATAGCCCCGTTTATCTAAACGTCAAGGTTAGTAACGCCCTTCTCTAAATGAGTAAAGGATGAATTGACTGTTTACAATAGTCGGAAACCATGATAAAAAGCACAAAATTGTAAGAGATGACCACCTTGCGTGGGCGTGTTATAATGTAAAATGACATGACATAACATGTGTTTGCCATTAGCTGCAAATTCCGAAAGGTGGAAATCATTGACTACCGGCAATTCCTCCAAGCAACTGCAAGAAGGCATCCAGAAGGTTAAAGATGGAAGCCTCGAAGAGGCTTATAACATTTTCAGAAAATTAACCGACAAGGACCCCAACAACGAGTTTGCGTGGATATGGCTTGCTACTACCTCTACCAATCCGGCAGAGAAACGCAGCGCACTCGGACATGCTCTAGATATTAATCCGAATAGCAGCCACGCCAAAGATGCTTTGCGCGAACTCGATATGAAAATGCGTTCAGCGCAAACTGTCGAAACCCCATATGCCCTCCCCCCATTGCCGGATAACCCGCCAATCGGTATCCCTCCCGAAAATGATGACCCGCTGGCAACTTTAAGGGCAACTCCCGGCAGCAATAAAAATAAGAAACAAAAGAAAACTGCTACCCCTAAAGTGAGTGGTAGGCAGCCCGGCAGGAGTGGTTCTCGCCGCTTCAGACTGGCAGTATTCGCTATCGCGGTTGCTATTTTGGTGCTGTCGATTGCTTTTGTGGTCACGCGCAACCCGCAAACTACTGAGACGGTTGCCACTGACGAGACCGCTACTCCTACAGCATCGGCAACCACAACCGTTGCCACGGTAACTACCACTGTACCAACTGAAACCACTGCGGTAGTAACCACTAACGCCCCAATTGAAACTGCTGCCACCACTACCCAAGCGGCTGTTCAAGCAACTACCGTTGTGGCAGGGCAAGCGGGTACAAGTGGGACAACCGCCGACCGAATTGATAAATTGGTGCTGGACAGTCGGAAAAGCGCGGATGCAGGTGATTTTAAAGCAGCAATTGCTTCTCTTAACGAGGCGCTAGGCATAGACCCGCGCAATATTCCGGCTAATTTTGAGCTTGGGTTAACCTATATGCGCGCCCCCGATGACCAATCGGTAGGTGGTGGCAATCGCTTTGAAGCAGCCACACAAGCTTTTAAACGTGTAACCGAACAAGCCCCGACTTGGGCAGGGGGCTGGGCTAGATACGGCGAGGCGCTTTCCGCACGTGGCGATGTGCCAGGGGCAATCAAGGCATTTGCACGCAGCCTTGAGCTTGACCCAAATGGATCTGAAAGATGGCTTGCGCTGGCAGTATTGTATGAGCGCAATAACCAACAAGTTGAGGCAGGCTATGCCCGGCAGCGAGCGCAAGGCATCAATGCCACGCCTCCGCCGGGTGCGCCACGCTAAATGTGTTTTTAGGCGCAGATTCTTATAACTTTATCAATTAATTTTCTCCGACAACCCGACAATCGAGGAGAAACACATAAATGAATTTGAACACACAAGCTGAGCTTGAGAGCCGTTTCAAGCAGGGTGTTGACCTTGCAAAAAATGGCAATCAAGGCGAAGCTTATCGCATTTTCGTTGAAATTACCAAGCTACATCCTACCAACGAACAGGCTTTGATATGGCGTGCTGCCGTTAGCGCCAACCCGGCTGAAACCCTAGCTTGTCTGGAACTGGTGCTGAAAATCAACCCGAACAACGAGCGCGCCATAGCCGGACTGGAATGGGCAAAGCAGCGGATGAAAGCTGCAACATCTACTCCTGAAAATCCGGTAGTAGAACCCAATATAAAGCCTACAAATGTACAAAACGAAACAAAAGCCGCCGACATTCCGTACAAAAGAAGTAGGTTTCAAAAGCAACAGGTAAAATTCATAACTCCTGAACCTGTATCCATTGAACGGGAAGTCAGGAAGGTTATGAACCAACCTGAGAAGAAGAGTAAACGCGCCTCGTCTACTAAAAAAAGAGTAGAAAGCGAGGTATTGCAAGCAGCGGTTCCAAGAATAGCGCTGACCATTTCAGAAAAGGTCAGATGGAATGCACAACGTACCGCAAGCAGTTTTAACGATACGCGTTTAGCTCTGAGGTGGTCTTTATTACTCTTCCTGATGGCAGTATGTCTGGTATTAGCCGGGTTTGCGCTCGCTCAACTTGCCACGAGTTTGGGCGTTGCGGCACTTGCAATAACTTTACTTGGCGTTTACCTGCTTAGCCGATCAGATTATTGAAAAGTAGAGAGAAGAGAAAAGCATCTATGTTTAAAGAGCTAAGAAAGCTTTTTACCGCACCCTTTGGCGGCACAGGTTATAGGGTGAGCGGTACCGGTGGGGGTGGCGGAGGCGACGACTCCGATAAAGACCCCAAACGCGACAAACCCTCCGATGATGACAGCCCAAAATCTAAAGACCCCTTTGAAAATTTTGATTTCACCCAATTTCGTTCCCGCCGTTCAGGACCACCACCACGCAACCCCGATGATAACCCCCGCGGACGGCAACCTTTCGGCAATTTTGATTTTAGCCAGTTCGGCGGCGGCAGAGGTAATATCCCGCAGGTGCAATTCAATATGCCGCGCCCTAGTCGGGGAGCAATAATCGGAATTATCGTTGCCGTAGTGGTAGTGGTATTTGCGATATTATTGCCCGGCTTGTTGGGATTCTGGGCAGACATCATGTGGTTTCAGGAAATCGGTCAACAGAGCGTGTACTGGACCGGAATTATTGCCAGAATTGGCGCATTCGCAGTAGCGGCGGTGGTCGCATTTATCGTCATAATGTTGAACGTATGGGTAGCGCGCCGTATCGGACCACGCGGACCGGTAATTGATGCCGCACCTGATAACCCGCTTACTGCCCTGTTAGGTGGCAGCGTGCGCCTGTTGAATATTCTATTTGTGGTAGCTGCGATTATCGTTAGTTTGGTAATGGCAGGCGCTTTTTCCAGCAATTGGCAGGTAATCTTAACCTATCTAAACGCAGCAAGCTGGACTGATACCGAGAAAATATTTAATCAAACCGCCGGTTTTTATGTATTTGATCTACCCTTCTATAGTTTCGTACAAGGCTGGTTAATCGGATTGGGGGTAGTGTCGGTAATAGCAGCGGCGTTGGTGTACGGCTTGAACTTTGCCCTATCAGGGCGCACCATTAGCCTGACTACTGGCATAAAATCTCATGTTTCAGTGCTTGGCGCATTTTTGTTGGCGCTTTTCGCATGGGGTTACCAAATCGCAAACAGCAATTTGGTATATTCACCGCGTGGCGTAACACCGGGCGCAAGTGCAACCGATGTGGAATCGCAATTTCCAGCCAACAATATTCTTTCAATAATTGTGCTGGCAGCGGCGGTTTTATTGCTTGCCAATATTTTCGTGCGAAACGAACGGCTTGGTACTACGCTCCTGATAGGAGCAGCCGGCGTATGGTTGGGCGCTACCATCCTGATAGGCGGGGTGTTCCCCTCCCTTTACCAGAACTTCAGCGTGAAACCCAACGAAATTACCAAAGAATCAAAATATATCAGCAACACAATCGAACAGACTCGCAAAGCTTTCGGTTTGGACAAGTTGGAACGAATTCCTTTCCAAGGTACAGTAGCGTTAACTCAGCAAGATGTACAGCAAAATCCTTTAGTGGTGGATAATATCCGGTTGTGGGATTACGACAAGGTACGCGCGGTGTATGACCAACGCGAAACTTTACGTCGTTACTACAATTTTGAGGATGTTGACATTGATCGTTACCCGCTGCGAAACGGTAATCTAACCCAAGTGATGATTAGCGCCCGCGAGTTGCGTATCAGCAATCTGGATGCAAACGCACAGACTTGGCAAAGCCAGCATGTGCAATACACTCACGGATACGGCTTCCAAGCCAGCCCGGTTAACCAGTTTGACTCACAGGGACAACCAGTCAATTTGATTACCCAGAGCTTCCCTATCAGTAGCACCGGTGTGTTAAAGATGGATCAACCGCGAATCTATTACGGTAGTTCTTACAATAACCGCACCGATTACGCGATTGTCGGCACTAAGCTGCCTGAAATTGATTATCCTTTCACCGAAGCGATACCCGGTAAAACGGCTGGGCAAAGCGGAGATAACGCCACTTACGCCTACGCAGGACAAGGTGGTATCAAACTGGATAACTTCTTTGTGAAACTGGCGTTTTCCGCTAAATTGGGCGATTTCAACCTGTTAATCAGCGACTCGGTTGGCGATAATAGCAAATTGCTAATCAACCGCAACGTCACAGACAGGATTCGGCTGGTAGCGCCTTTCCTGCGATTGGACTCGGATCCATATCTCGTGGTGAGCGGTGGGCGTATGTACTGGATAGTAGATGCCTATACCTCAACCCAACGTTACCCACACGCAGGTTATCTGGATAGCGCCAAAACCGTTAACTACATTCGTAATTCGGTCAAAATCGTAACAGATGCGTATGACGGCACAATGTCCTTCTACATCGTGGACGATACTGATCCGTTGGTTAAAACATGGGCGAATATTTATCCTACACTGTTCAAGCCTTCCAGCAGTATCCCGGCAGACATAAAAGCACACTTCCGCTATCCGGAAGATTTATTCCGATGGCAAAGTCTGTTGTACCTCACTTACCATGTGGATGACCCAACTGCTTATTATACCCGTAGCGATCAGTGGCAGTTGCCGCAAGACCCTCGCCCGGATCAGGCGGGTCAGGCGCTTCCGGCTACCTATCTGGTAACTCAATTACCGGGAGGACAAACCAAACCAGAATTTGTGTTGATCCAACCATTTGAGCCGCAAGGCAAACGCAATATGGTTGCGTGGATGGCTGCTCGGATGGATGGAGAAAATTATGGCAAGTTGGTTATTTATGACTTCCCCGGTTCGGTGAACGTCAACGGTCCAACACAGTTCTTCTCAACACTCTCGAATGATCAAGAGTTCTCACGTTATCGCAACCTGTTAAATCAGGGCGGTTCAAAATTCGAGGCAGGTCCTATCATCATCATTCCGATTGATAAATCGGTGCTATACGTATTGCCATATTATTTGAGCAATAGTAGCAACCCGATTCCACAACTTAATACGGTGGTGGTAGGCACTTCGGATAATCGGATAGCAACTGGGAATAACCTGACGGAAGCGCTTACAAAGGTCTTCCAAGCGCAACCTAACCCTGCGCCCGGTGATACTACCAGCGGCGGTACACAGCCAACCCCCGGTACAACTACAACACCGGTGGTAACTGTGCCTGTCGGTACTCCTGCACCGGGTGGTGTCACTCCAGAGCCGGCTTCGGTAGCCGAGTATATTCTTTCTAGCCAAGCTCACTTGAAAAAGGCTGATACGGCGCGGCTAGGTGGCGACCTTACCACTTACCAGAAAGAACTGAGTCTTGCTCAGCAAGATTTGGACAAACTCCAGAAACTACTCGGCTTAAGCAAGTAGAATCGGTATCAAATAATGGCTCTCTTCTCGTTTTGAACGAGGGGAGAGCCTTTTTAATTGGGTATTTCCGAAGCGGGGGTAGTGGAATAAGCGGAGGGCTGAATAGATAGAAGTAGGCATTTTCTACTAAGTCAAAACCCTCCTAGAAAATGACCCTAAAAAGGCTTGACAAAGAGAGGGCGCGGTGGTATATTATCCAAGCACTCCGAACAGGGGTACAAAACAAGCTCACAGAGATACACCAGAGGGAAACAACTTCCCAAAGCCCCAACCCAAAAACATAAGGTTGAGGAGCGTTGAAAGAAACGCTGGTATTTATGTCGGACGCAACTCGCAGGAAACAAAGGCTGGATAAGGCTTTGAGGAGAGCGGGCGTGAAGGTGGTACGTTAATAATCGAAGAGTGATAGAGAACATATTCAAGCAAGGTTTTTTTAGCTCTGTCAATTCGCCTTTTGAGCTTCGGGACCGCAAGGTAACGAGGTAAAAAGAAAAGGTGTGAAGAGTTTGATCCTGGCTCAGGATAAACGCTGGCGGCGTGCCTAATGCATGCAAGTCGAACGGGAGTAGCAATACTCAAGTGGCAAACGGGTGAGTAACACGTGGGAACCTGCCCTTTAGTGGGGGACAACCTTTCGAAAGAGAGGCTAATACCGCATACGGTGGAGACACTAAAGCAGCAATGCGCTGAAGGAGGGGCCTGCGTCTGATTAGCTAGTAGGTGGGGTAAAAGCCTACCTAGGCGATGATCAGTAGCTGGTCTGAGAGGATGGTCAGCCACACTGGGACTGAGAAACGGCCCAGACTCCTACGGGAGGCAGCAGCAAGGAATTTTCGGCAATGGGGGAAACCCTGACCGAGCAACGCCGCGTGGGCGATGAAGTCTTTCGGGATGTAAAGCCCTTTTCTGTGGGAAGAGCAAGGACGGTACCACAGGAATAAGCACCGGCTAACTACGTGCCAGCAGCCGCGGTAATACGTAGGGTGCAAGCGTTGTCCGGATTTACTGGGCGTAAAGGGCGCGCAGGCGGCTTGTTAAGTTACTCGTGAAAGCCCCCGGCTAAACCGGGGAGGGTCGAGTGATACTGGCAGGCTAAGAGAGCAGCAGAGGATAGTGGAATTCCCGGTGTAGTGGTGAAATGCGTAGATATCGGGAGGAACACCAGTGGCGAAAGCGACTATCTGGGCTGTGTCTGACGCTGAGGCGCGAAGGCTAGGGGAGCAAACAGGATTAGATACCCTGGTAGTCCTAGCAGTAAACGATGAACACTAGGTGTGCGGGGAAATTGACCCCCTGCGTGCCGTAGCTAACGCAATAAGTGTTCCGCCTGGGGAGTACGGTCGCAAGATTAAAACTCAAAGGAATTGACGGGGACCCGCACAAGCAGCGGAGCGTGTGGTTTAATTCGACGCAACGCGAAGAACCTTACCAGGGCTTGACATACTACGTTCAAGGGCGGAAACGTTCTGGTCGCAAGACGAGTAGTACAGATGCTGCATGGCTGTCGTCAGCTCGTGTCGTGAGATGTTGGGTTAAGTCCCGCAACGAGCGCAACCCCTAGTGTTAGTTGAAAGATCTAGCGCGACTGCCGGTAGGAAACCGGAGGAAGGTGGGGATGACGTCAAGTCAGCATGGCTCTTACGTCCTGGGCTACACACACGCTACAATGGCTGGTACAAAGCGAAGCGAGACGGCGACGTGGAGCGGATCGCAAAAAGCCAGTCTCAGTTCGGATAGCAGGCTGCAACTCGCCTGCTTGAAGTCGGAGTTGCTAGTAATCGCGCATCAGCACGGTGCGATGAATATGTTCCCGGGTCTTGTACACACCGCCCGTCACGTCATGGAAGCTGGTAACACCTGAAGCCGGTGTGCTAACCGCAAGGAGGCAGCTGTCGAGGGTGGGATTAGTGACTGGGACGAAGTCGTAACAAGGTAGCCGTAGCGGAAGCTGCGGCTGGATCACCTCCTTTCTAGGGATTAGAGCTGATCTCACGATCAGTTATCCCAGGTCAATATCGTAACCGGTGAAGGTAACGAGGTTGTCAGAGTAAGTGCGAAAGTAGGCATAGCCGAAAAGTAGCCTCAACTCGGATTTCTTTACTGGAGGAAACGAAAACCTGTACGGTTCTAAAAGAACCAATGAAAAGAGCGGTGGGTTGTAACAGGGCATAAAACAGAACCTGCAAAGAAGGTTCTCTATCACTCTTCGGTTGTTAAAATAACTACCGAACAAGCACATTAAAAAGCGAATAGAGGATTTGAGGTCCAAAGAAATAAAGAAAATTGTAAGAGTAACCTGTAAAAGTGTCTCGGAATAAGCGAGGGACTTAACGGGGGAGTTAAGCAAGCAAAGGTAGTAAGGGCTGACGGGGGATGCCTAGGCATCAAGAGCCGAAGAAGGACGTGGCTAAGCTGCGAAAAGCTACGGGTAGTCGCTGGCAGACGTAACCGTAGATATCCGAATGGGGCAACCCAACGAGCGTGATGGCTCGTTACTCCGCAAGGAGAGGCAAGCGGCTGAACTGAAACATCTAAGTAAGCCGAGGAAAAGAGAATATTCCCCAAGTAGTGGCGAACGAACGGGGAGGAGCCTAAACCGAGAGATTTATCTTTCGGGGTTGTAGGACCGCCAAATATGATACGATGGAAGCTAGACGAAAGGTCCTGGGAAGGCCTGCCGGAGCGGGTGATAGCCCCGTAGTCGAAAGCAGAAATTGGTCAGGCGGCACCTGAGTAGCGCGGGGCACGTGAAATCCCGTGTGAAGCTGGGGAGACCACTTCCCAAGGCTAAATACTCTTGATGACCGATAGTGAACAAGTACCGTGAGGGAAAGGTGAAAAGCACCCCGACAAGGGGAATGAAATAGATCCTGAAACCGTCAGCTTACAAACAGTCAGAGGGAGCAATCCTGATGGCGTACTTTTTGTAGAACGGACCGGCGAGTTAATTTCTGTAGCAAGGTTAAGGGAGATACACCCGGAGCCGGAGCGAAAGCGAGTCTGAATAGGGCGTGAAGTTGCAGGGATTGAGACCCGAAACCAGGTGAGCTAACCTTGGTCAGGTTGAAGCCGCTGTAAAAGGCGGTGGAGGACCGAACCCACCATTGTTGCAAAAATGGGGGATGAACTGAGGTTAGGGGTGAAATGCCAAACGAACTTGGAGATAGCTGGTTCTCCCCGAAATGTATTTAGGTACAGCCTCTGAAAAAGGCTGGTGGAGGTAGAGCACTGAATAGGCTAGGGGGCGCAAGCTTACCAAACCTAACCAAACTCCGAATGCCATCAGCTATGTCAGGGAGTGAGACGGCGAGTGCTAACATCCGTCGTCGAGAGGGAAACAACCCGGACTGGCAGCTAAGGTCCCTAAATAGTGGCTAAGTGGTAAAGGATGTCTCAGCGCGTAAACAACCAGGAGGTTGGCTTAGAAGCAGCCACCCTTGAAAGAGTGCGTAATAGCTCACTGGTCAAATGTGATGGGGCGCCGACAATTTAGCGGGGCTCAAGCCACTTACCGAAGCTCCAGGTGTGCGAAAGCACGCGGTAGGGGAGCATTGTAGGAGCGACGAACCACACCGTAAGGTTAGTGAGGGAGCGACTACAAGAGAGAATGCCGGTATGAGTAGCGTATTGCTTGCAAGAAACAAGCACACCGAAAGTCTAAGGTTTCCGAAGCAAGGTTAATCCACTTCGGGTCAGTCGGGCCTAAGGTGTAGGCGAGAGCCGAAACCGATGGACAACTGGTTGATATTCCAGTACCGCTCTTAATCGTTCGGACTGATGGGGTAACGCAGGGAGCTAGCCGGAGTGTGCTGCGGCACATCGAAGCTGGTAGATCGATGAGGCTGGGGAGAAAAGCCCTGGCGGAGGTCGAGAGGTGACAGTGAGGGTGCGGCTTGCCAAACCCAAGTCTGGTGAAGCTGAACTGCCGAGAAAAGCCTCTAAGGAGAGAGAGAGCGACCGTACCGCAAACCGACACAGGTAGACGGGTAGAGAATACCAAGGTGAACGAAAGACCCTTCGTTAAGGAACTCTGCAAAATGACCTCGTAACTTCGGGAGAAGAGGTGCTGTTTGGGGTGTAGGTCTATACGACCAGAGCTCTGGACAGCCGCAGTGAAGTGGCCCAGGCGACTGTTTAACAAAAACTTAGGTCTCTGCGAACGCGAAAGCGGAAGTATAGGGGCTGATGCCTGCCCAGTGCTGGAAGGTTAAGAGGAGGGGTGCAAGCTCTGAATTGAAGCCCCAGTGAACGGCGGCCGTAACTCTAACGGTCCTAAGGTAGCGAAATTCCTTGTCGGGTAAGTTCCGACCCGCACGAAAGGCATAACGATCTGGGCGCTGTCTCAACGAGGGCTTCGGCGAAATTGAAAAACCCGTGAAGATACAGGTTACCCGCAGCAGGACAAAAAGACCCCGTGGAGCTTTACTACAACTTGACATTGGACTAGGGCGTTAGATGCGTAGGATAGGTGGGAGCCTGAGAAGCCTGACTTTTGGGTTAGGTGGAGGCAACGGTGAAATACCACTCTTCTGACGTTTTGGCTCTAACTCTTCGGAGGACAGTGTCTGGTGGGTAGTTTGACTGGGGCGGTCGCCTCCCAAAAGGTAACGGAGGCGCCCAAAGGTTCCCTCAGGCTGAATGGAAACCAGCCAATGAGCGCAAAGGTATAAGGGAGCTTGACTGCGAGACGCACAGGTCGAGCAGGTACGAAAGTAGGGCTTAGTGATCCCACGGTGCTGAGTGGAAAGGCCGTGGCTTAACGGATAAAAGCTACCCCGGGGATAACAGGCTTATCTTGCCCAAGAGTTCACATCGACGGCAAGGTTTGGCACCTCGATGTCGGCTCGTCGCATCCTGGGGCTGGAGTAGGTCCCAAGGGTTGGGCTGTTCGCCCATTAAAGCGGCACGCGAGCTGGGTTCAGAACGTCGTGAGACAGTTCGGTCTCTATCCGCTGTGGGCGTAGGAAGATTGAGGGGGGCTGTCCTTAGTACGAGAGGACCGGGATGGACGAACCAATGGTATGCCAGTTGTCCGCAGGGCACGGCTGGATGGCTACGTTCGGAAGGGATAACCGCTGAAAGCATCTAAGTGGGAAGCCCGCCCCAAGATAATTCTTCCCAGACCGGTGGTAGACTACCACCTTGATAGAGCGGAAGTGGAAGCGTCGCGAGGCGTTAAGCTAACCGCTACTAATGGTCGTATTCCTTTCTTCTAACTCCCCTGTTAAGTCTATCGCTTAATTATGGGAGACACTAGAGTAAAGGGTTACTCGCTCGTATTGAATGAAGTAAGTTAAAACGCAATAGAATGAAACAATTTTCTTTGAAAAGCTTTGGATTGATGAAACTCTATTCGACAGAGGGGTTGTGCCTCTCTACCAATTTAGAAAACGAAAAAGCCGTGGCAAGAGCGTGGTGGACCCACCTAGCTCCATCCCGAACCTAGAAGTGAAACGCCTCAGCACCGAAAATAGTCCTACCGCAGGGTAGTGCCAAGATAGGTCGCTGCGGCTTTTTCGTTTTATACCCTCTAATCTAAAGCTGCCTGATAGTTAAATTTGCCTATGTAGTTTCAAGCGGAAAGTAGTATAATCTAGCCTGTTATACTAGTTCATTTTTGTAGCAAATTTATAAGTGAGGGAATTATCTTTGTCTGAACAGAACCTATACGCGGTAATCTGGGATGTGGATGGTACGCTGGTAGATACCGGAGAGCTTCATTTCCAAGCCTGGGTGCAACTGGCACAGGACTTGAAGATGCCCTTTACCCGCGATGATTTTACCGCTACCTTCGGCAGACGCAACCCTGAGATTATCGGCGCACTTTTCCCCGGACATACTCCCGAAGAAATTGCACAATTGGGCGAGCAAAAAGAGCTTTACTATCGAGCAGAAGCGCGTCACGGGATTGATTTATTGCCCGGTGTGCGCGAATTGTTGGATGGATTGAAAGCTGCCGGCTATAAACAGGCGCTTGGCAGTAGCGCACCCCATAAAAACCTCGAGATGATTACCGAAATTACCGAAAGCCTACCGTATTTTCAGGCTATTGTCGGTATGGAGGACACTAAACGAGGTAAACCCGACCCAGAAGTCTTTCTGGTAGCAGCACAACGAATGGGAGTCCCTCCCCAGAACTGTTTGGTTATGGAAGATGCGGTAGCTGGCATCGAAGCGGCGACAGCCGGGGGTATGAAAAGCATTGCTATCACCTTTGTAGGACATCACAGCGAAGATAGTTTACGGGCAGCAGGTGCGAACCTAGTAGTGCCATCGCTGGAGGGAATTACAGTTGAGACAATAAACCGCCTTCTTTCACGAAGCTAAGCGGTATATTGCATGTGATATGTCCCTTATGTTACAATCAACCTGTTACATGACATAATTATTATTTCTGCGAGGAGAACGAGAGAACAATGCAGAAGGTTGTACTGGCATATAGCGGTGGTCTTGATACCAGCGTTGCAATTAAATGGATTAAAGAAAAATATGATATGGACGTGGTTACGCTCACTGTAGATGTGGGAGCAAATGACCGCGACCTTGAATCCATCCGTAAGCGCGCCCTTGAAATCGGCGCAGTTAACGCCTTGGTACGCGATGTTAAAGAAGAATTCGTTAAATATTTCATTTGGCCCGCGCTTCAAGCAGGCGCATTGTACGAAGGCGAATACCCGCTGGCAACCGCGTTGGCACGCCCACTAATCGCCTGGAATCTGGTACAGGTAGCACGCGAAGAAGGCGCTACTGCCGTAGCACATGGCTGTACTGGAAAAGGCAACGATCAGGTGCGCTTTGATATCTCGGTAAACGTGTTAGCG
The DNA here is from genome assembly GCF_030389965.1 of Candidatus Chlorohelix allophototropha. Classification (NCBI taxonomy): domain Bacteria; kingdom Bacillati; phylum Chloroflexota; class Chloroflexia; order Candidatus Chloroheliales; family Candidatus Chloroheliaceae; genus Candidatus Chlorohelix; species Candidatus Chlorohelix allophototropha. The sequence continues at coordinate 1,314,351 of NZ_CP128399.1, forward strand.
CCTGATTTGAAAATCATTGCTCCGGTGCGTGAATGGCGCATGACTCGCGATGAAGAAATCGAGTATGCTGCTCAAAATAACATCCCCTTGCTCTCGGTCAGCCAGAAACGCTACAGCGTCGATCAAAACCTGTGGGGGCGTAGCATCGAGGCGGGACCGCTGGAAGACCCCCGCAACGAGCCATCCGAAGAAGTTTACGAGTGGACGGCAAACCCAGACAAGCAACCCGATAACGCCGAATATGTGGAAATCCAGTTCGAGCGTGGTATTCCGGTCGCTCTAAACGGTGAGCGTATGGACGGTGTGACCCTAATTACCAAACTACATGAAATTGCCGGACGGCATGGCATTGGGCGCATTGACCACATCGAGAACCGCCTGGTGGGTATCAAAAGTCGCGAAATTTACGAAGCGCCCGCTGCAATTGTACTGCACCGCGCCCATCGCTGGCTGGAAGACCTCACCCTAACCAAAGACTCGGCGCGTTTCAAAACCCGGGTAGCCGCCGAATACGGTGATCTGGTTTACAACGGCTTATGGTTCAGCCCCCTCCACCAAGACCTTGCCGCCTATGTAGCCAGTAGTCAACGCTATGTAAGTGGTACAGTTACGGTCAAACTGTTCAAGGGCAATGTGATAAAAGCCTCCTGTGATTCGCCTAAATCACTCTATAACTTCGCGTTGGCAACCTACGACAAAGGCGACCAGTTCAAACACGAAGCCTCTGTAGGCTTTATCAACATCTTCGGGCTATCCTTGCGCAACCAATCGCAAATCCAACTGGCAGGGCGCACTCAGGGCGAAATGCTATCGTTGGCATCACCCGATGCGATATCACCTGATGCCCCTTCTGAAGAAGTAAAGAAGTAGGGGATATGACGCGCCGGAAGGTTAATCTTCCGGCGCTTATTATTAGTACAAAAACGGCAAGTTTCTCGCCCATATGAAGTAAAAAAGGAGAACGGCTTTGGAAAATAAACCCGACAAAAAAGCCAAACCGAAATCCAACCAACCCGGCGTTGAACTCGATAACGACCCACCGGAAAACCGTCAAGCGGTGTTGGTTCGCGATACTTCGTCTAAGAATAACGCCGCAGTTCCTACCACGATTAAGCCGTCAAACGGCACACCTAGAAAAAAACAAGGACGCGGTCTTGAAATTGCCCTAGTGATGGTGCTGGTGGGGTTGGCTATCGCCTTCTTCCTAATCCTTACCTCAAATACTACCGGAAATAACACCGATAGCGCCACAAAAGTAGCAAACGGTACGCCTGCCCCATTAGTGGGAAACAACGGGCTAAATGTCGGCAATCTCCAGACGGCAAATGCAATCGCTACAATGGCAACCGACCTTGATTTAAGCACCGCCGTACCGCTTCCGCCTACTCCAACCGGACCTGCTGCCCAAAGCAGCGGAGATAGCAGCGGGCAAAGCTGGCCCAATAGCGGCTTAAATCCCGGTAGAACTCGTGCGCTTGACGCTAAAATTAACACTCCTCTCAACCGCTTATGGGCAAAAACTTACGGGCAGGATTTACCTGGCTCGCCCGTAATTGTGGGGGATACTATTTATCTTGGTTCAGACTATGGCGCGCTCTATGCGATTGATATAAAAACAGGCGATAAGAAATGGTTCTTTACCTCCGGACCTATCGTTGATACGCCCGCAGTAGCCGGAAACACCATCTATTTTGGCTCTCAAAACGGCTTCTTTTACGCGG